>CAYPTH010000005.1:12738-54327 GCA_964413635.1 uncultured Spirochaetaceae bacterium
CTGGGGGCCCGAGGCAGGGCGGACAAGGTATCTGTCCCCGCCACCACCGGCCCGGCGGTGGAGCGGTGCCCCCCACGCGCGGAGATGGGCAGGTCTCGGGCCGGTGGCGGCGTGAGAGGTGAACGCGCCCGCGACCGGGACACAGGCCGGCGCGCGCTAAAGGCGCCCGCCGGTCTGGGGGCCCGAGGCAGGGCGGACAAGGTATCTGTCCCCGCCACCACCGGCCCGGGGAAAGGCCCACCTCCGAGACAGTCGCTTGTGACCGGCTACCCAACCTGCTACACTTTTTTGCCATATGGCGGAAGATACGGTTTTCGAGAAGCTCGTCACCGCGCTATCGAGAGAAGAGCGCCGGGAGATGCTGGAGAAGATCCAGCGTACGGTGACTCTCGAGGAACAAACCGTGTCCTTTGAGGACGATGAGGAAAGTGGCCCCGTAGACCTCGACGAAGTCTACCGCTCTCTTCCGGTGCTGCGGAAACTCATTGTGTTCATTCAATTCGTCTTGACGGGAAAACCGCGGGAGGAGCTGGTTCAGGAGCTGTTGATCCGTCGCATTGCGACCCACATTGGCAAGAACTATCCGGGGCTGGTTGATTTCCGCGCTGGGGTCATGCTCACGTCCATGTACGACCTCTTGTTGAAGCTCAGGAACAGCGCGCAGTTCTTCGCCGGTATGATCGGGCGTGCAGGTGGAAAGGAGCGGCCGATGTTCCTCTCCTTTTTGCTGGCTCTGGAAGCTCCAGACGTCCATGCAGCCCTGGAGCGTGGGATTGATCCGGCGAAAGTCGATGAAGCCGGAAGTGACAATCCGGACACGCAGATTCGCCACCGGATGGTGAGTAACGTCGAGTCGGCGCTCAACAACGTTCCGGACTCTTTACGCTACCGCATGCGCCGGGGAAATCGCTTCCTCGATGTCATGGGAAAGCTCGGTTTCTTCCCCTTTGAGAAGCTTCTCAATCCATTTCGCCCAACAACGGAGGCGGGCGAGCTCCAAGCTTCATTGCTCAACATGCGCGAGCCCTTCCCGCAGCTGGCCCCAATCGCGCGCAGTCTGGGCGTGACACCTTCGCCCGCCTGTTTGGAGGCGCTCATCCTCTTTCATCAAGGATACGAGTTCACCGACACCGTGGACGACATGATTCTCGGGGAGCGTCTCAAGAAGGCCGCCGACCATCTTGGGACGCTGCAACAGGTTCCGGGTAAGGTCCCCTTCCTCGACCTGAGCCGCTATATCTTGGAGGACGTGAACTTCACTGCGCCGCCGCTGCAGGGCGGAGAAGAGTGGATTGCCATTGTGCGGCGGTTCTGGCGGGAACGGGCTGACGAGGCGTACCGAAGCTACAAGTATCACCGCCGGAAGGAAGCCCTTGTGCGTGACGCCGAAGAGCTGACAGGGTCCGCACGGATATCGCCGGTTCCCGAGTACCCCAAGAGCGAAAGCGGTGAGGATGGGCGCCACGCGCTCTCCTTGGCTCTACTCCGAGCGCTCCTGCAGCACGTATGGCAAAACGAGATCTTTCCACCCTTGAAGACGCTCTACATTGAGGGGGAGTTCTATAAGGACGACAATCGAGCGGAGTTCAGTGAGGCTTACACGTCTCTCGCGCACCTCGTGGATAAGATCGACGGCTTTCGAACCCGTGTCTCCCTGCAGGGCGACCTGGGCCGCGCGCTTCACGACATTGATCAGGAGCTCACTGCTCTTCCGGTAAAGCGGCGAAAGCGTCAAGACATCATCTCTCAGATCGATGAACACGCAGAGAGCTTGATCAAGAGTGCAACAAGCTCCTTCAATAGCTTGACCAAGATTCTCAACGGCGTACTCTTTGGGGAGGTGGGCGGCCGCTACGACACGTTATCCAACATCCGTGACATTGGAGGGCGCCACAATCGCAGCTATTCGGCCTCGCTCGAACATGCACTACAGCTTTGCCAGTCGGCTGCTGAGACCCTGAGCCAGCTCTATGATCTCGAGCGTGCGCAGAGTCAAAGCAGCGCCTTCGATCCGGTATCCATTCGAGCGTAGCGCGTGATTTCGGTCCACTGTCTTTCGCCGCCTCCGGACGCGCAGAGGATTGCGTTACCGTTTTCCATTCCGGCACAAATATCACTGCTTGCCGCCGGGGATTATGGCGGCCGGAGTGCGACGGCGCGAGAACGCCGGCGGACATTCTTAGATGCGAACCATGCATGGCGTCCGTATGCGCGACTCGACCAGCGCCATACACGGTCCGTCTCGACCATTGGCTCGGCCGGAGACGGTCACGTCATTGGCGACGGGATGGTGACCGCAGCTGATGTGACGTTGTGCGTCACCGTTGCCGACTGCATGCCGATCTTCCTCTACGATCCGATTCGGGGCGTACGAGGGCTGTTGCACTCCGGATGGAAGGGGACGGGAATTCTCATCCGGGCCATTCGTCATATGTACCGGCACTTTGGCTCTCGTCCGGCGGATCTTGACGTCATTATGGGGCCGTGCATTGGAAGCTGCTGCTACCGGGTGGATGAGGCGAGGGCGCGGCTCTTTGCCGCCCTTTGGGGGCCCACGGCAGTTGTCCAACGCGAAGATGCGCCCTATCTTGACCTTCGGGCGGCGAATGAGGCTAGTGTGAGCAAGCTGGGGCTCGGCAGACTCCGCGTCGTAACCGACTGTACGGTGTGCGGCGGACCCTTCGGCTCATTTCGCCGCGATGGCCCCATGCAATACACCCACATGCTTGCCTGGCTGTGAACTCAAGAGGATTCGAGGATCATGAAGGACATCCGTACTACGTGGAAGCAGCACATTCTATCGGCGCTCTCCGCCCTCGCGGAAGAGAAGGGTATTGAGCTCCCGGACGACGCAGCAGACAACTTGATTCCCGAGCGCCCGCCCCGGGCCGAGCTTGGCGACATCGGCTTTCCGCTCTTTCCCTTCGCCAGGGTGTTCCGTACCGCGCCGCCAAAAATCGCAGCGGAAGTGCTTGCGCGCCTCGGTGGGGAAGTCAATGCGGCCGGCGCGGCGAGCGGCGGCGGTGAGTCGGCGCCGGGACGCGCGGTAGCCGAGGGCCCCTATGTCAACATCTTCCTGGACAGGCCGAGCTATACGCGGGATGTCTTTGACGCCCTCTTCAGCGAAGGCGGGAACTACGGCCGCGGTTCGCGATTGGACGGCAGACGCACAATGGTCGAGTTCTCGAGTCCCAACACCAATAAGCCCCTCCACCTCGGGCATTTGCGAAACGACGCAATCGGCGAGAGCATTTCCCGGATTCTCATGGCGAACGGCGCGGAGGTCCGGAAGGTCAACCTGATCAACGACCGGGGTGTGCACATTTGCCAGTCCATGCTGGCTTATCAGCGCTTCGGGCAGGGCGAGACGCCGGATAGCCTCGGCAAGAAATCCGACCATTTCGTCGGCGACTACTACGTGAAGTTTCACGAGCTGGCCAAGGAGGAACCGAATGCGAAAGAAGAGGCCTCCGCGCTCCTGAAGAAATGGGAGCAGGGCGATGAGGATACTCTCGAGCTTTGGACCAAAATGAACCGCTGGGCGATTGACGGCATCAAGGAGACCTACGCGCGCACCGGCGTCTCCTTCGACCAAATCTACTTCGAGAGTGAAACCTACGGCGCCGGCCGCGAAGAGGTGCTCAAAGGAGTGGAGAAGGGCGTATTCTATCGCGACGAGGAGGGTGCGGTCTGGGTCGATCTGGAAAGCATCGATCTCGACAAAAAGGTACTGCTCCGCAGCGACGGCACCTCTCTGTACGTGACGCAGGACATTGGCACGGCCTTGGCGCGATATCGTGACTGGCCCTTTGAAGAGCTGATTTACGTCGTCGGGTCGGAGCAGAAATACCACTTCACGGTGCTCTTCCACATCTT
This sequence comes from uncultured Spirochaetaceae bacterium, assembly GCA_964413635.1. Taxonomy (GTDB): domain Bacteria; phylum Spirochaetota; class Spirochaetia; order DSM-27196; family PWMO01; genus CAYFQV01. The sequence continues at coordinate 16,615 of CAYPTH010000005.1, forward strand.
GAAGCTTCTCGAGGCGCCCTTTTCGGACTCCCTCTATCACCTCTCCTACGGCATGGTGAATCTCCCGGAGGGGAAAATGAAGTCAAGGGAGGGCACCGTCGTAGATGCCGACGACCTTGTCGATCGGTTGCGCGACATGGCAAAGCACGAGATCTACGAGAAGAAGCGGGAGGAGATTGTCGGCGACCTGGACACGACGGCCGAACGGATTGCCATTGGTGCTCTCCACTACTATCTCCTGCAGGTCGGCCCCAACAAAGACATGATCTTCAATCCCGAAGAGTCCCTCTCCTTCCAGGGCAATACCGGTCCCTATCTGCAATACATGGGCGCGCGCATCTCGAGCATGTTGGCTCGGCTGCCCGACGAGGAGCTGCCCGAGCCGAAAGACGCCGACCTGGCGCTCCTCGAGGCGTCGGAGGAGTGGGAGCTGGTTCGTCTCATGGGCGAGTTCCCGGAACGGGTGTCGCAGGCTGCGGAGAGCCTGAACCCCTCGGCGATCACCAACTATCTCTACGAGTTGTCCAAGACCTTTTCGCGCTACTATCATGATCATCCAATTGTGGTGAGTGAGGATGTACAACTGCGCCATGCCCGCGTGGTGCTCACCCGGGGGCTCCTCCAGGTGCTCCACAATGCCTTCAATTTGGTAGGGATCCCGTTTCTGAAATCCATGTAGCCATTGCCTACGAAAACGTAGGAATTCCGCAGAATAATCCTACATCAGCGTAGGACAAGGTGGGCCTTGCGGGCGCTGTGTGGCGTGCCTCGAGCGAGCGCCCGCCGGCAACTTGTTGTATGTGGACCAGTTAGATTGATACGGCTCATTCTGGCACAGTATTTGCAATCTAATGGTACTCCCTTCGGGAGGAAGGAGACAGCTATGCCCCTACGACAACGGCCCACGCAGCGCGGCCTCTACTCGCCACAGTTCGAACACGAAAACTGCGGAGTTGGTTTCGTTGCCCACATAAAAGGTGAACAGAGCCATTCGATCATTGAAAATGCCAAGACCGTTCTCTTGAACATGACCCACCGCGGCGCAGTCGGCAGCGACAAGAACACCGGCGACGGCGCCGGGGTGTTGACCTCGCTTCCCCACGCCTTTCTCGAGCGTGTCATGCGGGATGACCTCGGGGTTAGCCTCCCTGAGCGTGGCAAGTACGCCGCCGGCCTGTTCTTCTTGCCGACGCAAGCCGAGTACCTCAATGCGTCTCTCGGCTACATTGAGCGCGTAATCACGGAAGAGGGGCAACGCATGCTTGGCGCGCGAGACGTCCCCCGGGACAACAGTATGATTGGCCCCAGCGCGCGCGCCAGCGAGCCGGCCATGCGGCAGGTCTTCATTTCCGCCGGTGACGGGGTGGATCCGGATGCCTTTGAGCGGAAGCTCTACGTAATCCGCAAGCGACTCACGAAGGAGCTCCGCGGCAGCGAGCACGACCCGGACGGGTTCTTCTACGCCTGTAGTCTCTCAACCCGTGTCATTGTGTATAAGGGCATGCTCATGCCGGAGCAGCTGTTCGACTACTTCAAGGACTTGAGCGATTCCGCCTACATCAGTCACCTCGCCATGGTGCACTCGCGCTTCTCGACGAACACATTCCCGAGTTGGGACCGGGCACAGCCATTGCGATTCATGAGTCACAACGGAGAGATCAACACGCTCCAAGGCAACATCAATAAGATGCGCGCCCGGGAGGGGACGCTCGAGAGCGAGCTATTTGGCGACGATCTTCAGAAGACCTTTCCCGTTATTGAGCCGGACGCCTCCGACTCAGGCAACTTCGACAACGTCCTCGAGCTCCTCCTCATGGCGGGACGCGAGCTGCCGGAAGCGGTCATGATGATGGTGCCTGAGGCGTGGCAGAAGCATGCGCAGATGCCCGATCTAGGCAGCGCCGTCTACGAGTACATGAGCACTCTTATGGAGCCGTGGGACGGGCCGGCATCGATCTCCTTCACGGACGGCCACGTCATTGGGGCGCTCCTCGACCGAAACGGGCTACGTCCGAGTCGCTACTACGTTACCCACGACGACATGGTCATTATGGCGAGCGAGGTCGGGGTTCTCGATATCCCGCCGGAGCGGATCCGGTACAAGGGTCGCCTCAAGCCGGGGCGCATGTTTTTGGTGAACTTCGAAGAGGGCCGCATTGTTGACGACGTTGAGCTGAAGAACGCGATCGCCTCGCGCTATCCGTACCGTCAATGGCTCAACGAGCAGCGCATAACCCTGGAAGATCTACCTGCGCCGGCGAGTGTGCCTGGTTTGGACGAACAGACCCTGTCCGACCGGATGCGCATGTTCGGCTACACCCTTGAGCACGTGAACGTTCTGCTGATGCCCATGGCGGTTGACAGCAAGGAACCTCTCGGGTCAATGGGGAACGATGCCCCCTTGGCGGTGCTCTCCGAGCGTCCTCGCCTCATCTACGACTACTTCAAGCAGCTCTTCGCGCAGGTGACCAACCCGCCGATCGACTCGATCCGGGAAGACATCATCATGAGCATCTCCTCCTACATTGGTCCCGAACAAAATCTCCTGGATCACTCGCCCGAGCACTGCCACCGATTGCAGATTCACCACCCGATATTGCGGAATCGAGAGCTGGCGCAGCTCAAGGAGATGGACCACCGCGGCTGGCGGAGCAAAGTCGTCGACATTACCTATCCCATTCACGAGCGCCCCGGCCGTGCGGCCGCCGGCGCGCTTCGAGCCTGCCTCGATCGGGTGAGCGAGGAGGCGGAGGCCGCGATCGAAGAGGGGTACAGCCTGGTCGTTCTCTCCGATCGGGCGGCCGGTGCGGACCGTATTCCCGCTTCCGCACTCCTTGCCACCGGCGCCGTGCACCACCACCTGGTGCGGCAGGCAAAGCGAACCCAGATCGGGATCATAGTGGAGACGGCGGAGCCCCGGGAGGTTCACCACTTCTGCACGCTCATCGGCTATGGTGCGGATGCCATCAATCCCTACATGGCCTTCGAGGCGCTGTCTCGCCTCTACAACGACGGCTCCCTCGAAGGTGTCGCGAGCGAGGCGGAAGCGGTGGACCACATGCTAAAGGCGCTGGCCAAGGGCATGCGGAAGGTCTTCGGTAAGATGGGGATTTCCACCCTCGATTCCTACAAGGGAGCTCAAATCTTCGAGATCATAGGGCTGCATGAGGAGGTTGTCGACACCTGTTTTGCCGGGAGTGCATCCCGAATTGCCGGGGCAACCTTCGACGTCCTCCAGACCGAGGCGGAGATGCGCCACAGGAGCGGCTACCCGGGACGCAACAAGCAAATCGGTGCGGATCTGCACAACCCGGGGGATTACCAGTGGCGCTTCGACGGCGAGAAACACATGTGGGATCCGGAGTCCATTGCGGATCTGCAATTCGCCGTGCGAAACCGTGACCGCGACGCCTACAAGCGCTTCTCCATTCATCAGGATGAGCGCTCCAAGAAACAGGCGACCATTCGCGGCCTCCTGAAGTTCAAGAAAGGAGAAGCAATTGCGCTCTCCGAGGTCGAGCCGGCATCCAAGATCGTGCAGCGCTTCGTCACCGGCGCCATGAGCTTCGGCTCAATCTCCCAAGAGGCACATGAGACCTTGGCCGTTGCGATGAATCGCCTTGGCGGCAAGTCCAACACCGGTGAGGGAGGTGAGCGCCGTGAGCGCTACCTTCCCCTTGAGAACGGCGACTCCAAGCGCAGCGCCATTAAGCAGGTGGCATCCGGGCGCTTCGGCGTAACGATCGAGTACCTCACCGAGGCGAACGAGCTGCAGATAAAGATGGCGCAAGGCGCCAAGCCCGGTGAGGGCGGCGAGCTCCCGGGCCGAAAGGTCTTTGATGTCATTGCGGATACCCGCTACTCGACTCCCGGTGTGGGACTCATTAGCCCGCCGCCGCACCACGACATCTACTCCATTGAGGACCTGGCGCAGCTCATCTTCGATTTGAAGAATTCCAACCCCTCCGCCCGGGTCAGTGTAAAGCTCGTAAGCGAGGTCGGAGTTGGAACGATTGCCGCCGGCGTGGCCAAGGGGCACGCCGACCACATATTGATTTCCGGTCACGACGGCGGAACCGGCGCGAGTCCACTCACCGGCATCAAGCATGCAGGACTGCCCTGGGAGCTCGGTCTATCCGAGACCCATCAGACCCTCGTGATGAACGACCTGAGAAGTCGCGTTGTGGTGCAAACCGACGGGCAGATCAAGACCGGGCGGGACGTCGTGATTGCCGCACTGCTCGGGGCGGAGGAGTGCGGCTTCTCAACCGGTGCCCTCGTGGCAATGGGTTGCATCATGATGCGCGTGTGCCACAAGAACACCTGCCCCGTGGGCATTGCGACCCAGCAGGAGGCCTTGCGCCGGAAGTTTGTAGGGTCCCCGGCCGACGTTGAGACCTTATTCTACTTCATTGCGGAAGAGGTGCGAGAGATCATGGCGGAGCTCGGCTTCCGACGCTTCGACGAGATGGTCGGCCGCGTCGACATGCTCGAGCCGGACACATCGGTCCTGAACTGGAAGTCGAAGCACGTGGATCTTTCCCGGGTGCTGCAATCGGCCGAGCCGGGAGAAGACAACACCGGCGTAATCTGCTGCATCCCTCAGGATCACGGCATCGATGAAATCCTCGACCGCAAGGTCATCCATTTGGCCGAGCGCGTGCTCTTGCACAAGGATCCCTTGCGCCTCGATCTTCCCATCCGGAATACCGACCGTGCGACCGGGACAATGCTGAGCCATCACCTGACGAAACGCTGGGGTTTCCTAGGGCTACCCGACGACACGCTTCACGTCAAGCTTACCGGCTCGGCGGGGCAGAGCTTCGGTGCGTGGCTCGCGCGTGGGGTGACCCTGGAGCTCGAAGGTGACTCCAACGACTATGTCGGCAAGGGACTCTCCGGTGGCAAGCTCATTGTCTATCCGCCGAAGGGTGCAAAGTTCGTGCCGGAGGAGAACATCATCATTGGGAACGTCGCCCTCTACGGCGCGATCCAAGGAAAAGCGTTCTTTCGCGGCATGGCGGCCGAGCGCTTCTGCGTGCGGAATTCCGGCGCCCACGTGGTCATTGAGGGCGTCGGCGACCACGCCTGCGAGTACATGACCGGCGGCCGCACCGTCATCCTTGGCCCCACGGGGCGAAACTTCGCGGCGGGTATGTCCGGCGGGATTGCGTATGTGTGGGATCCTGAAGGGCACCTTCCGGGAATGATCAACCCCGAGCTCGTTGAGATTGAGGGGCTCGACGGCGATGATGAGGAGACGATCCTCGGGCTGGTACGCGAGCACGTCGAGTATACCGGCTCCACCGTCGGCGAGCGCATCCTGTCCGGCTGGGAAGATCGGCGCGAGGAGTTCGTCCGCGTGATCTCCCCGGCCTTCAAAGCCGCAATGGGCAAGATCGCCGAGCGCGAAAAGGAGGTTGTCCATGGGTAAGCCAACTGGATTCATGGAATATCCGCAGAAGAAACTCGCTACACGTGATCCCGCGACGCGCGTGAAGGATTTTGATGAGTTCGCCTACCTCACAGACGAGGAGGAGCGCAAGCGGCAAGGCGCACGCTGCATGGACTGTGGTGTGCCCTTCTGTCAGTCGAACTACGGCTGTCCGGTAGATAACCTGATTCCCGAATGGAACGACCTGATCTACCACGACAAGTGGGATGAAGCGTACCTCCGCTTGCGGAAGACCAACAACTTCCCGGAGTACACCGGCCGCGTATGTCCCGCCCCCTGCGAAAGCGCCTGCGTCTTGGGTATCAACGAGCCCGCGGTCACGATCAAGGACAACGAGCGGACCATCATTGATCGCGCCTACGATAAGGGCCTCATGGAACCGCGCGTGCCCGAATACCGGACCGGCAAGCGGGTTGCCGTTGTGGGAAGCGGTCCTGCGGGCTTGGCTGCGGCGGACCAGCTAAACCAGGCGGGACACGCCGTTACCGTTTTTGAGCGGGACGATCGCATTGGCGGATTGCTCATGTACGGCATTCCCAACATGAAGCTGGACAAGGATCTGGTGGAGCGGCGGAACGGCATAATGGCGGCGGAAGGCATCGAATTCCGGACCGGAGTGTGGGTGGGTCACGACATGCCCGCCTCCAAGCTCGTGGAAGACTACGATTCGGTGCTGCTGACCTGCGGGGCCACGCGACCGCGGAATTTGCCGGTTGAGGGCCGCGACCTGAAGGGCATTCATTTTGCCATGGAGTTTCTCAAGGCCAACACCAAGAGTTATTTGGACAGTCGCCATGCGGATGAAAACTACATCTCTGCGAAGGGCAAGAACGTCATAGTCATTGGCGGTGGCGACACCGGGGCGGACTGCCTGGGAACGGCGCTTCGTCACGGTGCGAAGAGCGTGGTGAACTTTGAGCTTCTGTCTCGTCCGGCGTCGACACGAACCGTCGAAACACCCTGGCCCACCTATCCCCGGCTCTACAAGCTCGATTACTCTCACAAAGAAACCGAGGCCATCTTTGGCCGGGAGCCCCGCGAGTACAGCATTCTCACCAAGGAGTTCGTGGGCGACGGTGACGGCAATCTCAAGGCCATTCGCACCGTTCGCGTCGAATGGCACAAGGAGCCGGGAGAACGGCCGCAGATGAAAGAGATTCCCGGCACGGAGCAGGAGTGGCCGTGTGAAATGGCGCTTCTGGCCCTCGGCTTTCTCGGTCCCGAAGCCGACATTGCAGAGGAGCTCGGCATGGAGCTCGACCCGAGGAGCAATTTCAAGGCGGACTTCGACCAATTCTCGACGTCAATCCCCGGCGTATTTGCCGCCGGTGACGCCCGCCGAGGCCAATCCCTTGTCGTGTGGGCAATCAAGGAGGGAAGGGCGGCCGCTCGCGAGGTCGACCGCTCCCTCATGGGAGAGACGGTACTCCCCTAAGAGCGCAAACCCGGGGCGCGCGCGGGTGCCGCCTGCGCCCCGGGGGCGCCACGCCGTCCCGGCGCGGCGCCCGCGCCGACGTGGTCCGGTGTCGCGGTGTGAGAGCCTCCGGCCGCCGTCGGCGTCCTGCCGTAATTCCGCTCGCGCCTGCGGAAATCCTCAACTGCCTCACGGAGATCCGCACCGTCCCATTCCGGCCACAATCGATCCGAGAAGTAGAGCTCAGCGTAGGCGCTCTCCCACAGCAAAAAATTGCTGAGGCGCTTCTCACCGCCGGTGCGAATAATGAGGTCGGGATCGGGCGCGTCGGATAGGTCCAGGTGGTCGCGAAGTCCCGCAACGTCTATCGACTTCTCGTCATCGGCAGAGGAGGAGTCGTGCTCGAGCCACCGGTTAACGGCGCGGACGATCTCGTCCCGTCCGCCATAGTTGACCGCTAGATTCAGAGTAATGGCCCGATTGTCCCGCGTGTCTTCGACGACGCGTGTGATCTCACGCTGCACTTCCGGAGGCAGCCCGTCGAGGTTCCCAATGTGTCTCACGCAGACGTCATTCTTCCGGTAGAAGTCGTACTCATTTCGCAGGTGGTGGGCAAGAAGCTTCATGAGGAAGGATACCTCTTCCTTCTCCCGGAGCCAGTTCTCGGTTGAGAAGGCGTAGACCGTGAGGTGGTCAACGCCAAGAGCAATAGCTTCTCGAATGACGCGCTTGACCGCTTGGACGCCTTCTCGATGTCCCTGGGACCGGCGCATTCCACGCATGGTCGCCCAGCGACCATTTCCATCCATGATGATACCAATATGGTTCGGTACGTTCCGTTGCGTTTCGCGTCTCGACATCTATCTACTCTCCGGCTATGAAGCCCAGGTTTGGGGGGTGGTTGAGCGCGTCGGCGGGTAAGTCGTGTTCGACAATGGTGCGCAGCCGTTCGACGTATCGCTCAAAGCGGCTGCGCCCCTCCTCTGTCATGGCGACGGTCGTTTGCGGCATGCGGTCCACGAAGTCCTTCTGTGACTCCACTACACTCTCGCTTTCCAGCTTCTGCAGGTGACGGCTCAGGTTTCCGTCGGACAGTTCGCAGAGCTCTCGCAGTTCCACGAAGGTGAGGCCATTTCGATTCGCGTACAGGGCGGAGACAATGCTGAGCCGGGCCGGTACGTGGAGGAGGGGATCCAAGGTGTGGTAGGAGTAGCGTCCCTCGCTCATCGATACGTCTCCTCGTCGTCACGCAGACTCGCCGGTAGTGCATCCTCACTGCGCCTCCGGAGTATCCACGCGGTAAAGAGGTGGCCCACCGTGAAGGGCACGCCAACAGCGAGGGCAAACAGCCATCCGCGAGCGCCAATCTCGGGGGTGAAGAAGTAGGCGCCCACTGCCGAAGCCAGATAGAACAGCGCTACGTACTCGACTCGCTCCCGAATGAGTCCCGACAATGCCGAAATCCCGAGGCCGAATACGGCCAACCACATGGCCGGCAGGTAGGGGGTTGCGGTGGGATGATTCACAATGACCGCCGCAGTCGCCACCGCCCCTACTCCAATGGGAAACGCCATTTGGATACCGGTGGCTTGCGCCGCCTCCCGCCGAATGGTGGACTGGGATCGAAGCGCCGGCAGCAAGACAATGAGAAACACGAGGACCGCTATTACCGCGGCAACCCATACCCATGCAGTGGCCACGGTCTGCAGCGGCGCATCTCCGAGTGTTACGACAATCGCGAGCGTCGCAATTGCGGCACCGCCCGCAACCGCGAGGAGAAACTGCGGCGTGAAGCCCGTGAATCCGCTGCTTCGTCCGAGTTGGCGGTAGATTACTTCGAGCTGTTTCTGAGCTGTTGGTTCCACGGGAAGTATGATCTTATAGAGTACTTTGCATTGTCAAGTACTTGGCCGAATCTCTCCTTCGCGTCTTTTTTTCAGGCGACCGGTTGCGGGACAGCCTCAATTCCTGTTGATACATCCCGGCAGTTGACGGCCGCTGTGCAACCGTGGTACCTATAGCGCTACGCATTCTCGCGATTTAGGAACATTGGTTATGTATGCACTCGTAGAAATTCAAGGAAAGCAGTATAAGGCGGAGCAGGGTAAAACCCTCAAGGTCGATCGGGTCGGACAGGACGCCGGTGAGGTTGTCGTCTTTGACTCGGTCCTCATGCTCCGGGATGATGACAAGACCAACGTCGGCACGCCCTTCGTAAAGGGGGCTCAAGTAAAGACGGTGGTTCAGGAACACGTTCGCGATCCGAAGGTGGTCGTCTACAAGTACAAGAAGCGGAAGGGATACGCCCGAAAGCGCGGCCACAAACAGCAGTATTCGGTGCTTCGTGTCGAGGAGATTGCGACGGGGTCGTGATTTACGTCACCCTGGAGGTCGACCGGCGCGGCCGCCTGCTAGGGGTGGACGCGAGGGGGCACGCAGGACTCGGGATACCCGGCACGGATCCAGCATGCGCGGCCGTAACGACGTTGCTGCGAACGACGGGGCGCTTGCTCGCAGAGGATCGGCGCTACGGTGTGACCGGTGATGCCGGCCGGCCGGGGCGGCTTTCATTCGCTGTCCGTCGCGGACTGCTGGCGGACGGTCGACGCCTTCGGGTCATGGCGGAGTACCTTGAACGGGGAATCGGCGATATATCGCAAGAGTACCCCGGCTCGGTTGCGCTGGAACGGAAGAACGGAGGAGAATAGAAGATGGCACATAAAAAGGGCGGCGGAAGCTCAAAGAACGGTCGAGACTCAGAGTCGAAACGACTTGGTATCAAGCGCTTTGGTGGTCAGGTCGTGAAAGCCGGAGAGATCATTGTTCGCCAACGCGGTACGAAGTTTCATCCCGGTATCAACGTTGGTAGGGGCCGCGACGATACGCTTTTCGCGAAGCAGGCGGGAAGAGTGGTATTTCTGTCACGGAAAGATCGGAAGTACGTCTCCATCGATACCGACGGTGTCGTTGCGCCGGCCGCCGCAGAGTAGTTGCAGAGCTTTGTTGATGAGGCGGTTATTACCGTGACCTCCGGAAACGGTGGAGCGGGGGCTGTCTCATTTCGCAGAGAAAAGTACGTACAGAAAGGCGGTCCCGACGGCGGCGACGGCGGGGCCGGCGGAGACGTGGTTTTCTTCGTGCGAGAGAACCTCAAGACTCTCAGCAGCCTTTACCACGGTCAGCACTTCAAGGCCAAGAACGGACAACCGGGTGGCGGTGCGCACAAGCACGGAGCCGACGGAGCGGACGCGGAGATCGCGGTGCCTCCCGGGACGCGGATCCAGGATATCGAGAGCGGAGAGCTACTCGCCGATCTCGTTGACCCAGGGCACCGTTTCGTCTTGCTTTACGGAGGCCGCGGTGGAAAGGGCAATTCCCACTTCAAGAGCTCGCGACGGCGAAGCCCGCGCTTTGCTCAGCCTGGAGTGGAGGGGAGTAGCCGCCGCGTCCGCGTAGAGTTGAGTCTGATTGCGGATGTTGGCTTTGTCGGTCTTCCGAATGCGGGAAAGTCCAGTCTCCTCGGCGCGCTCACCGCTGCTCATCCACGTGTTGGTGATTACCCGTTTACGACGAAGATTCCCTCGCTTGGCGTGATCCGCCGCTACGACGAAGATGTGGTGCTCGCGGACATTCCCGGAATCATTGAGGGAGCCTCCGCAGGTGCAGGGTTGGGACTGCAGTTCCTGAAGCACATTTCGAGGGCGGCGATCATCGCCTTCATCATCGACTGCTCTCAGGATGGAGTGCGGGAGACGTACCACATCCTTGAAGAGGAGTTGGCCTCCTACGATCCGTCGCTGGCGCAGCGGGATCGGATGCTTGTCGGATCAAAGATGGATCTGGTCGAAGGGCGTGAGAATCTGGCCGCGCTCTCCGAGGTGTCGAGGACGGAGCCAATTCCGGTGTCGATGTACGACCCCAGAGCGGTGGATCACTTGGCCGAGGTCCTATTTCAAGCTGTAATGGACAGGCGGAGCGCGTCGTGAGGGTCGCCATGCTCGGGGGATCCTTCGATCCCATCCACATTGGGCACCTCTTTATTGCGGAAGAGGCAATGGTCAACCTCGGGTACGAGCGAATCATCTTTGTGCCTGCGTACCAGCCCCCGCACAAGGACGGCCGCCCCGAGGCGGACGACGCGGCGCGGGTCACCATGCTCAGCTCTGCAATCGAGGGAAGAAACGACTTTGACGTCGAGACCTACGAGATCGATCGCGGCGGCGTGTCTTACACAATCGACACGGTCGCGTACCTGGAGTCGAAGCTCCCGGTGACGGATAAACTCGGACTGATCATTGGGGATGACCTTGTCGCCGACTTCCATACCTGGAAGAATGCAGAAGAGCTGGCCGCGCGAGTCGATATCATTGTGGCGACGCGCGAGAAAGGTGCAATTGCGAGAGCCGGCGGCAGTTCCGTCCTGTCGCAGTACGAGCGTATTGACAACTCGCCGCTGCCGGTTTCCTCTTCGGAGATCCGGATGCGCGTTCGGGAGGGGCGGGCGTTCCGTTACCTCGTGCTGGAACGAGTCCATGACTACATTGTCGAGAACTGTCTGTACACGAGTTGAAGTGGTCACCATGCGGATACGAGAGCGCGTTGCCGCCGAGCTTTCCGGGAAGCGGCGTCGCCACGTTGAAGGCGTGAGGTCTGTAGCGGTGCAGATTGCGGGACGGGTTGGGGTGGATCCACTGCGGGCGGAGCTTGCAGCGTGGACCCACGACCTGTGTCGCGAATGGGAGCGGAGCACGCTCTGCTCCTGGGTGGACATGGAGGCATTCCCGCTCACGGAAACGGAGCGATTGACGCCGGTGCTGTGTCACGGGCCCGCGGCTGCAACGCAACTCCGTTCCGTCTACCACATCTGTGACCGTGAGGTTCTGCAAGCAGTGCGGTGGCACACAACCGGCAACGCCGGTCTCTGCGACTTGGCGAAGGTGATCTACGCCGCGGATTATCTTGAGCCGAACCGTAGCTATACCGATGAAGCATTCCGCCTGTCGGCGCTCGACCAGAATTTGGAAGGTATGGTGAAGCAGGTTCTCGATCACGCGGTGTCTCGCGGCCTGTCCATGGCGCCGGAGACGCGAGCCATGTACGAAGAGGTGTCTGCGCATGTCAACTGAGTCTCGCAAGATTGATTACGGCATCTTTGTTATTGTTGCCATTCTCGCAATTCTTATAACGGTCGGTGTCATCATTTATCTACAGGTGCGGACCGACTCAATAACCGAATACCGTGAGAGCCACGACCGCGTGGCGGTGCTCTTCGTCCAGGAAGACGGAGGCCAGGCGAACTTCAGCCAAATTGTCATACTCGATACGCGGACCAAAAAGCTCGGCATGTTCGACGTCCCGGGTCATCTCGGTGTGGTAATTGAAAACCTCGATCGGATTGATCGAATTGACACCCTCTATAGTCAGGGAGACGTGGACGGCTATCGGCAGGCTGTTGCGGAGACCTTCGGCGTTGACCTCCCCTTTGTCATCTCCCTCACGAAGGACGGCATGATGCAGCTAGTTGATCTGGCCGAGGGTCTCGAGCTCTTTATAACCGAGTCCTTTCATGAAGAGGGCGACATTCAACCGGTTCGGTTACCGGCGGGCAGAGCCGTTCTCGACGGTGCCAAGACGGTGCAGTACGCCTCGGCAGAGCTTCCGGGCGAAAGCTACGCGGAGCGCGCCGCCAGGGCGCAGAAGCTCACTCAAGCGCTTTTCCGCACCCTCGGGGAGCGTGCCGAGTTGCTTCGCCACGAAGACGTGTTGCCCTACGTCTCTGGGGCTATCGAAACAGATCTGGGTCGGCGCGGGGTCGGCGCCTTGGTGGCCCTATACGAAGGCGTTGACGCGGAACAGGTGGTCACGCGACGTGTTCAGGGTAATCTTCGGCAAGTCGACACCGGTGGCGAGACGAAGGAGCTCCTCTTTCCCCACTTTGAAGGCCGATGGTTACGGCAGACCGTGTCACAGGTGGTCGACACGCTGGGCCAGGAAGGAGAGGTGGTTCAGCAGCCTTCAACGATCTCCGTCGAGATCCTCAACGGGACGAGCGTGACCGGTCTGGCTCAGCGGACCAAGCAACTCTACCAGCGCTATGGCTTCGATGTGGTCTCGTTCGACAACGCCGACCGAAGTGACCATGAGCACACGCTGGTCATTGACCGAAAGGGCGATCCGGCAGACGCGCGGCGTGCTGCAGAGATTATCCGTGCGTCGCGAGTTCAAAGCGAACCGCTTGACTCGCCGATCGATGTCACGATCATACTGGGAAGAGACTTTGATGGAACCTATGTCCGACAGTGAAACCAAGAGTCACGTAGACCGTATCGCTGCTCTGCTCGACGAGCACCGCGGCCACAACACCGTCGCCATTCACGTCGGTGAAGCAGCGTCATTCACCGACTACTTCGTCATTACCACGGCGAGCAGTATGGGGCATCTTCGCGGTCTACACCGACAACTGGAGGAGTACCTCCATGCCGAAGGAATACCGCCCCTGAACCGCCACAAGCGCAACGATGAAAACCCCTGGACCCTTTTAGACTGCGGATTTGTTGTCGTTCACATCATGACCGATGAGATGCGCGAATTCTACGACCTCGAGCACCTCTGGTTCGGCGGTGACATTGTGTATCAGTCGTCGAACAACTCGTAGTCGTTCCCGGTGTCGTCCGCGAGGTCGGAGTACCACTCATCGAAGTCCTCTTCGACTTCGTACGCGCCGCCGTCAGGCTCCTCGACGTCATCGTAGTCTTCTGAATCGATCTCATCGAAATCTTCATCGATCATGCGTCAAACAATAGGACGAGGTCTCTTACCTGTCAATTATACTGATGCGCAAAAGCGATTTGACAGTGGGTGGTGATCCGCTATAATCGGTGTGGATACGACATAAAAACCGGATTTTTGCGCAACTTCGGCTTTGCAGCGCGACACGCGACGATGAACAACGGTTAGCAGACGGGCGCATGACTCGTAATGGAGGAGCTGCAGCGGTGCCTTTCGGGGCGTCGAAGGAGCGACCGTATGGAAATCACAGATATCCGGATCCGACACGTGGGCTCGGAAGGAAAGCTGAAGGCCTATGTAACCGTGACCTTCGACGACTGCTTCGTGGTGCACAACGTGAAGGTGATTCAGGGCAAGGGAGGGACGTTCATCGCAATGCCGAGTCGGCGGACGAAGACCGGTGAGTACAAGGACGTCGCGCACCCTATCAACTCGGACTTTCGAACCGCCCTGCAATCGCGCATCCTGTCAGCCTTCGAGCAGGGAGATGCCTTCCCGGGCGCGGAACGTCTCGAGGAAGAGCAACCGACCGCCGAGCGACTCCAGGAGCGTCACGGATAGAAGTGCATTGCGAGGGACAGCGAGCTCCCTTGACATTCCCTAGGTTTTTGTCCACTTTACCTTCTACGCAAATCTACCGTTGGGACGTAGGCAAGCGGTCAAGCCACCGGGTTTTGATCCCGGCATGCGCAGGTTCGAATCCTGCCGTCCCAGCCTTGCACGTGAGTGCGTCAATGCTCAGGAGTTACACAGATGGAAAAACATATTGTACACGCTGAACCTCGTACGGAGTTCAAGAAGGGACCGGTCGGCAGACTGCGTCGTGCGGGCAAAATCCCCGCCATTATTTACGGTCACACCGACCCGACGCCCGTCACCCTCGACGCCGTTGAGTTCGGTCGGGTCTTTCGCCACGTCACCGAGAGCACTCTGTTGACGCTCAAGGAAGGAAAGAACGAGCGAGAGGTCCTCATCAAGGCGTGGGATGACGACAATCGAACCGGCGACCTCATTCACGTCGACTTCTACGAAGTGGAAGCGGGCAAGACTTTGCACACCCGAATTCCCGTGCATCTCCAGGGCGACGCTCCCGGCGAGCGGGAAGGCGGCGTCCTTCAGACAACCCTCCACGAAATCGAGATCGAATGTCTCCCGAAGGACATACCCGAGGGCGTCACGGTGGACGTCAGCGAGCTTCAAATCGGTGACGCAATTCACCTTTCGGACATTTCCGCCCCCGAAGGGGTTACCTTCCTCACCAGCGAGGATCAGGTTGTCGTTCAGGTAACGTGGGTCCGCGAGGAGCCCGAGGAAGTGGAAGAGGAAGAGATCGAAGGCGAAGAAGGCGAGCTCGCCGAAGAGGGAGCCGAGGGCGAAGAAGGAGAAGCTTCCGAAGGATCCGAGGAGGAGTAGCCTGGACGTTCTCGTCCTGGGTCTCGGAAATCCGGGAGCGGCCTACGCCGCCACGCGACACAACGTGGGATTCCACGTCGTGGATGCACGGGCGGAGGTGCAAGGACTGCGCTTCCGCCGACCGCTTCTTCGTTCCTATGCGGTTGCCACGGAGCGCGGGGAGGACGCGAACATCGTGTTGGCCAAGCCTCTCACCTACATGAACCGCTCCGGAGAGGTCCTGCCCGCCCTGTTGGCCAAGTACCATCCGGAGCGCACCGTCGTCGTGTGCGATAATCTAGACTTGCCTCCGGGGTCCTTTCGAGTTAAGCGGGGGGGAGCCGGTGGCGGCCACCGCGGCCTCGCATCAATCGCGGAGCATCTCGATCCAGAGGAATACCTTCGTTTCTACATTGGGATCGGCAGGCCTGCAGCCGATCCTGCCGGAGCCGGGGACCGTCGACAGGAGATTGTTGACCATGTCCTCGGAGAACCCACCGAATCCGAGGCGGGAAAGCTCGCCGCGACGACCGAGCGCGCCGCAGAGCTGGTACCGCTCTTTGCCCGTCTTGCAGTAGATGAGCTCATTCAACGCGTCAACGGCAGCAACTGAGCGCATTCTCGCCGTGGTGGCGGCCTCTCTCCGGCAACTCGGAGATGTCGTCTCGCCAGGCGATGCGACGCCGGCCCCCATCTGCGTGGGTGTTTCCGGCGGGGCCGACAGTTCCGTGCTCCTGTGGGCCGTTTCCACGACGCTCGAAGCGCTGCGCCAGAACCGCCCCCTCCTCGCGTGCCACCTGAATCACAATCTGCGCAGCCCAAACGAGACGGAGGCGGACGCGGAAGTCGTCCGCACGCTATCCCGGCGTCTCGGCGCGACGCTTGTGGAGGATGCGGTGCCTGCAGGCTTCATTGAACGGCGGGCGCGGGCGGAAGGCGGACTCGAGGCGGCAGCGCGGCGCCTGCGCTACACCTTCTTTGCTCGCGTCGCATCCGACTATGGCGCATCTGCAATCTTTCTTGGCCACCACGAGGATGACCAGATCGAAACGCTGCTCATGAGGCTTCTCAACGGCGGAGACCCCGCCTCGTTCTCGGGCATTCCAGAGGATCGTCCACTGGACGCGGAAACCGCGTGTCGAGTGCTGCGGCCCTTTCTGACAATTTCGAAGGAAGAGATAATGCGGGCGGCGAAAGACCTCGACCTCGAATACGCCGACGACGCGACAAACGCGGGGCTCGACGCGCTGCGAAACAGAGTGCGCGCCCTCATTGTCCCGCGTCTCTCCGAGATTCAGCCCGAGGCACGAAGTCGCATGCAGGCAACGAGACGCCGCGGCCGGATGCTTCGCTCATTCTTGGACCGTGAGATCGAGCGTTTCTCCTGGGACCGAGAACGTAGCGAGGAGGGACTGCGTCTCAACGCCGCCGTTGCCGACTTGGCGGAGGTCCATCCCTATGTGCGTCTCCATCTGCTCATTGCCGCCTTCGACGAGATTGAAACCGGATCGCAGCGCAGGGTATCCGAGCGCTTTCTTGCGCCCTTGCTCATCGAGAACCTTTCGTCAATCGACGACTTCAAGGCGAATGCCTTCGAAGTTTCCGTGACACTGACCCGCGGGATAGTTACCTTGTCGAAGAGCGAGGGGGCTCACCATCTATCGGGCTTCTGCTTTGTGAGAGAGCTGCAACCGGAGCACAACCCGGGGATCAGTATTGCGTACCGGGTGAGGCGGCACGATGTCGAGGTTCATTTGTCCACCGAAGGACTCTTGGGGCCCGTTGTGCTGCGGAGTAGGCGGCCCGGAGATGTGCTCGAGCGTGAGGGTGGGCGTCGAACGGTGAAGCGCATCCTCATCGATATCGGCGTGCCGAGGGCGCTTCGTGAATCCGTACCCATCGTGGAGGATCGCTACGGAGTCGTCGCCGTCCTTGCTTCGGCCGCCGGAGTTGAAGATGTATTGCGTTCCAACGTCCGGCATGGTCAGGCGTCAGTTGAAAATGTTATTTTTAGGGTGAATCAGGAGTAAGGTAGATCTTCGGATGGATCAAAACGGTCGGAACGACAATAACGGTAGCAACGGCGGTGGAAACGATCCCGGTGGACCGCGGTTCAACTTCCGCAACAACCGCTTCGCCCTGATCTTTCTGATCGGGGTGCTCGCAATGTTTGGAGTCTTGTTGCTCTCGGACAATTCGCCCGTCGGCAGGGAGATCCCCTATTCGCAATTCCTTGGGTATCTCTCCGACGGAGAAGTGGAGTCCGTACAGATCTTCGATCAGTACGAGATTCAAGGAACGCTCAAGAATCGCGTAGGAGAAACGCGACTCTTCACGACGAACATTCCCTACTTTGACGACGCTCTGGTTCGCATGCTTAGCGACCAGGGCGTTCGCTTCTCCGGACAGCCGCGGCCGGTATCTCCCTTTCAAGTGTTCGTGCAACTGTTGCCCTGGGTCATCGCCTTTGTCTTCATCTGGTTCATGTTCCGACAGGTGCAGGGGAGCGGCAGTCGAGCATTCTCCTTCGGAAAGAGCCGTGCGAAGAAGTTCATTGAAGATGGGAAGAAGGTGACCTTCTCGGAGGTGGCGGGGCAGGTCGAGGCGAAGTATGAGCTCGAAGAGGTCGTCGAGTATCTCAAGAGTCCCTCGCGTTTCTCGAAGATCGGCGCGCGAATACCGAAGGGTGTTCTTCTTGTAGGCATGCCCGGTACCGGCAAGACGCTTCTCGCAAAGGCGTGCGCCGGCGAGGCCGGAGTGAACTTCTTCCATATGTCCGGATCCGACTTCGTGGAGATGTTCGTCGGCGTGGGCGCGAGTCGAGTTCGGGACCTCTTTGAGCAGGGGCGAAAGAGCGCTCCGTGCATCCTCTTCATTGACGAGCTCGATGCCGTTGGTCGTACCCGGGGGGCAGGCTACGGCGGTGGACACGACGAACGTGAGCAGACCTTGAACCAGATGCTTGTCGAAATGGACGGCTTCGACACCAAGGACGGGGTCATTATCCTTGCGGCGACGAACCGCCCCGATGTGCTTGATCCGGCGCTCCTTCGGCCCGGGCGTTTCGACCGTCAAGTCGTGGTGGATATGCCGGATCTGGAAGAGCGGGAAGCTATCCTGAAGATCCACGCCGGAAAGGTCCCCCTCAACCCGGCGGTTGACCTCCATCGGGTTGCCCGGGCCACGCCGGGCAGCTCCGGGGCCGACTTGGCCAACCTTGTAAATGAGGCGGCGCTCTACGCGGCGCGGAAGCGCAAGGACATGGTCGAGATGGAAGACTTGGAGGAGGCTCGGGACAAGCTCCTCATGGGCGTGGCTCGCAAGTCGAAGGTGTTGTCGGTCGAGGACAAGCGCAAAACGGCCTACCACGAGGCGGGCCACGCGCTTCTGCACTTCTACCTGGAGAATGCCGATCCACTGCATAAGGTGACAATCGTGCCTCGGGGGCGCGCGCTGGGTCTTGCTGTGTCGCTTCCGGAAAAGGACGCCTACAGTCGCGGTAAAGGCTGGTTGGTGGATAGAATTAAAATTGCCTACGGCGGCTACGTTGCGGAGGAAATGTTCTATTCCGAGACCACAACGGGTACGCAGAATGACCTCCAGCAGGCGACGGATCTGGCGCGGCGCATGGTCACCGATTGGGGCATGAGCGATATGGGGCCGGTTGCATTTGCACAGGAGGATGAACCGATATTCCTGGGCAAGGAGATCGCCCGTCACAAGGATTACTCTGAGCATACCGCACAGGCGATCGATCGCGAGGTAACACGCATCTTGAATGAGTGTCTTAGCGAGGCGCGGGGGATCCTCCAAGAGCATCGGGACCAACTGGTTCAGATGACGGAGACGCTCGTGGAACGGGAAACGTTGACCGACGCGGAAGTCCGCGAGCTTCTCGGCCTCCCGGCAAAACCGATGCGGCCGGATGAAGATGATCCGAATACTCCCGAGGGTGGACCCGCCCCCGAAACCACATGAAAAGGGGCCTCCCTGTGTGGCGCCACGATACAGCTGAAATTCGCGTGAAAATCTTGATACTCTGTTTTCTCTGTGTGGCTGCGGGGCCTCTTGCCGCGCAGGAGAGCGTGGCGCGTCTCTACCGAGATGCCGCCATTGACCTGTACGGGAGCGAGGGGGGCGAGAGCTACACGGCGGCAGAGACCTTCGTGGACCGTGGCCTTGATTTTGCGCCGGACCACTCCGACTTACTCGTTCTCAAGGCGCGTCTTGCCGCCCGCGATCAGTGGAGGACCCGCGAGTCCATATCCCACTTTGAACGGGCCCTGGCCGCCGACACATTCGAGGCACTGAATCGTTCTACTGCTGCTACCGATTTCGCGGAATTGCTGATTCGCATTGGTCACGGAGAGCGTGCCGTTGGCGTTCTGACGAACAATTTGGGAGATGAACCGTACCAAAGCGCTCGGGCCTACGCCGCCCTCGCTCGTGCGTATCGGCTTGCCGGGAGACCGGGCGTGGCCAATCGCACCGTCCAAGCGGGTCGCGACCGTTTTCCGGACAGTGTCGAGCTGCTCTCATTCGTCATGTCCGAGGAGCCGGATCCGGATTCGCTTTTGGTGCGACGACTGAGAGCCGTCGAAGCAGAGACGCCCGCCTATCGCTCGCTACTCCTTCGCTACGCCGCATCTCTCGACAATCCGGCTGATCGCCGTTCAGAGATAGAGCGGTACTTCTCTCTCGGCGGCAGCGATCCTGTGGCGTCCGTCCTTATTCTCGAGGTGACCGAAGAGCCCGGTGATGAGCTCCAGCGCTTCGAGGAGCTCGGGGGCCTAGGGGACAAGGGACTGATTGAGCGCGTATACGCGGCCCTTCCCGCTGGAGAAGCGAAGGAGAGCTTCGCCTCCACGCTTCGGGACATTACCGGGGTGCTGCATCGCGACGAGAATCGCGACGGCTTCATCGAGGCGCGCTACGAGCTCGCCAGGGGCGAGCTCATGCGTTGGATGGTTGACGCAGACACCGACGGACTGCCCGAGGCGGATATCACGCTCGACGGCCGCGTTCCTCTTGCCGCGACCATTCAGCAGAACGGAGGCTACGCCACCTTACGGTACGGGGACTACCCGGATGTGGCGCAAATTGCGCTCGTGGAAGAGACAAGGGTCGGCGGTGCCGGCGCGCCACCACTGACAATGGACGGCAGTGTCCGATCTCCGACGCTGCGGCAGTTCACAACACGAACCTTCGGCACCTACTACGAGGTGCGCCCGGGGGCGCTGAACGCGCAAATCCTCTCTCGCGAGGTGGGCTGGGGCTCAGATATCCCCGACGCGGCCCTGGGAGTCGAGTTGGCGGCAGCCTTGCCCTTGTACACGGATGAGGTGCTTCGCAACGCCGGCTATCGCCTCCATTCGAGGGAAGACTCCGGCGAGGTCACCGACTGGCTTCGCAACGGTCGCATCGAGCGACAAGCGGCCGACCGTGACGGCGACGGAGCGATCGATCACCGTCTTGTGTTTGAGCAAGGCTCCCCGGTCAGCGGTGTACGAGATGCGGACGGCGACGGGTTTTTTGAAGTCAGCGAGCAGTACGAGGGCGGGGAACTGCGATACATTGCAGTGGATGGTGATGGCGACGGTGTACCGGAGTACACCGAGCGTCACGACGAGACGAGCGTCTTTTCCTGGGATCTCAACGGTGACGGTGAAATAGATGTACAAGAGCTCCGTCGCGGCCGGGAGACGCTCGAACGCAGATTCACCGGTGCCGGGGAGTAGAGCGAAACGCGCATGCCATTTCTGTATAACTCGCAACAATCTTCGGTATTCTCTTTCCGCATTCGGCTCGTCCTCGGGGCCGTGGTCGCGCTTGTGGGCGTCATGGCCGGTTGCGCCACGAATCCCGCGTCTTCCGCGGGCGAGCCACAGCGCGCAGAGGTTTTGCGGGAGAACCTTCAAAATGCGATTGATCGAGGGGACCCTGAGCGTGCGATCGAGCGCATTGGGCAGCTTCAGGCTAAGGAGATGCTTGCACCAGCAGAGCTGGATGAGCTCTACGCCCAAGCCCGAGAGGAGCTTGCCGCGCTGTACCGTGAGGCGCGCATTCGGAAGGACTACCGGGAGGCGGAACGACGCCTGAGGTCGCTCCACGCTCTCGGCGGTGACACCGAGCCACCCGGCTTCGAGCAGCTGTATTTGAGTTGGGCCCTCCAGTTGGAAGCACAAGGTAACACGGTGAGCGCCCTTCACATGTTCACCCGGATTACCGACTATTCGTTTCTGAGTAGCGAGTTGATTCAGCGCTTCATCGGACACGCCCGCGACCTCAACGACCGTGAGGCTTTGCGCACGATCACTGCTGCTAGCGGTCCATCCAGCGCCGCGGTGGACCCAGCCTTGCTTGAGGGACCACTTCGAGCGCCCCAAGATGCCATTCCGGGGACCGTCACCATCTGGGTGAACCGGGGAATCCGGATGGAATCGGGCGCAGGCGTCCCTGACCGCGTGATCGGGAGCGGTTTCTTCATCGATCCCCGGGGCTATCTCATCACCAACTACCACGTTATTCAGAGTGAGGTAGATCCGGAGTACGAGGGCTACTCCCGACTCTTCGTCAGGTTGCCGGGCAGTCCCGACACGCGCATTCCAGCAAGCGTTGTCGGATACGATCGGCTCTTTGACATCGCTCTCCTGAAGGTCGAGATTGATCCGCCCCACGTATTCTCTTTTACCGACATTCGAAAGCTCGAACCTGGAACCGAGGTGTTGGCTATTGGTTCTCCGGGTGGCTTGGACAACAGCATTACATCGGGAATCATCTCTGCCACCGGTCGCCGGTTCTTGCAGGTCGGCGACGCGTTGCAGGTCGATGTGCCGATCAACCCGGGAAACTCAGGCGGGCCGCTTCTCAACGGCGCGGGCGAGCTGGTGGGGGTGGTGTTTGCCGGTGTGCCCCAGTTCCAAGGGGTGAACTTCGCCATTGCCTCCTTCTGGCTCGGTCAATTGGTGCCGCAGCTGTACGACGGAGGAGAGATTGCGCACTCGTGGTTGGGCGTGGCGCTCCGGGAAGCGGCCGACGGTCTTGCCGTAACCTACGTAGCGCCCAACTCCCCGGCAGGGCGAATTGGTCTGCAGCGAGACGACGTGATTACCTCCGTTGCCGGGACGAGGGTCTCGACTCTCGCCGAAGCACAGGACGTGTTGCTCAACCTGGCTCCGAAGACGCTGATCCGGCTGCGCTATCGTCGTGGCGACGGTCTTCAGGTCCGCAACGTACACCTGGACGAGCGTCCCTTCAGCCCCATCGAGTACGCCTTAGAGTACCAGGACCCGGATCAGGTCTTCGCGCCGCTTTTCGGCATGGAGATCAACGATGTGAGCACCTTGCCGTGGCAACGTGAGTATGTCGTTTCGAATGTCTATGCAGGGAGCGTCGCCGACGAGACCGGGCTCTCCCCGCAGGACCCATTCTCACTGCACAAATGGCAGGTCGACTACGATCGCCGCATTGCGCTTGCACAGATCATCATCCGCAAGCGCAAAGCAGGCTTCATCGAGAGCGGGGTGCAACTTGCGTCCTACCTCGAGCAGGATAATTTTCTCTAATAAACCTATAGAAAACATTCTATGCAAAGCGCACAGAATCCTGTATAGTAGAGGAATGGAAGCCTTAAAAGTCGTCACTGTTCCTGAGCAAGCTACAGTTCAATCCGCCAACTCCGTGGCCGAGTCGATCATGACAGCCTTCCAAGAGGCTGAAAAGGTCCTCCTGAATCTCTCTCGGGTTGCGCGGATTGATGTCAGTGTGGTCCACGTCATATACGCCGCCAAGCGTATGGCGGTTCGTGACGGAAAGCAGTTTCATCTCTCCGGAACCGTCAAGCCCGAGGTGTGTCGGAGCCTGGTGATCGGGGGCTTCTGCGCCTCCGTTTCCGAGGATGCGCGGGAGTTGGAACGACAACTCGTTGACTTCACCTCGGAGGGGGCCGGAGATGAGTGACCGTTTTCGAGACAGTTTCAAGGAAGAAGCGTACGAGCTCTTGAACGATCTCGAGGGTGATCTTCTCGAGCTTGAGGAGAATCCCACAAGCGAAGAGCAGATCTCATCCATCTTTCGTTCAATGCACACCATCAAGGGCTCGGCGGCGATGTTCGGATTTCAACACATCTCGGACTTTGCGCACAGCGTCGAGAATCGCTTGGACGAGGTACGTGAGGGCAGGCTCGAAGTCTCACAAGCGCTGATAGATGTGATCCTCAAGTCACGCGACCACATTCGTGTACTCCTCGAGGAAGACGAGCCGCCGCCGGATGAGCTTCAGCAGGTCTCGGCCCGGTTGGTCGATGAAGTCAAGTCGATCGGGGCACCGAGGTCCGATCAGGGGATGACCGTAGTGCCGGAAGTGCCGGAAAGCCTCACTGGTATTGGCGCTGAGGAGGCCTCCGAGGATGGCACGTCCGGCGAGGGAGAAGAGACGCTTGATCACCGCGTTACGTACCGGGTCGAGTTTCGGCCCAAGGCGGAGATCTACCTGAGCGGCAGTCGTCCGCTTCTTCTCTTGCAGGAGCTCTCGGAGCTCGGTGAGTACAGCGCCGTCGCCTATCCGGACAGAATTCCGCCCCTCGACGAGCTAGATCCCGAGCAGTGCCTCCTGTCGTGGGACGCCTTTGTGACCACCAACAAACCGCAGAACGCCTTGGAAGATGTCTTTCTATTTGTGCAAGACACTGCCGAGGTGCACATTTCAGTGGCCGACGAGTTCGCCGATGAGGACAACGCTCCCAGTCCCAGGATCGGTGAGATACTGCGGCAGCGCGGCGTGGCGGACGACATTGTCATTGAGGAAGCGGCGAAGGGACAACGGAGGCTTGGTGAGCTCTTGGTCGAAAAAGGTGTCGATCCCCACGCAGTGGAAGGCGCCCTGAAAGAGCAACAGCACGTATCGAAGGCGCGTGAGCGGGCACATGAAGACCTTTCTTCTTCAAGCATCCGGGTAAACGCTTCGAAGCTGGACGATCTGGTTGATCTTGTTGGAGAACTGGTCACCCTGCAGGCACGACTTTCTCAGACCGCGGGTGAGCTGAAGAACACAGACGTGACCACCGTGGCGGAAGGTGTTGAGCGCCTGACCAACGAGCTTCGCGACAGCACCATGAGCATTCGAATGGTGCCGATTGGAACGACCTTCTCGCGCTTCCGACGGGTGGTGCGTGACCTGGGTCAAGAGCTCGGGAAAGAGGTTGAGATGGAAACCTCCGGCGGCGAGACCGAGCTCGACAAGACCGTTATCGATCGACTGAACGAGCCGCTGGTGCACATCATTCGCAACTCCATTGATCACGGCATTGAGGACCCGGATGCGCGAGAGAGCGCCGGGAAACTGCGAAAGGGAACGCTCACCCTGTCCGCGGAGCACGTTGGTGCGTCGGTGGTGATTCGGGTCAGTGACGACGGCAAGGGCTTCGACAAGGGCAACATCATGCGGCTTGCCCGCGAGCGTGGAGTCATAGATCAGAGTACGGACCTGAGTGAACAAGAGGCGTACAATCTGGTGTTTCAGGCCGGCTTCACTACCGTCGACTCGGTTACCTCGGTCTCAGGCCGCGGCGTGGGAATGGATGTCGTAAAGCGGGAGATCGAAGGCTTCGGCGGAACCGTGTCGATTGAGAGCGCCGCCGGCGAGGGCAGCGCCGTTGTTTTGACGATTCCGCTGACCCTTGCGATCATCGAGGGACTACTGGTCGAGGTTGCCGGCGACAGTTACGTCTTCCCACTGTCCGCTGTAGAGGAGTGTATCGAGCTCACTGCGGATCAGGCCAAGGGCAACGGAAGCCAGGACATTATCAACAACCGTGGCGAGGTTCTTCCCTACGTTCGGTTACGCGAGATCTTCGATTTCGAAACGTCGACGCGCAACATTGAGCAAGTAGTGGTGGTTGAATCATCAACCGGGAAAGTGGGTTTCGTGGTGGACGATATCATCGGCGACTTTCAGACGGTCATCAAAAACCTGGGGAAGTTGTATCGAGACATTGAGGGCATCTCCGGTGCGACCATCTTGGGGGACGGATCGGTTGCATTCATCCTGGACATTCAGCGCTTGAGTGATATTATCGCTCGATCGCAACACGCCATTGCGGGATAGCGCCATGGCCGAGAGCTCGGGCAAGAGTGCACCCTTCACATATCGCGGAGCCGCTCTGACGGACAATCAGTTTGCCCGTCTCAGCCGCTTTATCGAAAGTGAGCTTGGGATCCGCATGCCGCCGGCGAAGAAGATCATGCTGGAGTCCCGGTTACAGAAACGTATCCGGACTCTTCGTCTCGCTTCCTTTGAGGATTACCTGGAGTTCGTCTTCAGCGAAGACCAGAAAGAAGCCGAGTTGATCCACATGATCGATGCGGTGACGACCAACAAGACCGACTTTTTCCGGGAGTCGGACCATTTTGAGGTGCTTCTGCAACAGCTATTGCCGAAGCACCACATGGAGGGGTGGGGGAAACGTTCGCCTTTGAAAGCGTGGTCGGCAGCGTGCTCGACCGGCGAGGAACCGTACACATTGGCCATGGTGCTTTCGGAGTTTGGCCGCGAGAATCCAGACTTCTCCTATCACGTGCTTGCGACCGACATCTCGACCAACGTTCTCGACCGTGGGCGCCGGGCGGTCTACCCGGAGGAACGGATCAGCCCAGTTCCCCAAGAGTATCGAAAACGCTACCTGTTGCGGAGCAAGGACCGCAGTTCAAATCTGGTTCGAGTCAAGCCGGAGCTGCGAAAGAACGTAAGCTTTCACCGACTCAACTTGATGCACGATGAGTACGGAATTCGTGACCGCTTCGAGCTGATCTTTTGTCGCAATGTGATTATCTACTTCGAGCGACCCACGCAGTACCGACTCCTTCGTCACCTCTACGACTACCTCGTGCCCGGCGGCTACCTCTTTCTGGGGCATTCCGAGACCCTTACGGGAATGGACCTGCCCCTGGAGACCGTAGCACCCACAATTTACCGGAAGGGTTCGCATGAGTGAGAAAATACGAGTAATGGTGGTGGATGATTCCGCCGTCGTTCGAGAAACGCTTACCCAGATCCTGGAAGAGGATCCCTCGATTGAAGTCGTGGCGACCGCTTCCGATCCGCTTATTGCGGTGAAGAAGCTGCAGAGTGTTGTGCCCGACGTGATCACTCTTGACATTGAGATGCCCCGGATGGATGGCCTGAGCTTCCTGCAGCGACTCATGGCGCAGCACCCCTTGCCGGTCGTTATCTGTTCGTCCCAAGCAGGCGCGGGATCCACGAATGCCCTGCGCGCCCTCGAGTATGGTGCCGTTGAGATCGTGGAAAAGCCAAAAATGGGGACGAAGACCTTTCTGGAGGAGTCGAAGACGCGTCTCGTGGACGTCGTAAAGGCTGCGCACGCGTCCCGTGTCCAGAAGAAGGCGCCGGCGCCGTCACCGAGAACTGAAGTCGCCCCGAAATTGACCGCGGATGCCGTGCTCGGGGCGCGAACGAAGCGCGATTCGGTTATTGAGACAACGGACCGGCTGGTGGTTGTAGGTGCGTCGACCGGTGGGACCGAGGCGCTTCGCGACTTTCTCGAACGCTTGCCGTTGGATGCGCCGGCGGTGGTGATCGTGCAGCACATGCCGGAGAACTTCACTGCCGCCTTTGCCAAACGCCTCGACGGTTTGTGTCGGGTGACGGTGAAGGAGGCGGAGAACAACGACTCGGTGTTGCGCGGCCGCGCCCTCATTGCCCCTGGGAATCGCCACACGCTTCTGAAGCGAAGCGGTGCGCGCTATTACGTTGAGGTGAAGGACGGCCCCTTGGTCAGTCGCCACCGGCCCAGCGTGGACGTTCTCTTTCGATCGGCCTCTCGCTATGCGGGTAAGAACGCCATCGGCGTTATCATGACGGGCATGGGAGATGACGGAGCGCGTGGGATGGACGAGCTCCACCAGACCGGGGCCTATACCATTGCCCAGGACGAGGCAACGAGCGTGGTCTACGGAATGCCACACGAGGCGGTGAAGCGGAACGCCGTCGACAAGGTCCTTCCCCTCGGCGAGATTGCGGCGCACGTGATGAAGGTGGCGGCGAAAGAGGCAATGAAGTGACATGTCCGCACGAATACTGGTAGTAGAAGACGAAATCATTGTCGCAATGGATATCAGGCGGCGTCTCGAGAAGATGGGATATGGCGTCGTCGGCAATGAGGTCCGCGGTGAGGAGGCCATCCGGACTGCCTTTGAGGCGCGCCCCGATCTGATCCTCATGGATATCAAGCTCAAGGGCGAGATGGACGGGATCACCGCCGCTGCGCGGATACACGACTCTCTCGATACTCCGATAATTTTCCTTACCGCGTATTCCGACCGACCGAGTCTTGATCGCGCGAAGATCACTGAACCCTTTGGATACGTCCTCAAACCCTTCGAAGAGCGAGAGCTGAGTATTGCCGTGGAAATGGCGCTGTACAAGAGCTCCATGGACCGGGAAATTCGGGAGAGCCGAAAATGGCTCCACGCGACCCTGTCGAGCCTTGCCGAGGCTGTCGTTACCACCGACCCTGCCGGAACGGTTCACTCGCTCAATCCCGCGGCTGAGCGTCTCCTCGGTTGCACGGCCGCCGAGGCGGTTGGCGCTCCCCTTTCGGAGTTGTGCAGCTTCACACCCAGCCGGGATGAGGACGAGCTCGGATCCTTTCCAAACGCCGGACTCCTCGAGTGTCGCACCGGTGTGAGCGTGAACGTGGATCGCCGGGAAGAAACTATTCACGATCGAGACGGAGAGGTGATCGGTCGTACCGTCGTGCTTCACGATATCTCGGATGTTTTGGATTACGAGCGAAAGCTCCAGTCCGCCAAGGAAGTGGCCGAGCAGGCCGCACGGGCAAAGAGCGAGTTCCTGGCAAACATGAGCCACGAGTTGCGCACGCCCCTGAACAGTATCATCGGCATGGCCGATCTGGCCGCAGGCCTCAGTGCGAGCCACGAACAGGCGGAGTACCTGGGCATCCTGAAGAGTTCCGCGGATTCCCTGCTCTTCTTGATCAGCAGCATCCTGGACTTCTCGAAGATCGATGCCGGGCGAATGGATGTGTATGTGGAGCCCTTCAATGTGGCGGATGCCCTCTGCGGGGTCGCCGATAATCTGGCGGTTCAATCGCACAAGAAAGGCCTATCACTCCACGTTGAGCTCGGCGACGAGGTCCTTACTACGGTCCGCGGCGACGAAGGGAAAATCCGCCAAATCTTGCTGAATATTGTCGGAAACGCGGTGAAGTTCACGGAGAAGGGAGAGGTGCTCGTCGCGGTGCGGAAGGCCGACACCCAGGCGGTAAGCGAAGATGGCCAAGAGACGAACCGGATATGGCTCGAGTTCGAGGTTCGTGACACGGGACCGGGCATACCCGCTGCGAAGCAGAAAGAAGTATTCGATCCCTTCACGCAGCTCGACGGATCCAATACCCGTGGTCACGGGGGGACAGGTATCGGTCTCGCCATTACGAGCCGCCTCGTAGACCTCCTCGGCGGAACAATCGAGATGGAGACTGAGGAGGGACGGGGTACGGTCGTCCGGGTTCGGATGCCCTTCGAAGCGGTGGATAAGACCACGGAAAGCGGGGACAAGCGGATCGGAGACGACGAGCTCCCGACGCAGATTCTGCTGTACTCGGACGTGCCGGCGCAGCAGCGAACAATTACCGCTATAGCCCGGGCGTGGGGTGTGACGATAGAAGTTCTTTCCTCTCCCAACGGTCTAGAAGAGATGCGAAAAGCCGGCCCCGGCGCTGCCGTGCTGATCCGGGCCGCTGCGCCGGCTGCAAAGGCGGTCCTCAAATCGGCATTGCAGTACGAGGAGATCGACCTTGTCGCCGTTTTAGACGTGGTGACCGAAAAGGTCACCGGTAACTGGACTCTCAACGATACGCGAATTCAGGTGGCGCATGAGCCCGTTACCCCGTCGCGGCTGGCCGAGCTATTCCGCCGTAGCGCGGCTGAGACGAGCTCTGTGGTTGCCGTTGGTGTGGAGGCGCTTTCTATCCCGGCACATGGGCCCGGAGATGGGGTGGCCGTCGCTTCGGGCGTGTCGGAACCAGAGAGCGAGGAATTGCGCACGTTCAAGGTATTGCTGGTCGAGGACGACCGAATCAATCGATTGGTGAACAGCCGCATGGTTGCAAAGCACGGCCATGAGGTTCTGGTTGCGGAGACCGGCGAGGAGGCGCTGTCGATCCTAAGGGAGGAGTCAGTGGATCTGGTTCTTCTTGATCTCGCCCTTCCCGATCTTCACGGTACCGAGATCGCCCGAAGAATCCGCGCCGGCGAAGTGGGGGAGCACGTGCGCTCGGCAGGGATTGTCGCCATTACCGCGTACGCGACTGAGGAGCAGCGTAGCGAGGCGGAGCAAGCCGGAATGAACGGCTTTGTGTCGAAGCCCTTTGCCCCGGCGGCGCTCGAGCGGGCAATGCAGGCGGCAATCGTCTCCAGCACCGCCGGCGCCGGGGAAGAGGGAAGCGTTTCGGCGGTGGAAACAACGAGTGGCGCCGGGGGCTTGATGGATCGGGTGCGCGCAGCAATGGAACCAACTCCGGATCTGGACGCGGTTGCCTCCATATCGCAGGAGTATCGGAGTCACTTGAAGAACATGGGCGACACCGTCGCCTCGGAGTTGGCCTTCCGCTTGGTTCTCGCGGCGCGACGCAGAGACGAAGAACGGGTCGGACAACTCATCGACACCATTGAAGAAGAGATGCGAGGTCGCCACTGAGCTACCCACGTCCCCTGGGAAGCCATTAGAATGTGCCGGGACCGAGGAGTATGAATGAAGTTTTTGGTTGTTGAAGATGATTTCGGGAGCCGCCGTTTACTTCAGGCGCTTCTAAAGCCTTATGGAAGCTCAGACGTCGTTGTCGACGGAGAAGAGGCTGTGGAGGCCTTCCGGCTTGCCTGGGAGGAAAACGACCCATACGATGTCGTCTTTCTTGACATCATGATGCCGAATGTCGATGGTCAAGAAGCGCTGCGCCGGATCCGAGAGGTCGAATCAAGTATCGGCGTTGGCGAACAAGACCAGGTGAAGGTCGTCATGACGACGGCGCTTGAGGATCCAAAGAACGTCGTCGAGGCGTACTACAAAGGCGGCGCGACGAGCTACCTTGTGAAGCCGATTGACCGGGAATCGCTCCGCAGGGAAATGGAGAACCTCGGGATCTCACGACGGAGTGAATAGGAACACGAGTGGTAGGTGAAGACCTCTGGTCTGGAAACGGTCCCAACGGTGACGGCGAGTCTCTCCAGAGCATCATGGTTGTCGAGGACGAGAGCATCGTCGCCCTCGACATCAAGATGCATTTGGAGCGGTATGGGTACACGGTGCATCAGCCCTTCGCAACCGGAGAAGAGGCTCTCGTTTCCGTGGAGGATCTTCGTCCGGACCTCGTAATCATGGACATCAAGCTCCAGGGAAACCTGGATGGCTTGGAGACTGCACGCGAGATTCGTCGACGGTACGGCATTCCCGTGGTCATGCTCACAGCGCACGCGGATGAGTCGACGGTCGAACGAGCAATCGGATCTCACCCCTTCGCATACATCATAAAGCCATTCGAGGAGCGGGAGCTCAGAACGACCGTCGCTGTTGCGATTGCGCGGCACCGTCTCGAGCGCGCAGTGGCCGACCGGGAACAACTTCTCGAGACAACGCTGAACAGCATTGGCGAGGGTGTCGTCGTAACCGATATCTCAGGTGTCGTGACCTTCGCCAATCCCGTAGCCTTGTCGGTGAGTGGCGTGTCTGCGGACTCCGCAACTGGAGCAAGCTTTCGGGACCAGTTTCGCTTTCGACGGCGCGAGCAGGACGGAGGGGACTCCGAGGCTACACTCGCAGAGGTCCGCGACGAGCTGGTCACTTCCGACGGCCGCGCGGTACCCGTGGAGAAGACCGTCACACCCCTTATGGATGACGGCGGAGGGCGCGTCGGTACGGTATGGGTCTTCCGGGATGTGTCGCAGCGCGTAGCTTCCGAAGCTGCACTGGAAGAGAGTCGCGAACAGCTGCGACAGGCGCAAAAGATGGAGGCGATCGGTCGCCTCTCCGGTGGCATTGCCCACGACTTTAACAATCTGCTCACCGCTATCCTCGGCTACACCAAGCTCATTGATCAGCTCTTAAGCCGAGATGGCGACGTTGACCGAGAGATCATCCGAAAGGACATTGCCGGGATCGAGTCGGTTGCGCAGAGGTCGGTATCTCTGACCCGTCAGCTCTTGACCTTCAGCCGACGGCAGTACGCAGAGCCGGTAACTCTCGACATCAACGCAGTTGTCGGCAATCTCGACGGAATGATTCGGCGCCTCCTGTCCGAGGACATTCAACTCCGCGTCTCACTGTCGGCGGAGCCGGCTGCGGTCTTCGTTGATCGAGGGCAACTGGAGCAGTTGGTGTTGAACCTTACCGTGAACGCGCGTGACGCCATGCCCGATGGGGGTGTGTTGAGCGTGATCACGACGACGGAAGATATCGACGTCCCGTGGACGGTGCCTGCCGGCGAGCTCAGTCCGGGAAGCTACGTGTGTCTCGAGGTCACGGACACCGGAGTCGGCATGGACACGGAGACGGTCAATCGCATTTTTGAGCCTTTCTTCACCACAAAGGAGATCGACACGGGTACCGGGCTGGGCCTGTCGACCGTCTACGGCATCGTGCAGAACGCAAACGGCGCGCTGGACGTGAGCTCATCTGCCGGCACCGGCTCAACCTTCCGGGTCTATCTGCCGGCGAGCTCCGGCGCGCCGACGCCCCGACAGCCCGTGCAAACGCAGAGCAAGCAGTTTCGCGGAACGGAAACCATCCTCCTCATAGAACGGGACAGCCACGTCTTGAGCGTGCTCGGTCGTGCGCTACGCAGTGCGGGATACCAAGTCATTGGCGTTTCCAACCCCGGAGAGGCCATTCTTGTCGTTGAAGAGGCGCAGACGACCATCCATCTTCTGGTGTCTGACGCGGTAATGCCGCACATTGACGGGATTCGCCTCGCCGAGCGAGTTAGCGCTGCGCAGCCGGGATTGAAGGTTGTCCTCTTATCGGGGTATCCTGAGCAACTGCCGGACGCGCTCCCGGAGGGCTTGAGTGTAGAGTTTCTGCAAAAGCCCTTTGAGCCCGGCGATTTCCTCCGACGAGTCAGATCACTCCTCGACTCCTAAGGCTCGCCGTACATACCTATCGAATCGGACAATATGAGAGACCAAGCCTTTATTCGTAACTTCTGCATAATTGCTCACATTGACCACGGCAAGTCCACCCTTGCAGACCGCCTCATTGAGGTAGCGAAGGTGGTGGACGAGCGTGATTTCCAAGATCAACTCCTGGACTCCATGGATATTGAGCGCGAGCGCGGAATCTCCATCAAGTCGCATGCAATAACCATTCCGCACCGCAGCCCGGATGATGAGCTATATCAGCTGAACCTCGTCGACACGCCGGGACATGTCGATTTTGCCTATGAGGTGTCACGGGCGATCGCGTCGTGCGAAGGCGCGTTGCTCTTGATCGATGCGAGCCAAGGGGTTGAGGCACAAACCCTGTCCAACTTCTACATGGCCCTTGATCATGATCTCGAAATCATTCCCGTGATCAACAAGATTGATCTGCCCGGTGCTCGGATTCAGGAGTGTCGCGAGCAGATCCAACACGATCTCGGCCTGGACCCCAACTCAGCCATCGAAATCTCAGCGAAGGATGGCACGGGAATCCCGGACCTCCTCGACGCGATTGTCATTCTGATCCCACCCCCCGCCGGTGAGGCCGACAAGCCACTGAAAGCGCGAGTCTTCGATTCGCATTACGACTTGTACCGCGGTGTCATTGTTCACATTCGGATAGTTGATGGAAGCTTGAAGCCGGGGCAAACCATCCTCATGTGGAACACACAGGACACCTACAAGGTGGAGGAGGTGGGTCAGTTCCGCATTGTGCTTGACCCCGTCGAAGAGCTCGCCGCCGGTGATGTCGGGTACTTCATTGCCGGAATCAAGAACATTGGAAGCGTTGGTGTCGGTGACACCGTGACGCTCGCGGACAATCCCTGCAAGACACCCCTTGGGGGCTTTCGGGAAGTGAAGCCCGTCGTATTCTCTTCCGTCTTTCCGTCCGATTCGGACGAGTATCCCGAACTCGGAAAAGCCCTCGAGAAACTCCGCTTAAACGATGCTTCCTTGGTGTTTGAGAAAGACTCCTCTGCCGCGCTTGGCTTCGGCTACCGCTGTGGATTCCTGGGGCTGCTGCATCTCGAGGTCGTTCAAGAGCGCCTGGAGCGTGAGTTCGACCTGGGCATCATCCTCACGGCACCATCGGTCCAGTACCACGTGCGCCTGAATAGCGGGGAGACCATCCATGTTGAAACGCCGCAGGAGCTCCCCCCGCAGCATGAGATCGATGAGAGCCTGGAGCCCTACATCAAGGCCTCCATTATTACGCCCAGCGAGCATCTCGGCCCGGTAATCAACCTCTGTCTCGAGAAGCGCGGAAACCAAGAGGATCTGCGCTACCTCGACGAGGTCCGCGTCGAGCTGATCTACACCATGCCGCTCGCGGATGTTCTCTTTGATTTCTACGACCGGTTGAAATCGGTGAGCCGCGGCTACGCCTCCCTCGATTACGACATCATTGACTATCGCCCGGTTGACCTCGTGCGCCTCGACATCATGATCAACGGAAAGCCCGTGGACGCCCTGGCGCAGCTGGTCTTTCGCGGGCAAGCTGAAGCGCGGGCGCGCCAGATCTGCAGACGACTCCGGGACGAGATTCCGAGACACCAATTCAAGATTCCCATTCAGGGCTCTGTGAACGGCAATATCATTGCCAGAGAGACCATCTCCGCACTCCGCAAGGATGTCACCTCCAAGTGTTACGGCGGTGATATCTCGCGAAAGCGCAAGCTCCTCGAGAAGCAGAAAGAGGGGAAGAAGCGCATGCGCATTGCCGGGAACGTTGAGCTCCCGCAAACCGCCTTCTTGTCGGTTCTCCGGACGACGGAAGACGACTAACGAATGTTGAAGCTTGTTGAAAGGCCCGCGGCCAATTGCCGACCACGGCGATCTTCGGCTACGCCATCGTTTACGCCAATTCTTTCAACAAGCTCAGTAATACACTCTAATTGCCCAGGGAGATACGAGCTCGCAGCTCGCGTATCAACGCTCTATACTCCCCTATGGCCGGCAAGAGTCGGGCCAGAAAGTGCGGCTCCGTGGAAGGCGTGTCCGGAAAGTGTAGCCAGACGTAGTCGCACTCTTCAATCTGCTCAAAAAGCTCTTCCGCACCGGAATTGGCGTCCGCACTCGATGGATCCATGTAGCGCCGCGTCAGCTCTTCTAAGCGCCCGAGGAGCTTGAGCTCGGCTGCCAGGAACGCGTCTATGGACGCAGCCCTAGAAGCTGGAGTCGAGCTTGGTCCCGGCGGGTCCGGCTGATCTTGTTCCTGCGACCCGCCGGACCGGTCGCGACCGCGCGCAGCGGCACGTACCGCGGCCTGCTCGAGGGAGCGGAAATCGACCTGGGCCAGACCAAGGTCCAAGCCGCCGATCGATAGGTCGTACAGACGCGCCATGGCTTCTTCGGCAGCGGCAATCTCGCGAAGCTGGCTCGCGTAGGAGAGCAGGACTGCGGTGGTCGTCGTTGGGGAACCCGTCTTGTCCGGCCGTGTCAGCAGCCCGTGGCGGTGAGACAGCCTCCAGACCGGGAGCGGGTCGAGACGTGTGGAGCTCCGATGGTGCCAGCGTGGAATGGTGCTTCCCGGCGCATGCGTCTTCAGGGCATCGAAGCAGAGATCGAGGCCGCAGACAAAGACCTCATGCCGAGTAATTCGCAGTGCCAACTCAACGGCCGTCACGCCGACCGATCCTCGGGGAGGAAGGGCGAGAGGTCGCAATCCCGCTCGGTCCAGCCGCTCGAAGAGACGGAGCGGCGCGAACTCTGTTGAGAAGAGGTAGGGACCCCGCCCTTGTTCGGTAGTCACGCCACGGCTTCGGATTCGTGCCGCCCCGGGGAAGGTTGCAAGCTCGGCGACAAGTGTAAAATTCGGGGTCCGAGCCCCCCGCGGCCCGCCCTCCACGCCGACGAAATCCTGAAGATTGGCCCACTGTCCGTCGAGGGAAATTATCAAGTCAGGGTGGATGCCGGCCGACAGCAGCGGCGCCGCCGCCGTGTCGACGGCGAGAAGGGTAATTCCATGGCGGAGCTGTCGAAGCTCCGGTATAGCCGCCTCTAGTGAGGGGCCCGCCCCGACAACGACAACCGGGGTCTCTACACGAAGAGCTGCGGCGTCCGTGCCCTGTGCGAGGAGGCAAAGGTTGCGGAGCAGATTCCGTACCCACCGGCGACCCAGCTTCACCTCGGTCAAAACGTTCTGCCATTGCCGCTGTATCTCATTCTGCGCGTAATCGGCAATTTTTCGATACCGCGTGGAATGGAGGGCGTAACCACCGGAGAGCGTGACAAGCCGGACACGGCGGAATTGCCGCGGATGAAAGGCGCGCAATGCGGACTCAAGCTCGTGGTCGCTTGGGCTGAGCAGAGTTATGATTCCGGGGCCTGAGATGAGCTCTTCGGGCAGGTGGTGTTGGGATAACGCGGCCAAGGACGCATCGATCTCAATGGAGAGAATCCGGGAGGTTTCGGGAAGGCGCGAGTGCAGCGTTTCGAGACCGTAGCCGAGAAGGGGCGACGGAAGAAGGTAGAGCGTTCGAGATTCGAGCTCAACGGCTTCTGCGCGGCGTTGGGCTCCGGCTACCGGGTCGCGCCTGCTGTAAAGCGGGCGTCCCCGGTAGGTGACCTGGTAGCCGGCACCCCGTGGTGTGAGAGTAGGCTTCTCTTGCTCCGCGCCGCTACTGCCCAATGATGTAGCGTGAGAAGGTTTGGGAAAAATTGTCGTCGAGCTTCTCCTGGTCAATCAGACTACGCTCAATCTGCGAGGCTTGGAACTGCTGCACCAACGACCCGTAGTAGCTGTCCAAGAACGCCACGGCGTCGGTCGCCGGCTCCCGTTCTTCCACGAGCTCCATGACAACGACGGAGTCGCGGATCACGTAGGGGTCGGTGACCTCTCCCTCGGCAATTGAGAACGCTTCGGTTAGGAAGTCCTGACGGAACGCCGCGTTTTCGAGCTCTCCTCCAGCCGAGGAGACGCGCGAGAAAAACGGCAAATTGCCGTAGTTGACTGGGAAGAAGGGCGTCTCCGACGGCTCAATGCCGATGTCCCGTGCAGCCGCGACGAAGCTCTGCTCACCTGCGGCTGTCCGAAACTGCTCCGCCTGTTCCCGGAGATAGTCTTCGATCCGACCACGCTCAAAGGATTCCATGTAGCTGCGGACGGCTTGTACGCCATCCTCCGTCTCCAGGTCGGCCGGAATGGCCGGTTCGTTTACGCGGTAAATGACCCAGCCGTTCCGTGTCTCCAGCACCTCGCTGAGCGATCCGGCGTCAAGCTCGAGAACTTGCTCGAGCGCTGCGTTGTCCTCGAACTCGCGCTCCAGCTGGTAGAAATAGGTCCAGCCGACTTCGCCCCCGTCCTCCGCATAACGGTCAGCAGAGTGGGTCCGGGCGAGCTCTTCGAAACTCGTGGTTCGGTCGACGAGCTGTTCGCGAACTCGTTCCGCCTCGTCCGCGTTCGAGGTGATGGTTATGCGGGATATGTTGATCTCTCGAAAGAGCTCCGAGTTCTCCCGGCCGTATGCGCGGACCTCCGAAGCGGGATAGTCGCTGAATTTGAACGCCACGACATTGAACTTTCGTTCCGGGTCCGCCATGCCCTTTACGAAGTCTATCTCGTCCTGACTGGTCTGCATGCCTTGCAGCTTGTCACGGACGAAGCGGTCGTGAATCAAGCTCTCCCGAAGGAAGTTGCGAAGGGCGTACTTCTCTTGACTGGAGGCACGCTGATAAGCCTCCGCGCTGAAGCTGCCGTTCTCCTGGAATTGCGGATGCTGAGCGATTTGACGGTCCACCTGGCTGGCGGCAACGGTAATGCCGCTCTTTTCCGCCTCCTGCATGATCGCGACGTGGAAGACGGTCTGGTTGTAGGCCTGGCGCCAAATGTTGCGGAGCTGAGATTGCAGATTGTTGCTGTCGCCGGATGCCTGCTCCTGGCGGGCAATCTGCTGATACTGCCGGGCGAAGTAATTGCCCTGGGCATAGGCGATTTCGTCACCGGCATAGGTGCCGAAGACAATGCGACCACGGCCCGACGCCGTGCCGGATGCAATGGGGCCACCGACGAAGGTAACCACAATGATGATAAGAATGAGGAGACTAAAGATGTACAGGAAGGGACGCTGCGTAAACGGTTTGCGATCGCGCTCCGTACCGTCGGGCGTCCCCCGTTTGCCTTGATTCGAAGCCATACGATGGGATCCTCTTTCGCGTGTGTGCGTGCAAGTTCGAGTGCGAAACGTTACCATCCGCCTCGGGGAGTGTCAATTCAGCTCCAGCCTTTATGACGCTTGACACCATCTCCTTCTTTCTCTATATTGCCAGCCTACATGCACGGGGGCGTGGCGAAGTTGGTTATCGCGCCGGCCTGTCAAGCCGGAGGTCGCGGGTTCAATCCCCGTCGCTCCCGTCTCTTTCCTTTCACGTCCATCTGGACACATTCGGGCTGTAGCGCAGGGGCTAGCGCGCACGGTTCGGGACCGTGAGGTCGGCG
>CAYPTH010000006.1:0-51759 GCA_964413635.1 uncultured Spirochaetaceae bacterium
GATCTCCTGCAGGGTGAGTTGGCCCCCGATTTTCAACAGGCTGCGTAATACGTTACCGACCCCCTTGTACAGTGCCGCCGCTTTGTACAGTATGGGCGCAATCAGCGTGCACCGAGAAAAAGAGGAGAAGTATTCATGGCATTTAACCTCAGGAACAGAAGCTTCCTTACCTTGCTGGATTACTCCCCAAAGGAGATCCACTTCCTACTCGACCTTTCGCGCGATCTTAAGCGCGCAAAGTATGCCGGTACGGAGCGCCCGACGCTGACGGGCAAGAACATTGTGCTCATCTTCGAGAAGAGCTCGACCCGTACCCGTGCGGCCTTCGAGGTCGCCGCATACGATCAAGGTGCACGCGTAACCTACCTCGACCCCTCGGGCTCTCAAATGGGCAAGAAAGAGTCCATGAAGGACACTGCCCGAGTGCTGGGTCGAATGTACGACGGCATTGAGTATCGCGGCTTTGCCCAGAGCACCGTTGAAGCCTTGGCGGAGCATTCCAACGTTCCGGTGTGGAATGGACTCACGGATGAGTTTCATCCGACCCAGGTCTTGGCCGACATTTTCACCATACAGGAACACACGCCCAAGCCTCTTCGAGACGTGAAGCTTGCCTACGTCGGTGACGCCGCCCACAACATGGGAAACTCGCTTCTGGTTGGTACGGCCAAGATGGGCATGGATTTCCGCGCCGTCGCCCCAAAGGAGACGCAGCCGAATGGGAAGCTCGTCGCAGCGGCCCAAGAGATCGCGAAGGAAACGGGCGCTCGGATCACGATCACCGACGACGTGAAGAAAGGCGTTGAAGATTGCGACTTTATCTACACCGATGTCTGGGTCTCGATGGGACAGCCGGAAGAGAAGTGGAAAGAACGCATTTCTCTCCTTTCACCCTACCAGGTCACCGCGGAGTTGATGCGAAGCACGGGGAACCCCGACACAAAGTTCATGCATTGTCTACCCGCCTTCCACAACACCGAAACCGCGATAGGTACGGATATGAAGGAAAAGTTCGGCATTGACGCCATGGAGGTGACCGAAGAGGTCTTCGAATCGGAGGCGTCAATCGTCTTTGATGAGGCGGAGAACCGCTGCCACACCATCAAGGCGGTCATGGTAGCAACTCTCGGCACCTGACCCCCTTCCGGCGCCCTAGGCGGCGGACTTGCTTGCGAGATACGCAAGTCACATTTACACTACTCTCGGCACGCGATGGGGCCCTCTGTACCAGCAGAGGGCCGTCTTATTCGCGGACGCTACAACCATCAGGAGGATACATATGGCTGGTGAACTCATTGTTGTCGCCCTCGGCGGGAACGCAATCAAGCAGGCCCACGAGTCCGGCACCACGGAAGAGCAGTTCAAGAACGTAGATGACACGGCGGCTCAGATAGCCGGACTGGTAAAGATGGGATATCGAGTTGTCGTTACCCATGGAAACGGGCCCCAGGCGGGATCCCTCCTCATCCAACAAGAAGAGGCGGATTCCCTTGTACCGGCTCAGACACTCGCGGTTTGCGGTGCCATGACGCAGGGGCAAATCGGATGGATGCTCCAAAATCGCCTGGCCGTACACCTCAAGACAAAGGGCCTCGACAACCCGGTATGCACCATTGTTACACAGGTCGAGGTGAGCGATGAGGATCCCGACTTTCAGGATCCCTCCAAGCCCGTGGGTCCCTTCTACACGAAGGATGTCGCCCAGTCCCTGGAGAAGGACAAGGGCTACATTGTTCGCGAGGTAAAACCGGGGACCGAAAAGGGCTGGCGGCGCGTAGTTCCGTCGCCCGAGCCCATCGATATCGTTGAGCAGGACGCCATTCGCACACTCGTCGCGGCAAGCTCAATCGTCATTGCCTCCGGTGGAGGAGGAATTCCGGTCAAGAAGAACCAGGACGGAAGCTACACAGGGGTCGAGGCGGTCATCGACAAGGACCGCGCTGGGTTCAAGCTTGCCCAGGCCGTTGAAGCCAAGAAGTTCATGATTCTCACCGACGTGGAGCAGGTTTCTCTCAACTTCGGCAAGCCCGATCAGAAGGATTTGGGCCGCCTTTCCATCGCGGAAGCCGAAGGCTACCTCAATGACGGGCATTTCTTGAAGGGATCCATGGGACCGAAGGTTGAGGCCTGCCTTCGCTTCGTGAAGTGGTCGGGCCAGGAAGCGGTTATCACCTCGCTGCACAAGGCGGGTGACGCCTTGGCCGGCAAGACGGGTACACACATCGTTCCCTAGCACGTAGTTCGCAAGGCCGAGCCTTGCGGGTATTGTCCGCGCGGGTCGGGTGAGTCGCGGCTGCCGTCAGTCGCGGCCGCCTGTCCTGCTGCCCTTTTTTTCTTTTTAATGGAGGTTATTGTACTTACAGCTAAAATGTGACATAGTGTCGAATGTGCACCTGTGCACCTAGCATACAATGAAACGAATGGCACCGGCGCTGAGTGTTGGCCTTGACGGCTACCTAAAGCGCCTCACACTCTTTGTCCTCATTGCGGTCTGCGTGCTCCTCGCCGCCTTCCTTGCCTACGGAACTCTGATCCTCGGCTACCGCTTCCCACAGCCCTATCTAATAACATCCAGTGTGCAGCTGCTCGTGGCGCTCTTGGCCCTGGCCATGGCACTTGCCGACCGGGTGGTGCGCTCCCTTCAGTTTATTACCGTTGCCTTGTTCCTCACCATCGTCGTGGAGCCCCTTGTTGTCCGCAGCGACACCTTAGGTTTCAGCCTGCTTCTGATTGCACCGGCATTGATTGCCCTCCTCGTGGCAATGGGGCTGGTGTATCGGCGCCGCATGCTTCTCTCCGGGATTGTGGTGGCCACCGTCGTGATTGCCCTTGTGTTCATCATCCACCCCACCGGCAATGGGACCATCACAATCGACTTGGAGGGCGTCGGCCCGCTTCTGGCTCTCACGACAATTGCAGCGGGCGGCGGCGTTCTATTCTGGGACGATGTTGTTACCCGCCTGCTCGAGACCACTGCCTCCTCTGAGCAAGAAGCGCGCAAACTCGCCGACGGCAGAGAGGTGCTTCTGCGGGAGAGCAATCACCGGATTAAGAACAATTTGCAGGTCATCTCGAGCATGTTGACCCTCCAACTCGATGAAGCCGACGCCGAGGCTACGAAACGCATTCTCACCGACGCGCGCAACCGAATCGATGCCTTGGCAATGGTGCACCGATCGCTGCAAGACAGCATGCACCTCGATCGGGC
Organism: uncultured Spirochaetaceae bacterium; assembly: GCA_964413635.1. Taxonomy (GTDB): domain Bacteria; phylum Spirochaetota; class Spirochaetia; order DSM-27196; family PWMO01; genus CAYFQV01. Next base: position 3,209 of record CAYPTH010000006.1, read on the forward strand.
CGATGCGGGGAGCTTTCTCAACGAGATGGTACAAGCCATCGTCGCAGGTATCGGCTCCTCTGCGCTGCGGGTCGAAACCAGGATGGACGTCGCGACGGTCGAGCTTCCCGCTCGACTCTTGGTATCCATTGGCCTGATCGTCAACGAGTTGGTTACAAACGCCGTCGTGCACGGCCTGACCCCGCACGGTGGAGGAACCCTCACCGTCGCCTTCGACTCGTCGAGGGAGAGTGGTGGTTATGTGCTCAGGGTCGAAGATAGCGGGATTGGCATTGATACAGAGACGGTAGGAATGGGGTCCACCTCACTTGGGCTCACCCTGGTGAGAACCATTGCCGGAGATCAGCTTTCAGCGGAGTTCGACGTATCCTCCCGCGCCGGCGGTGGTACCGTCGCTCGCGTCGTGATACCCGCACAGCCGGCAGTTGGCGTGGAGGATTAGGCGGCTGGTCGCTCTTGGATGAGCGTTCGATAGTAGCGGCTAAGCCAGGTGTTCGACCAACCAAGCGCAGTCGTGTGCCGTATGATTGCCTTCACGTCTCGCCGCGAGATCTTTGCCTCCCCGAGCAAGACCTGAGGATTGTTCCTAGTGATTGCCAATGTCCGAGCAGCAAAGAGCAGGGGCCACATGGTTGCCAGGCGAACGCGGTGCATGCTTCGGGGCAACTTCATGACAAAGGCGAGCCCTGAAATGAGATGCCGCTCAGCCTTCTCCACGAGCCGATCCAAGACGCGGCGGGAACGGGTCAGATTCGCCGGATCAAAAAGGCCCTCCGGCTCCACCCCTTCGGCCTCACAGAAGCTCCGCGGCACGAAGATCCATCCTCGATCGTAATCCTTCCGCAAGCCCCGAATTACGTTCACTGTTTGAAGTCCCAGACCGTACTCCCGGCCAAGGGGCATGAGCGTCTCTCGCCGACCGGCAATCAAGATCGAGACGTCGGAGAAAACCTCCGTGATCAGATAGCCGACGACGCCGGCAACGTAGTGCATGTAGTCATCCAGGTCGGCTTCATCGTCAAAGACGGAACCCCGCGCTTGCCACAAAGCCATGCCCTGCGTTGTTTCCCGGACCCGTCCGATCACAACCTGGTTCTGCGACTCCGGTAGACGAGTTAGGCGCTGCATGATTTCGGGATAGCGACTCGCGACTTCCGCCTCGGCGTCATTCTCGTCCCACGACAGGGTATTGAGCTCGCGCAGCAGCCGACGCTTCCGTTCCAGTCCAGCCAGAACCCTATCCCACAGGCACAGGAGGTCGTGCTTGCGACCTGGTTCGAGGATTTGATTGTCTTCCAGAAAATCCGACACACGCAGCAGCAGGTAGGCAATTGTCATTGCCCGTCGAAACCGCCGCGGCAGACATCGGTTGGAAAGAGCGAAGGTTCGACTCACACGACCGAGCATTTCGTACATGGCGGGCATGCTTCCATGCGGGTAGCGTATGGAATGATCCATTGACGGGCCCTCCTCCTGGTCCGTCTTTTTACTTTAGCATATCCGTCAATTTTCTGCGAACCACTTCCTACTCGCCGAGTCCCAGGGCCATGAGCGACGCCCTTCCCCCCTGCGAATTGGTGACAAGGATGAAGATTCGGTCGTCATCCCGCGCCGCCCCGCGGACCATCAGATCCGCATCAACGGCGAAATGGTAGCGGATCTCGCCGGTTCCGGGATCGTACCCGACAACGCCTTCTTCTGCGCGCCCGGTTACTGCGATTGAGGGCGGTGCGGGATCGCCTTTCGGCAGACCGGCACGCGATACCCGGCGTTCCGGCCCTCGAAGCGCCTCCACCGCGGGATGGTAGCGCCGAGTCGCCCACACCGTGGCAAAGGTATCGGCATTGAGCGCGAGCATTCGCGGCGGAACGGAGCTTATCAAGACGTGTTCGTCCACGCTGCCGAGAAGGCGGGAATCGCGGTGCAGGGCGACCGCCCGTCTCACCTCCCCGGCGCCCAGGTCGATTGACGTGAGCACGTCTCCGCCCCCGGAATCATTCGCCCCGTGGACGAGCACGGAGGCGGGTGGGAGTGGCACGAGCCGGTCTGCACGGTGCTCGAGAGGGACCGTGGTCGACGCGGCGCGCCGTACGTCCGGTACGTGGACGACTCCCGATCCCTGCGCTCCGTTGTAGCCTGCGGCGACACCGGTCTCCGTGGCGAAGAGGTCACGCAAGCTCGAGGACGCCGGAATCGAGAGGCGGTAGGTCGCCGCGCGCTCTCCCGTCTGTGGACGAAGGACCAAGAGCTCACTCGCACTCACGAAAAACACGCCCCCTGCCTGCACCACTGGGTCCCGGGCGACCCACCCCACCGCAACGGTTCGCCACGCTTGCCGGCCTGACTGCTTTTCCAAGGCAACAGACCCGCCGGGCTCCCGAAACCCGACGTATACCTGCTTACCGTCGAAGGCCGGCGCGGAGGTCACCTCCCCTACGGCGTCATGGGCCCATCGAACCGTGCCGCCGGCCGCTGCCACCGCAATGACAACACCGCTTTCGGTACCGAGAAAGAGCGTCTCGCTCAGTGAATCGAAGGAGAGCGTGGCGCCCACCCGGTCACGCACCTCGAGCTGCCAGAGAAGCTCGAGGTCCGGAACCACTGTGTAATCCGGAAGCAGATCCCGGTCCGGAAGCTCGCCGGAGGGGTAATCAGGCTCGGAATCCCGTGGAACTTCTTGCGGTGCAGGTTCCGGTGGCGGCTGAGGTGGCGTGCCGGCGCACCCGGTAATGAGGAGCGTGGTAATGAGGAGCGTGGTAATGAGGAGCCCGGCAATCGGCATGAAAGCGGTGAAGCGGGGCAACGCTGGACTTCGGCGAGGTTCCATGCTTCATTATCGCACCCCCGGCGTTGAAACTTTCGCCCAGAATCGGTATACAGATCATGATTCCAATGAAGGAGAAGAATATGGCAAAGATCCGCGTAGGATTCAACGGTATGGGCCGCATTGGCAAGAATGTCATGCGCGTCATTACCAGTGTCCTTGACGACCAGATTGACATTGTTGCCGGCAACGACCTTGTCCCGGCAAAGGACATTGCCGAGAGCCTGCCTCGAGACTCCATCTACGGGCGGTTCCCCGCAGAGGTTTCCCTGAAGGACGAGAACACCATTAAGGTCGGTCGGCACGAGATCGCGATGTACGCCGAGAAGGACGCATCCAACATTCCCTGGGGCAAGCACGACGTGGACGTCGTCTTCGAGTGTACCGGTTTCTATCTCACAACAGAGAAATCGATGGCGCACATCAACGGCGGCGCGAAGCGTGTGATCATCTCAGCTCCGGCGAAGGACGACACACACACCGTCGTGGTTGGCGTCAATCACGAGACGCTCAAGCCTGATGAGAAGATCATCTCCAATGCCAGCTGCACCACGAACTGTCTTGCTCCGCTGACAAAAGCTGTCGACATGAGCTACAAGGTCCTCGGCGGCCTCATGTCCACGACTCACGCCGCCACGGCGACGCAGCGCGTTGTCGACTACTTCGGCGGAGCCAAGAACCGACAGACGCTGAACAACATCCTTCCCGCCTCCACCGGCGCGGCAGTTGCGGTGGGCAAGGTCCTTCCGCATCTCAACGGCAAGCTCAACGGCACTGCCCTTCGGGTGCCCACGGACACCGGGAGCGTGGTCGAGGCCATCTTCAACATTGAAGGCGAGGTTTCCAAGGAAGATGTCGTGAAGGCGCTGGAGGAGAATGCCAAGAAGATCAACGACACCACCTTGATGAAGCAGACCGTCTACTTCGGCGATTACTACCAAGTTTCGCAGGACGTGGTTGGCGAACCGTGGTCGTCCATGATCATCAAGAATGTCCTGGTTGTTCCCCAGAACGGGACCACTCTCGTGAAAGCAACCAGTTTCTACGACAATGAGATGGGCTTCTCCTACCGCATGGCGGAGCTTGCTCTCATCTTTTGCGGCGCATAGGCCAATTCGCCAAGTCGTGATCGTTCAGTCCACCCGGCCGATGCCGGGTGGTTGGACGCGTCACCGGCTTTCGGCTCGGCCAACGAAACGTGTTCAGCAAATCCACCCACAACCTTCAGCCTGACCGCGAGGTCCGGCAAATCAGTACGAAAGCTTCTCAGACATGGTGGAAGCGTGCCGTTTTTTACCAGATCTACCCGCGCTCCTTCCAAGACACCACGCACAGCGGCGTAGGCGATCTTCCGGGGATTACGGCCCACCTCGATCATCTCAGGGGCGGACCGAAATCACTGGGGATCGATGCCATCTGGCTCTCACCCTTCTACCCGTCGCCAATGAAAGACTTCGGCTACGACGTATCGGGCTACACGGACGTCGATCCGCGCTTCGGCACCATGGACGACTTTCGCACATTGGTTCGTGAAGCGCACCGAAGGGGCATTCGCATCATCATCGACCTCGTTCTCAACCACTCCTCGGACCAGCACCCCTGGTTCCAGGCGGCACGCCGAGACCGCCGAGATCCTCACCACGACTGGTACATCTGGCATCCCGGGCTTCCACGTCGGATCCGCCTCCTCCGTCGATGGCTTCGACCGCGACGGCCCAACAATTGGCTGAGCATGTTCGAGGTTCGCAATGCCTGGCGCTGGAACGAAGCCACGCGGGAGTACTATCTCGGCACCTTCACACGCCATCAACCGGAGTTCAATTGGCGCAACCATGAGCTGAGAACAGCCATGTACGAGGTCATGCGCTTCTGGCTCGACGAAGGAGTGGACGGGTTCCGACTGGATGTCATTAACTGGTTCGTGAAGGACGATGCCTTCCGAAACAACCCTCGCTCATGGCGCATCTATCCCGATCTGCTTCAGCGCCACATCTATGATCGGAACAGACCCGAGACGCATGAGATCTGTCGCGAAATGCGCCGCCTTGCCGACAGCTACGGCGACCGGCTCTTAGTTGGAGAGGTCTTCCACGACGATCCGAAGCTCGCATCCTCCTACCACGGCAAGGAGAACGAGGAGCTCCATCTCGCGTTCAATTTCGAGTTCCTCTTCCAGCCCTGGAGCGCACGCCGCTTTGCCAGGGCCGCGAAGCGCTGGTACGACGTCTTGCCCCCCGGTGCATGGCCCAACTTTACCCTAAGCAACCACGACCAGAAACGCCATATCTCCCGTTACTCCTTCGGGCGCCACACGGAGGCGCGAGCGCGGATTGCGGCGGCCATGTTGCTCACCGTGAAGGGAACGCCCTTCCTCTACTACGGAGAAGAGATCGGCATGCGCAATAGCCCGATCCGCAAGCAGCATCTTCGCGATCCCCTCGGTCGCCGCACGTGGCCCTTTCCCTTCGGCCGGGACGGAGAGCGTACTCCAATGCAGTGGTCCGGGAAGACCCACAGCGGCTTCACCAAGGCGGTCCCATGGCTGCCCGTCCATCCGGATTATGCGGAGCGCAACGTTGCGGCCCAGCGTGAGGACCCCAACTCGCTCTTGAACTTCTATCGCGAGCTCATTGCCTTGCGGAGCAACTCGCCGGCCCTTCTCGAAGGCCGGTTCATTCTCCTCAACGAGGGCAAACACAACGTCCTTGCCTACGAGCGTGGCGCCGGAGATGAACGCGTGATCGTCGTTTTGAACTTCGCAGATAGGTCGCGGCACACAAGCTTTCCCGTGCCGGAGCACAACCTTTCCGTGTTGTTCGGAACTCACCGGCGTCGCGGAGAGGTGATTCAACCGAACAACCGCCGCAGCCACCTTCGCCTCGCCGGCCACGAGGTACTCCTTCTCAGCCCACAGCAGGCGGAGCGGCCACATGAGTAATGCATCGACTCCCGGCAGCGAGCTTCCGGAGATACGATTCCCCGGCGCCCCTGGTACAACTGCATGGCTGAATCCACCCAAACGCCGCATGACAGCCACAACATGCTACCGCATCACGCCTGCCGTCGGGGCCACCCTGCTTCTTACGGCATTTCTCCTCGGCGCTGTCGCTCCCTCCACCGGCGCCGAGGACCTGGCCGGCGAGCGTATGGATTTCATCCCGCCTCCTGCATTGCGCAATGGCTCCCTCAGCCCGCCTTGCTGCAGGCGGCTCGTTCCGCCGCCTCCGCGAAACGAGCCGAGTATTTGCTGTTTGGGATGATCACGACTACGGACGAAACGATGCCGGCCGCGAGTTTCCAATTCGAGAGCAATCGCAGTCGATATTCCTTGATTTCTGGGAGGTTTCGGAGAACGATCCGCGGCGGGAACGCCCTGGCATCTATCACGAAGAGCTCTTCGATCTAGGGGGGACGCGCGTACAGCTCATCCTTCTCGATACCCGCTACTTCCGAACTGATATAGCCCGCGCCCAGGATCCACCCGCGGAGAAGGGTCCCTACGGCCGGACGCAGGCGGAGGAGGCGACAATTCTCGGCGCCGCACAATGGAGCCGGCTCGAAGACGCCATGGGGCGAAGCCCCGACCTCCGCATCATTGCCTCGAGCATCACGGCTTCGAGTCGTGGAGCAATTTCCCTCGGGAGCTCGATAGACTCCTCGAACTCGTGGGAGACGCCGGAGCAACGCCCACCCTCTTCGTGAGCGGAGACCGCCACTTCTCGGAGATCTCTGCGCGGGACGTGGAGGGGCGACGCCTCGTCGATCTGACCGCACGCAGTGTGAACATTCCCTACCCCGCCGCCACACCGACGCCAAACCGCTTCCGGTGGGACGGCCGCGCCGGATGGACCACGAGGCCTTGATTGCAGCCCCTAGGCGAGGTGCACCGAATAGGCCATGAAAAATGAAAAGCTCCCGGCAATGACGAAGAGATGCCAGATCGTGTGGCTGAAGGGTAACTTCTTCCAGGCGTAGAAACCGACCCCGACGGTGTAACAGATTCCGCCGATCAGTGCCCACACCACAAATCCCGTCGTGGTCGATTCCAGAATTGGCCGGAAGAAGGGTAGAATCAACCAGCCCATTGGGACGTACAGCAGATCGGTAATGATGTGCCGATCCTTCACAACGACGCTCTTCATGACGATCCCCACTATCGCCAGCCCCCAGATGATCCCAAAGACAATCCATCCCACGGAGTCTCGCATGGCGACCAGGCCAAGAGGGGTATAGGTCCCGGCAATCAAGACGTAGATAAAGGCGGTATCGATGATGCGCAGATAGTAGCGGATCCGCGGAAGCGAGGCGAAGCTGTGCAAGAGCGCGGAGGACAGGAAGAGCATGATCTGCGACGCCCCGTAGACACTGAAGGACACGTACTTCCAGGGATCCGGATCTTGATTGGTGAGCATGATCAGGGCAACCAGCCCGGCGATCGACAGGCCGGCTCCAATTGCATGGGTAATGCTGTTGAAAACCTCCTCTATAGCGCCGCCGCTTTCGTAGCGGATCTCCGACGGGGCGAGTTCCTCGGGAAGCTCGTTCGCGTTTGCCATGGCTCGGATGATAGCGATGGCGCGTTACGAACGCAACAGCATGACCAACGCGCGGGCCTGTGCTACCGTGTGTCTCATGCGCGGACGACTGCAAAACCGGCTTGTTTTCCTCTTTACCCTTGTCGCGCTCTTCGGCGCCGCTTGCACAACAACGCCCGTCGATTCGCAGCGTGACGGCACCGTCGGCACCCCGCCGCCGCAACGGGCCATGCGGATCGGTACCTACAACATCCACTACGATCAGTTCGGCATCACCGGCAGGCGTTCGTGGGATGTACGACGCACCGGGGTTGCGACAATGATACGCCGCCACGCGCCGGACATTGTCATGCTGCAGGAGGTGACAACATGGGACGGATCATACCTCTTGCCTGCTCGTCAGATACCGGACCTGGAGGATCTGTTGCCCGAATACGCATTCGTGGGCGCATCCCCGCGGGACAAAATTGAGAGCTCGAATCCTATTTTGTACCGCGAGGACAGGTTCCATGCGGAAGAGACCGGCGTCCTCTACTTCACGGATGATCCGGACGTTCCCTATAGCTACGGATCGGGAACGTGGTCGGGAACATGGTCGCCCCGATTTTGTCGATGGGCACGATTGCGCGACCCCAGCACGGAGCAAGCGGTGTATCTCTTCAATGTCCACTATCACCCCTACCTTCTCAGAAGCAAACGCGAGGCGTCCCGCATTCTCGTAGAGCGGGTCGAAGACATTGCGGGGGACGCGCCCTACGTCATTGCGGGAGACTTCAACTCCCTTCCCGGCTCGGCACAGGTGCGAATCATCGAGGAGCTCTTGCCCGTCCACGACGTCCTGAACGGTGCCCGGCGGGGGAGCTTCCACGGCTACACCGGGATCCCGCCGTGGCCGAGGGTTGATTACATCTTTGCCTCACAGCACTTCACAATCCACCACGCGGAACTGGCCCGCGACCGCTACAACGGCACCTACGCGAGCGACCACTATCCGCTCTTCGCAACTCTGGAACTCAATGGGAGAACCGCTCCGTGACCGGCACATCAAAGGAGCTTCACAGCACACTGGCATCCCCGGCAGGGACGGCCGCGCTTGACCGACTGTACGCAAACGAGCAGCGCGACCGCCAGCGAGAGCGTTGGCGATCCCAGATCGACGCGTTCGAGAAACACTTCGGCCCTGCTGCCGCGAAGCGGGAGGTAACGCTCTTTTCGGCGCCTGGGAGAACGGAGCTTGCCGGCAATCACACCGATCACAACGGCGGCATTGTCTTGGCTGCAAGCATCGATCTCGACACAATCGCGGTGGCGGCGCCACGGACGGACGGCGTGGTCAGACTTCACTCGGCGGCGTTTCCAGACGAGTTCGTTGTGGAGCTCTCCGACTCCTCGGCCTTCCTCCCCCGCAGCGAGGAACAGGGCACCCCGGCGGCACTTATCCGCGGCGTTGGAGCAGCCCTCAGTGAACAGAGCTACCGAGTTGGCGGTTTCGACGCTGTAGTCCACAGCACCGTACCGGTTGGCTCCGGTTTGAGCTCGTCGGCTTCCGTTGAAGTCCTTTTGGCCACCATCCACAACCACCTATACAACGACGGGAAGATTGACTCCGTCACCATGGCGCAGGCGGGCAAACGCGCCGAGAATGATTTCTTTGGGAAGCCCTGCGGTCTTATGGACCAGATCGCCTGCGCCCAGGGGGGCATTGTCCGGATAGACTTCGAGAACGAAGAGTCACCACGGCTTTCGTCCCTGGAATTCAACTTTGCGACACGCGGCTATCTGCTCTCGGTGGTGAACACCGGATCGAGCCATGCAGACCTTACCGATGACTACGCCTCGGTACCGGAAGAAATGCGAGATGTCGCGGCGGCCCTCGGCGAAACACGCTGTCGCGACACCTCCCTCGAGGATCTTCTTTCCCGTATGCAGGAGCTTCGGCCAATCGTTGGCGACCGCGCGCTCCTGCGCGCCCTCCACTTTCACGCGGAAAATGATCGGGTAGATGAGATGATCCGTGCTTTGCGCGCCGGCGATCTGGAGGCGTACTTGGCGGGGGTGCGTAGCTCCGGAAATTCATCGTGGCGGCTTTTGCAGAACTACGCCCCCACCGGCGCAACCGCGGAACAGTCCATTGCCCTCGCGGTCGCGATAGCGGAACTCGTCTTTCCCCGCGCCGGCGTTCGGGTTCACGGCGGCGGCTTTGCCGGAGCCGTCCAGGCCTACGTTCCCGAAGAGGAGTTCGCCGCCTTCACGCAGGAGATGGAGCAACTCTTCGGAGAGGGCGCGGTCACGCCACTGTCCATCCGTGGCGCCGCCGCGGGCCCCCTCTAGCCGTCACCACAGCGACGCCGGATAGACTCCTGAATCTACGTACTCCCGAAGCGCCTTCTCCACCGCCGGCTTGTCCTCCCGGTAGGTCATGCCGAACCACTGCGCGTCCGTGGAAAGCGGCGTCAGCGTCGCCTCGCCGGCGGCAATGAGGTTGTTCAGCACCCACGGCACGTAGATTTCCGCCTTGGGGTCCTGACCCCGTTCGCTGAGAAAGCGCGTGAGCTCCGCTTCGAGCTGGGAAAAGAACGCCGGCGTGAAACCGAACATGTTCATGGACGTCAGCTCGTCACCCTGAAGAGGATGGGGACCGTCCGGCGTGTCGCTCACAATTGCCCCCTCGGCGTAGCGGATGCTCTTGTGCTCGGCGATTGACCGTACATCGCCCTGATCGTTGAGATCGCAGAGGGCGCGGGAGACGCTACCATGGGGGGAGAGCGTTCGGTCGAGCTCGAAGCCGACCAGACTGTAGCGCCGCTCTTGCCGAGCACGCTCGGACAGAAACGCGGCCATGCCCTCGAATGAGGATCGGCCGTAGAAGTCGTCGCCGTTGATCATTGCAAAGGGCACGTCGATGTCTTTTCTCGCGGCGTACACGGCGTGCGCGGTACCCCAGGGCTTCCGGCGATCCGACGGGGCGCGGTGGCGGCCGGGCAGATCGTCCAGCTCTTGGTTCACGAAGCGTACCGTAACCTCCGGCGGAATCTTCCCGGAGAAGAACTGCTCAACGTCTGCGCGTATCTCCTCTCGTACAATGAAGACAATCGTCCGGAAACCGCTCTGAAGGGCATCGTAGATCGAGTAATCGATCAGTGCCTCGCCGCTTGGACCGACACCCTCAATCTGTTTTACCCCGCCAAAGCGGCTTCCCATTCCCGCCGCAAGGACTATGAGCCCAATTCCCGCGTTGCCTCGTTCTTCCTGCCCCACCGCTTGGCTCCTTCCTGATCCCTCATGTCTTTGCTCGTCGAAGGATCGGCCCTAGTCTACCCGCCGCCGGACGGTGGAGCAACGGGGTCCATGTGTGGTATCCAGGCGTGAGACGTACATCCATGACGCCGAGCTCCTATCTAGCGCGACTTCGCGCCTTCTCAACGAAGGCCCGTCTGATTCTCTTCATGAGCTTCCTCGAAGGCTTGGGGATCGGCGGATTCCGACTCCGATTCGGTGACTTCGGATTCGTCCCTGTTTTCGCGGGGGTCATCCTGTTCTACGCCGCGGCAATTCTCTTGGAACAGCGCTTCTTCTTGCGGTGACGGCCGGACGCGGCCCGCCGTCACCACCGGCCAAGCGCGGGCTACAGCCCCTGAATCACCCGCTCGAGACGATCACGAATCTCCCCGGCGATAGGCTCGAGCTCGCTGTTGTTGACTGCCTGCATGGAGGCAAGGGGGTCGACGGCGGCAACTTCCACGCTGTTGTCGCCGGCCGCCTGGACAATCACGTTGCACGGCAACATGGTGCCGATTTTGTCCTCTGCCGTCAGCGCCTTGTGAGCAAATGGAGGATTGCAGGCGCCGAGGATTCGATAGTCACGAAAGTCCTCGCCCAACTTCTCCTCCATGGTAGCCTTGACGTCGATCTCGGTGAGCACACCGAAGCCTTCCTCGGAAAGGGCGCCCTTCACACGCGCAATCGTCTCATCAAAACTACCGCCGACGGTCTTTGCAATGTAGTAACTCAATCCGTGCCTCCTGTACGACGGGCGGCTTACACCAGCCGCTCGTCCTCCTGTGCCAAGGAACGTCCCGGAATGGGCACCAAGGGAGGAACCTGCTCTCGGATGACCCGATAGCTCGGCCGGGTTGCCTCCACTTTGCGCTCCATCGCCGGAACACTGTATCCCGCAAAAAGTGCAACCATGACCGCCATTCCGGCAATACTCCACCATGGGGCGCCGGCAGCGAAGCCGAAAAGGAGTAAGCCGAACCAGAAGCCGAGCTCGCCTAAGTAATTCGGGTGTCGCGATACCCGCCACAACCCCACCGTGCAGGGACCGGTTCCCCCCTCCGCCTTGAAGCGATGAAGCTGCCGGTCCGCGGTGGTCTCAATGGTGATGGCCGTGGCGGTAACCAGCGTGGCAAGGCCGGCAAATCCAACGCTCGAGATACCGGAAGATACCACGAAGTACACGGGGATTGAGGCGAGAAAGACCGCCACGGTCGGCACAAGGTGGATGCCAAAGAGGCTTACCGGCCAATACAGCCAGCCAAAGCGCCCTCGGAACTCACGATACCGCCAGTCCTCCTGAGTCAAACCTCGCCACCCGGAGGCCCAATTCAGGGTAAGGCGGAATGCCCACACGAAGGTGAGCAGAAGAATGAGCGCCGAGAAAAGGCCGAGCGCATCGACTTCAATGATCCAGAATATGAACATCAGTGGTGGCAATACGCTCCAATATGGGTCGTAGACGCTGGAGTTGTTCATCGAGACACTTCCGAGGAAGACGACCAGTGTCGCCGCAACGTCGGCTACGAAGGTTCTCCACAGAAGCGATTCGCTACTCGTAATGTTGAAGACAAGCAGGAACGCGATGACTCCCAGAAGGTAGACAAGCGTAACGAGGGTAAATCCACGCGAGCGTCGTTGTGTACTCATGGTTGCCGATCCTACTCCGCGTGGAGTGCCCCGCGCAAGGCGTCATTCTTCATTGCCGGAACGGTCCGGTGCACATGGCCCCCTCAAAAGAAGAAGGTTCTCGTTCCAGCATAGTAAGGGCGGCCTCTCTTGTCACCGGTCCTCCGCCCCGACTATCATGCTCGACGTGTCACGTTCAGCGGATCCCTACGATGACCTTCGGATCATTCCCGGCAGCGCAGATTCCCACTTCCACGCCGAGGTATGTCTGGAAAAGGGCATCGACATTGTGCCGATGCTCGACCATCTACACGGCTTGGGCCTCCGCTACACCTTGGATATCTCCGTTACGCCGGAGACCTTCCACGAACGGCGTCGCCTGCTTGCGGATCATCCCTGGGTATACATGGCCGCCGGCGCCCATCCCTCCGAGACGGAGCGGATTGACCTCATGGTACTCTCAGAACGCCTGAGCCGACAGGCCGCCGATCCCAGGGTGGTTGCCATCGGGGAGATCGGCCTCGATTGGTACTGGGATTTCGGAACACGAACCGGCCAACGGGACTTGTTTCGTCATCAACTCGAAATTGCCGACAGCTTGGACCTTCCGGTGGTGATTCACAACAGGGATGCCACTGCCGACATTGCGGACGTTTTGGCGGCACACCCGCCGCGGCGCGGCGGCATCATGCACTGCTTCTCAGCCGACGCCGATTACGCCCACCGATTCATAGATATGGGAATGCACATTGGATTCGGGGGCAACGTAACGTATAAGAGGTCGGAGCAGATTCGAGAAGCAGCGAAAACCGTGCCGAGCAATCGCATTCTGGTGGAGACTGACGCACCCTTTTTGGCTCCACAGGCCGTTCGCGGTCGTCCCAACCACCCCGGCTATGTGGGCCACACCCTGTCCTTTCTCGCGGAGCTCCGCGGCGTCACTCCCGAGACCTTGGCGGAGCAGTCAACCGCATCCTTCACCGCATTGTTCGGGATCGATTCTCGCTAATCATACCGACGCCGGTGGAGGCTGCACGCCAAGCGCATACCTCATCCCTTGTGCGGCAGGGTAATCTCAATGGTCGTGCCCTCCTGCGGAGCGCTGTCGATGCGAAGCTCGCCCTCGTGAGCCTCCACGATGTTTTTGACAATGACCATTCCGAGACCCGTGCCTCCATCCGAAGAAGAGGAAAAAAACGGCTGGAAAACGCGCTCCCGCACCTCCTGCGACATGCCCTCTCCGCTGTCCTGAACACGGATCACCACACCACGCGCAGCACAGGAGCTAGAAACAACAATGCGTCCGCCCCGCGGCGTCGCCTTACGCGCGTTGTCAAGGAGATTGAGCACAACACGGACGAGCCGCTCCTCGTCGAACAGTGCCGGCTCCGTGCACGAGTTCTCGAATACCATGTCTATCCCGCGAGCGTTCATTCGCTCCGCGACGGCCTCCTCAACACGTTGCAGGAAATTGTCCAGCTGAATGATTTGCACGTTGAGACGTACCTGGCCGCGGGAATAGTCGAGAAGGTCCGCCGTAAGACGCTCGAGCCTCACCACCTCCTTCAAGATACGCTCCGCATTCCGAGAGACTTTCTGCGGATCCTCCACTTGTAGCTGGATCATCTCCGCGTAGCTCTTGATCACCGAAGCGGGATTGCGAATGTCGTGGAGTATCATGGAAGAAAACTTCCCGAGGTTCGACAGGCGTTCCTGCTCGAGAAGCCGCTCTTGGGTCTTCTGAAGCTCTTCGTAGGCGCGTTCGAGCTTCTGATTGCGCTCCTGCAGCTTCTCAACGTAGCTCTCGTTGCTGTTGCGCACCATTGCCGACAGAGCCCGCAACACGGAAAGGGCCATACCGGGACTGGTCTTGATGGCGGAGCGGAACTCCTCCCGAGTTAGGTAGAGCAGGCGCGCCGCCTCCCGCACCCGCACCGTCGCACTACGTGGCAAGTCGTCCACCAGTGCGATCTCCCCAAAGAGGTGGCCGCTGCCGTGAACTGCCAAGAGGCTATCCGGGAGGCCCTCTGAGTCCTTCCAAACCTCGACCTGACCATCGAGCACAATGAAGAACCGGTCACCGCGGCTTCCCTCGGTGAACACCGTCTCCCCCGCTTGGTAGGTGACCTCCTTGCACCGCCACGCTACCTCGTGCAACTCCTCGTCCGGGAGATCGCGAAAGAAGTACACCCGTCGCAAGAACTCATACTGATCGCCTGAAGTCACGCTGCTCATGCTGTGCCGCTCATTTCGTGAAATTTTACAAAAAAGGCGCCCTGAACGAGGGCGCCTTCCAAAAGTCTTGGGAGTGGTTCGTCCTCACGGGGAGGTACGATACGCCACAGACCTCTCTACCACGCATCCAACATGTCGTCAGGGTCACGGCTCTCTTCAGGAAACAGGTCGGTGATTGCCCGCAGGTCGTCAAAGTACACGTAGTAGGACCCAAAGGTCTCTTCAAGGGCGGGCTCAATGAGAAAGCCGATTACCTGGAGGCCGGTTTGATCCTGGTAGTGGGTGTCTCGCTGCCGAAGCGTCGTGGGGATGGGTGCCGACATCTGCTTCCACCCGGAGAAGTTCAAGCGACCCATATAGACGGTATTGCGGTTCCCAAAGGGGTCCTGCACCCGTACGTAGAGGTCGTGGTTGAAGTTTCGCCCAACTACCCAGACCGAAAGGGTCTTCGTAATACCCGGGACCGGGAGGGGGCGAATCGGCTCGACCGATATGGTCGTGGAGCCACGACGATAAAAGGTCGTCTTCACGCCGAGGACGTATCGGTCCTGCGCCTCAATGCCCGCCTCTTCCTCGGCTTCAATCGGCTCTTTGCCCGCCGGGGCGCCTTCCAGTCGTCGGTGCGTGATAATACCCTGGTCCGACGGAACTCCGACGCGCCAGAATCCCGGATCTTCGAAGCGAGTTACCGATACCTCCTGCAAGGCCTGCTGGGCGGTATCAGTTCCAAGGTTATCAGGATCCGTTTGCGCCTGCTGCCCGAAGACCATGAGTCCCGATCCAACGAGCAGTAGTATGGTAATTCCAAGTATCTTCTTCATGCTCTTTCGCTCCTCTAGTTCCCCGAGCTTCCCGACCAGAGTTCCTCAATGCGCTCGGGATCGGCCAGCTCTTCACCGTCGAAGCGCCGACGGAACATATCCGTGACCACCTTGATCTCGTCAAAGTAGATGTAGAACTCGTCCACTCGTTCCTGTGGACGCGTCCAGAGAACCAGCTTCACGATCTCGAGCCCCTCTTCCTGAAGCACGTAGTTGCTCTCTTGCGGCACAGAGGTCGGTACTTGGATCTGAAGGTTCTGCCACCCTCGAAAACTGACATCACCCATGCGCAAGGTATGCACCACGCCACGGAAATCCCGGAGCTGAACGTCGAGGTAGTAGTCCCGTCGACTGCCCCACACCCACACGCCGATGGTGTCCACTGTACCGGGAATTGGAATGCCCTGCGGCTGCAACTCTCCGTTCTCGTCCTCGGTAGACGGTGTGAGCTCCACGAAGTTGTAACCCTTCCGTGTGAATGCAGCCCGCACACCGAGAGCACGCAGCTCCTGCCCTTCCGGCTCTTCCCGATAGAGTTGATCCGGCCACGTTCGCACATACGCCGACTCGGGAAGGTCCTCCGGAGAGAACTTACTTGCCGTCACCACCCACGTTCGTGAGTCGGGATCATCAAAGCTTTCCAAGACAATTGACCGCAAGCTCCGCGTTTGCTGCGTCTGCGCCGAAAGCGGTAGTGCGAGGAGAAAGACGGCCACAACCGCCCCCAAAAACCGCACGTACGTCATTCTCTGCTCCTTTAGATGCATAGGTCAAAATCTTCCAAATTACGGCGAATTATAGGATTCACCCCCGCCTTTGTCAAATGGACGCCGGGTACCGCGGGGCCAACGCCCGAAACGGCGCCCGCACCTGACATACGACCCTTTCTAGGATCATCGGTCACTCGCCGGTATTTCTGACTCAATTGGATGTTTCTCCCGAAGTCTCACCTCCCTGTGCCGCCGGACCGGAAATCATCCGAGCTTCGGCCTCGATTGTGGCCGCTTTGGGCTGCTGCGACTCAAGATACGCGCGAAGCGCGTCGGAGAATCGCGTCTCCACACTAAACAGCATACGACTCCGGAGAGGATCGAACAATCCCAGATTCTCGCTTCCGTAGGGAAGATTGGTGGAATGTACCTGCTCGATCACATAGGGTGAGCGCCGGCCGAGAAAGACCGCAACCGCTCCATACTCCTCCTGAGCATCCCTCAGTCTCGTGCGCAACTCATCCCGGCTAGGAAGCTCATCGTAGAGCACTTCGTCGATACTCGGCCTCGCTGTGCCACTATCGCCGTTGAGGGACGGGGCATTCGCAAGCTCACGGAAGCTCTTCGCGAACGCCTCCGCTTCCCGTCGACGCTGGGCCGTGTCCACAACAGCCAGAAAGAGCAGCGTCCGGCCGGCATCCTGGCGGAGCAGATAGTCTGCCGCAACCCGCCCAGCTTCCGCCATGGCGACACTCCGATCAAACCGTATGGTACCTATGTTCGCCTCAGCTCCGTTCGCGTCCGAGTTCTCCCGTCCCGTCTCGCCCCTCGACTCCCCGAGAAGGACAAACTGTGTCTGCACGTAGCGCGGAGCCAGGATGAACGTCGCATCCGCGAGATATGGCGTAAGGAAGACGAGCTCCGGAGAATTTGCTTCCACTGCGTCTCGGATCTTTCCGACAGCGTCTTCATCGAGACCGATCCGAAGGTATTCCTCCGGCTGAGGTGCGTCGTTGAGAAGCCTTTCGATCTCGCGGCGCTCTTCATCCGCATGCTGTACGATTGTCTCCGCGAAGGGGTCGGTAACAAAGAACGTCGCCGGTTCACAGGCCAAAAGCAGGAGCAGCGAGGCGCAGACGGCACATATGCGAGCGACGCGGACTACTGTGCGGTAGGACGGATCAACGAAAGACCAATCGGTTCGGGGGTGAATCATGGAAACGCCGAAGGCCCTGCCGTCACCGCGACGAAAACGCTGCGGCACCGGCTACCTCCCGCCGCGTCCGACGCCACTCAATAAGAGGTAGGGCACGAGGACAAGAGCTACAAGGACACCGGCGAGTACATAGGAAACAAGGTGATAGTTGATACTGTTTAGGAAGGTGATGACCGCAAGGGCCCCAATGGCTAACAGTGAGAGCCCAATCCAGAGGTAGCGGTCAATGCCGCCCGCGGCGCGTAAGGCCCAAACGATCAACGGGGTCACGACAATAGTGAGGAGCCGAAGTGTCGGCAGGACGAGGACGCCATACGGTGTTACCAGCTCCGGACCAAGCGCAAGATACAGGATCCCCTCCAAGGCAAAGAAACCGGCGACGAAGGAGCTCATCCCAACAAGGAAGGGGGCCTGCGGGGCGTGGCGGACCTCACCACCGAGCAGATAGAAGAAGCCCACCGCGAGAAGCACCGGAACAAGGTGCTCGAAGAGGAGGACGTGCAGGAAGAGGCCGGCCCCAAAGTAGGCGTCCGCTATCACTGCATCCAGTATGAGACGTATCACCCACGCGGGAACGTGGGCAACGAAACCGGTAATGATTGGCCGTAATACCCCGTGTTGCTCCCACCCACGGTGGTAGCCAATAATGAGAAAGGCCGTAGCAAGGGGGGCAAGTAAGCGATAGACGAACATACGTGTGGGAGACCTGTAGCACGTTTGCATGGCTTGGACAAGATGTGTGGTCACGGATCGATCGCGGCCGTTGAGCCACCCGCGGCGGATGAGTCCCCCGAGGCCGGACGGTTGGTTGTTGACAGCCCTCTCTCCCATTTCTAGGATGCTGATTCAGTCCGGGCAAGCTTACGGATCGGGAGCGCGCATGCAAGAAAGCAACAGCGTCGGCATTGTCGAGCCGAAGACCACCACCTTTCGCGAGCCACTCAGACTCGATTGCGGCCAAGACTTCGCTCCGATCACCGTCACGTACGAAACCTACGGAGAGCTCAACGAGCCGCGGACCAATGCCGTGCTCGTCCTACACGCCTTCTCCGGAGACGCGCACGCCGCCGGTTATCACCGAGAGGAGGACAGCTATCCCGGGTGGTGGGACCACATGATAGGCCCCGGCAAGGCCTTTGATACGGACACGTACTTCGTCATTTGCTCCAACGTTCTCGGTGGGTGTCGGGGAACGAGCGGACCCGGCTCCATCAATCCAAACACGGGCAAGCCCTACGCGCTGTCATTTCCCGTCGTAACAATAGAGGACATGGTCCGAGTCCAGGCACGGCTGCTCGACCACCTCGGGATCGAGACACTCCTCGCCGTGGCCGGCGGATCGATGGGCGGTATGCAGGCAATCGACTGGGCAGTCTCCTATCCGGAACGCGTCCGCAGCGCACTCATTCTTGCCTCTACCGCGCGTCTATCGGCCCAAGCGATCGCCTTTAACGCTGTTGGGCGTAACGCCATCATGTCCGATCCACGGTGGAACGACGGCGAGTACTATGGAGGCGAGCAGCCAAGCAGGGGACTTGCAATAGCGCGGATGGTTGGTCACATCACCTACCTATCAGATCAATCGATGGGGATGAAGTTCGGCCGTAAGCTCCAAGAGCGGGAGCGCTACGGCTTCGACTTCTCAGACCAATTCGCCGTGGAGAGTTACCTGGAGCACCAGGGCGATAAGTTCGTCGATAGATTCGACGCGAACTCGTACATCTATCTCACCAAAGCAATCGACTACTACGACCTCGCCGGTCGATACGGCAGCTTGGAGAAGGCGTTTGCCCGAACATCCGCGCGTTTCCTCGTCGTGTCCTTCAGCTCCGATTGGCTCTACCCCTCGTACCAGTCAAAGGAGATCGTGTTTGCGCTCACCAAAGAGGGCAAGGACGTGTCCTACACGGAGATCTCGAGTCCCTACGGACATGACTCCTTTCTCCTGGAGTCGGCGCGCCAGACCCCTCTGATCACGGCCTTTTTGGAGCGGACCTATGCCGACGCATGACCCCATCCACTTTAGTTACGATGAAATTGTCCACTTGGTTGAGCCGAACTCCTCGGTCCTGGACCTCGGATGCGGTGACGGTGAGCTCCTATCCAGGCTCATGGCGGAGCGCGGAGCGGTCGGCCGCGGCGTAGAGATCGACGAGACAATGATCAGTGAGTGCATCTCCCGCGGCATCTCCGTCTTCCACGGTGACCTAGATGAGGGCCTCAAAGACTACAGCACGGGCAGTTACGACGTTGTCATTTTGAATAGAACGCTCCAGATGATCCATCAGCCGGTCATGTTGCTCCAAGAAATGCTGCGGGTTGGGCGACGCGCAATTGTCAACTTCCCAAACTTTGGGCACGTGACGAACCGCGTGCAACTCGGCCTGCAGGGGCGAATGCCGGTGAACCGGAACCTCCCATACGAGTGGTACAACACGCCCAACATTCACTTCTGTACACGCCGGGATTTCACCATTCTGTGTCGTGAGTTGGGAATCACGATAGTAGAGGAGATCGCCATGAAGGCCGGCAGGCGAGTACGGCCGGTATTTCGAAATCTTCTGTCGACGGAGGTGCTCTTTGTTCTCGGTCAATAATGGCCGTGACGCTACCTCAGGGATTCGAGGTCGGAGCGATCTTTGGCGAGCCACATATGCTTTCTTGCATCTTCCGCGAGTCGCTCGAAGTAGAAGCGCGCCTCATCGTCCGCTGAGACGGACGCAAGAGTGTCGTAGACCGAAACGACGGATTCCTCCCGCCGGTAGATCTCTCTGAGGAAGTCGGTGTACTCCATGCTGGCGTCGAAGGTGTACTCCACACCGTCGTCGGCCTGTGCCACGGACGCAACCTTCTCGGCGCTGAAGCTATCGGCGGACAGGGATGACTCCATTTCGTCGAGCTGCTTCAGGTGGCTCCGGATACTGCTTCCCATACTTGCCAGCAGCCTCCGCAAGCCCAAGTGGCTCGTGATGTCCCCGTAGATTTCGTAGGTGTTGAGATTCTGCGCTTCTCGTTGACGTGCCAGTGCAATGAGATGCCGAACCGCGGCCATGACCGAATCTGCATTACCAGTAGACATGGTGGCCAGTATTAATGCATTTTGCACAAGCTCAAGTAAACCCTGCTATGGCAACGCGCTATTTGACTCTTTCAGGGGCCGATGCTACATTGGGGCACCATCGTCCGCGTAGCACAGCAGGATTACATGACGAATAGGAGGCAGATTGGCATCACAAGATCTACGCGTGAATGAACGCATTCGGGTGCGTGAAGTACGACTCATTGACGACGAAGGCAATCAGCTTGGTATCGTGCCAACCCCCGAAGCCATGAACATGGCCAAAGAGCGTGGTATCGACCTCGTGGAAGTGGCTCCGCAGGCGAACCCGCCGGTATGCAAGCTTCTCGACTACGGAAAGTACAAGTTCGAGCAAGAGAAGAAGAACCGCGAATCGAAGAAGAAACAGAAGCAACTGCGGATGAAAGAGATCCGCATGCAGCCGAAGATCGAGTCTCACGATATGCAGTTCAAAACGAAGCATATCCGGGAGTTCCTCGACGAGGGCAACAAAGTTAAGGTTACGGTGCGGTTTCGCGGCCGCGAGATGGCTCACACCGAGCTGGGTCGGGACGTTCTGAACCGGATTCTGGAGCTCCTCGGCGAAGAGTACCAGGTTGAACGAAAACCGGCCATGGAAGGCAGATTCATGTCGATGATCGTTGGTCCCTCGGCAAAGAAGCCGAAGAAGCAAAAAGACGAGGGATCGGGCGACGCGGCAAAGACGCAAGAGGCGAAGGCCGAGCAGTCTGAAAACTAGTGGCTGAGTAGGGAAACAGACAGGAGTTATCAACATGCCGAAAATGAAGACGCGACGCAGCGCGGCAAAGCGCTACCGAATCACGCCAAGCGGCAAAGTGAAGTATAAGAAGCAGGGCTTGCGCCACATCCTCACCAAGAAGAGCCGGAAGCGGAAACGGAAGCTCCGCCATCTGGACACCCTGGACAAGGCCGAGGTTTCGCGAGCGAAAAAGCTCCTGCCTTATGGCTGAGCCTATGGATAGGCCCGTAATTACGACGAAGGAAGGTTAGAACAAGATGCCACGCGCAGTTGACGGAACACGAAGAAAAGATAGACGGAAAGACATTCTCAAGCAGGCAAAGGGCTATTGGGGTCGTCGTGGCACACTCCACCGCCAAGCGAAGGACGCAGTAGCCAAGGGTCTATTCACCGCCTACGGCGACCGACGGCGCAAGAAGCGCGACTTCCGCGCTCTATGGGTGACTCGAATATCCGCCGCCTGTCGAAGTGAAGGTATGAGCTACAGCCGATTCATGAACGGTCTCAAGAAGGCCGATGTGACGCTCAACCGGAAGGCGCTCTCCAATATGGCGATTGAGGATCCGGATGCCTTTCGCGAGCTCATCGGCACGGCATCTAAGGCGCTCGAACAGTAAGCATGATTACCCTGGAGCAGATACGCCGTCTCGATCACCGTGTTCAGGCAGCGGTTGGGCGCATTGCAACTCTGAAGAATGAGAACGCTCTCTTGCGGGAGAAGCTGGAAAGCTACGAGGGGCGAATTCTCGAGCTCGAAAACAGCATTGCCGCGTTCAAGCGAGATCAATCCGAAATTGAACAGGGAATCGTATCTGCGCTGAACCAACTCGACCAGCTCGAAGACGAGGTGCTCGAATCCTCTCAGGCGCCCTCCTCGCCGGACGAGATGGCCGGCGAACCAGCGACGGAAGAGGTCGGCGGCGAAGACGACGCGGCGGACGCCTCCTCCGACGCCGAGGAAACGACCGAGGAAACCGCCGAGGATCAGGAACACCGGCGCGAGCCGGGAGAGCTCGACATTTTCTGAGGATTGCGAAACCCCGGTTCGCGCGTGAAGGAGGGGATCAATGAGAATAGAGCTTCTCGGAACCGCCTTCACGATACAAACCGATCAAGATCCGCAGTACGTACAAGACCTCGTAGACTACTTCCGCACCAAGGTACAAGACGTACAGAACCGCATCCCCTCAAACGACGCGTTGAAGATCGCGATAGTCGCAGGCGTTCTGACTGCGGACGAGCTTTTTCGCGCTCGCAAACAGGACTCCGCAGAAACCGATCACGGTACCCGCGGTCCGGCTACGACGGACGCTCAGAACGCGCAAGAGCTTGAACAAATCACGCAGCGACTCATCGACGTGCTTGACCGTTCCCTCGCGGAGTCGGAAGAGTCGTGACCGGCACGGCCGCCGGCAATGGCCGACCCAATGTTGACCCTGTTTTGGGGATGCAATACTATCACCCTACACAATGGCCGTAACAACTAGCCAGCAGATCACTCGATATTACGATCAGTTCCGTAACACAGATGTCACATTCACGAAGGAAGTCATTCGGGCAACCTTGTTGTACCCGAAACAAGTCTTTCTCAAGGCTCTCGGATACCAATGGCCCTGTATCGTGTACTCCAGCTCAATGGCAGGAGCCAAAGTCATTGTAAACATGGGCACCTCACTCCGCGAAACGGTGCGAAAGTCCAACAACATGGTGTCCCTGCGCTTTAGTTTCTTGCAGAAGGACAAGGCCGACCCATTATCGTTTTTTGTCTCATCCAAGATCACCGGATCGACGCCGTACGGTAGCCAGAAGCCGGACTTACACTTCCTCAACCTCTCGTTTACGCAGCGCCCCCCCGACGATCTCATTGAGGTTCTCGGCCGGCTCCTCGATGCACACGCAACATCGAAGCGTCGCAAGGAGCAGCGAATCCCCATCACCGCCGATAGCGCGCGCAAGATCGGCGTGAATGCGAAGGACGTTCTTGTGTACATTGAGGGCGTACCACGGCGGTGCATCATTCGGGACCTCTCCTTTGGCGGCGCCAAATTGATCATTCTTGGTGTAGCCAAGTTTCTCCTCAACAAGGAATGCATCCTGCGCTTTCAGATCACTGAAGATGAGAGCACCATGGACATTCCCGGGAAGGTCGTCCGCTTCGAGGCGGTAGAAGGACGCAACGATATAGCCGCAATCGCGGTGCAATTCAACGACGAAGAAATACCGGTGTCCTACAAGATGCTGCTCTCCGCATATTTGAAGACGGCGAAGATTGGCAATTCGGAAGAGACACCCCGATCCTGACAACGGAGAACAATCATGTCCAATCAAACTCAATCCGGAGGTCCCCACCAGGACCCGCTTTGCGATATCGTATACCTGCAACTGCCGGCCGATGTTGAGCGCACCGTTGGCGAGTTTGCTATCGACCCCTCCGTCCCACTCCCGGTGGAAAAACCGGAGGGCGCCGAGCAGGCGTCCCTCGACAACCTAGAGTGGGAGCAGATCATCGCAGCCATGTTGAAGATCATGGCCTACGATCCGACCCACGAGCATGTGGACTACTACCGTGAATTTGTCTTGGCAACGAAGCCGCAAATCGTGGATGAGCTCACGGAGACCGGTGTCTTCAAGGCGCGCAATGAAGACTTCGCAATTGCGGAGGAGATCTTTCTCGCCCTTTCCGGCCTCCTCCCGGATAATCCCAAACCCGATCTCAACCTGGCACTCCTGTACGAGCAGGTCGCCGACGTCGCGGACAAGCACGGAAATGAAGAGGAGCAGCAACGATACGTTGACCAAGCATTCGCGGTGTATCGAAAGCTCCTCGCCTCCGACGAGATTGTGCCGGACGTCTATTTCAACGCCGGTCATTTCTTCCTGAAACAACGGAGCTTTAACCGCGCTCGGGAGCAGTTCGAAAACTACCGCGCCGCGGGGGAAGAAGAGGAAAAGCTAAACGAGGCTCGCCAAATCGTGGAGAAGATTGACGAACAAAACCTCGTCGATACCGCTTTCAAAGAGGCCTACGATTTCATTCGCATGGGCCGTGAGGAAGAAGGGGTGGAAAAGGCACGGGAGTTCCTCGGGACGAATCCCGACGTGTGGAACGGATGGTTCCTACTGGGCTGGGGCCATCGGCGTTTGGGCAGATACCAAGAGGCAAAGGAAGCCTTCGAGAAGGCCCTCGAGAAGGGCGCCGACAGCGTGGACACCTTAAACGAGCTCTCCATCTGCGCCATGGAGCTCTCGGACTACGAGACGGCCCGGACCCACCTGGAAACTGCGATCCGGAAGGAACCGGAGAATACCAAGGTCGTATCCAACCTGGGCGTACTCGCCCTCCGACGCGGTGATACAGAGGAAGCGCGCGCCTATTTCAACGCCGTCCTGGAGCTCGACCCGGAAGATCCCCTCGCCCCCCGCCTCCTCGCTGAGATGGACCAGGAAGGCTAGGCTCACCCCACCACCCGCCGATTTTTCAGAAATATCTCCACGACGCGTCAAGATATTCAGACCCCCCACCGATAAGAAGCAATGAGGGGCGAAAGACTCATTTGGCTGGAGGCCCACCGGCCGAGTCTTTCCCTCCTCTACTTCGACTATCGACATTCTGAAACGCGATATGAGCGTTTTCGGTGTCGGAAAGGAGGCGGATGGGGAAACGCTAGCTACAACAAAAGCTTCGTTCACACGGAACGACAGAGGTGGCGGGCACGGAAGCTCGTCATTGAGAGCTCCACGCCGCTCGGCGTGGAGAACACGATTCTTTTTCAGGGAGGAATTGCATGATTATCAATCACAACATGAGTGCGGAATTTGCACAGCGCGTACAGGGCACTGTGACGAACCGTCTCCAGAACAACATTGAAAAGCTCTCTTCGGGCATGCGGATCAACCGCGCCGGCGATGACGCTTCCGGCCTAGCCGTATCCGAGAAGATGCGGTCGCAAATTCGGGGCCTGCAGCAGGCGTCTCGCAACGCCCAGAACGGTGTCTCTTTCATTCAAACGACGGAAGGATACCTGCAGGAAACGCAGGACATTCTTCAACGTCTTCGAGAGCTCTCCGTCCAGTCTTCCAACGGTATCTACACCGCCGAAGACCGGATGCAAATCCAGGTGGAGGTCTCTCAGCTCGTTGATGAAATCGATCGGATTGCATCGCATGCGCAGTTCAACGGCATGAATCTGCTTACGGGTCGATTCGCCCGCGAGACCGGAGAGAACACGGTCACCGCATCCATGTACTTCCACATTGGTGCGAACATGGACCAGCGCGAACGTGTCTTTATCGGCACCATGACGGCAGATGCGTTGAGCATGCGCACCGGCCAAAACGAGATTCTGAGCCTCTCTACCCCCGGCAACGCGAACCGGTCCATCGGTGTGATTGATGCGGCTCTCCGCACGGTGAACAAGCAGCGCGCCGACCTCGGTGCGTATCAGAACCGTCTCGAGCTCGCCATCGAGGGTATCGACATCGCAGCCGAGAACACCCAGGCAGCGGAGTCGCAGATCCGGGACGTCGACATGGCGAACGAGATCGTCGACTTCACGAAGAACCAGATTCTGCTGCAGTCCTCGAATGCCATGCTGGCCCAGGCGAATACCGTACCCCAGTCCGTGTTGCAATTGCTCGGATAGGGATATATTATTGAGTAGCTGCCTCCAAGAGGGGGCAGCTACTTCGCTCTTTGACAAAACCTTCCTTGTGCGTCGAATCCAGATAGGCATCCGTAGACGGAGCCACGGAAGTCTCTCTGGTTGACAGGGCCAATACGGAGCGGGAGAGTTGCCCACCTCTCCTTCGGGTCCAAGTCGGCGGGAGACAGGAGCACGGAATGCTCCTGAACACCGTATCAAGGAGGGTTACATGATTATTAATCACAACATGAGCGCCCAATTCGCGAGTCGAACGCTCGAGTCGCGTACGCGTGAAGTCCAGGGCAATATCGAGAAGCTCAGCTCTGGCATGCGTATCAATCGAGCGGGGGACGACGCATCGGGCCTCGCCGTTTCTGAGAAGTTGCGTAGCCAGGTTCGTGGATTGAACCAGGCAGAGCGGAACATCCAGAACGCGGTGTCGTTTATTCAGACGACGGAAGGCTACATGCAAGAGACGCAGGACATCCTGCATCGCATTCGTGAGCTGTCCGTGCAGTCGGCAAACGGCATCTATACGGCGGAAGACCGTATGCAGATCCAAGTTGAGATCTCGCAGCTGGTCGACGAGGTAAACCGTATTGCGTCTCACGCCCAGTTCAACGGAATGAACATCCTGACTGGACGATTCGCATCGGACGCTGCTGAAGGAACCGGCGTACAATTCCAGGTTGGTGCAAACATGGATCAGTTCGAGACCGCGTTCATCGGTACGATGACGGCTGCGGCTCTCGGCCTCCAGGGAGCACAAGGCGAAACGGGGACACTCTCCCTGAGCACGCCTGATAACGCCAACCAGGCAATCGGCGTAGTCGACGCAGCGCTTCGCACAGTGTCGAAGCAACGCGCAGACCTCGGCGCCTATCAGAATCGCTTCGAGATGGCCCAAGAGGGCGTCGCAATTGCGGCGGAAAACCTCCAGGCTGCTGAGTCGAACATTCGAGACGTCAACATGGCGTCGGAGATTGTCGATTTCACGAAGAACCAGATTCTTGTTCAGGCGAACAACGCAATGTTGGCCCAGGCCAACACGCAACCCCAGGCGGTTCTTCAGCTTCTGGGCTAAGAGCTCCGTGAAGGAAGAGATTTCTGGACGTCATCTCTTTCTTGGAAGAAGGCGGGCAGAGGGAGTCGCAAGGCTCCCTCTGCATAGCGCTACATGGAGGTAACGCTATGTTCATGGAGATTTCTCGCGTAGGACAGGGAAGTGTCATACGCAGTGGGCAAGGTTCCGAAAACGCACCGAAGCTTCAAGGGGAAGCTGCACGCCGACAACAGGGCCGGACACAAGCGAAGCAAGCAACGACCGAGATCGAGATTAAGGAGCTTACGAACGAGCTGCGATCTGTTGGCCTTGTTTTTAATAGACGCCTCGAATTCGAAATCAACCGCGAGCTGGACCAAGTGGTTGTCAAGGTGATCGACCGCGAAACCGACAAAGTGATCAAAGAGCTGCCTCCCGAAGCACTTCAGAGGCTTCACGTCCGTATACAAGAGGCGATTGGATTACTGGTCGATCAAGAGATTTAGCTACACATCCAGTCAAAGCGGATATGGCCTGAACAATGGGAGGGGAAGGCTATGTCTGACATAAATATCCCCGGCATTCAAGACAACACCGGTGTCGACACGCAAGGCATGATTGAACGGCTCATGGAAGCCGAGCGCGTTCCCATGGAACGCATGCAGGAAGATGTCGACCAGTACGAGAAGCAGAAGCAAGTTTGGCAGGACGTGAACCGCCGGGTTCAGGAACTGCAGAACACCGCACAATCTCTCTATGGCTTCCAGAGCCCATTCCGCGACCGCGTCGCCGAGAGCTCGAATGAGTCCGTGGTTACCGCCACGGCGAACCGCACATCAGAGCAAACATCGGCTCAGATCAAGGTTCTCCAGCTCGCAGGGGCGGACAAGTTCCTTTCAAAGAGCTTAGAGGTGGGAACGCAAGTCCCGCAAGGCACCTACACATTCGCCCTGGCAGAAGACCAATTCTCCTTTGAGTTCTCCGGCGGTAGCTTGAGTCAATTCGCACAGGCGATCAACGCCAACACGGACGGGGAGATCCGCGCCCGGGTTGTCCAGAACACCCAAAGCACTGAGATCCTCGCCATTGAGTCGCAGCGCACGGGCGCAGAGAACCAACTCACCTTTGCCGACGCCGCCGAGGACTTTGCCCTCGAAGCGGGAATCATTCGCCGAGCGGGCAACGAGAACAGGAACATCGAGCTCGCCCGGGCAAACTTTCGCCGGTGGAACCAGCCAATTGACAACGACGCCGTCTCGGTTTCCGAGGCTACCCTCAATGTGGCGCCAGGCGGAGAGCTCTCGATTCCCATCTCCCCTTCTCTCTCGGTAAACGAGAATCACGTTCTCAGATACGAGGTCCGGGAAATCAACAAAGAGAATCAGATCGAGCCCCCCCCTCCTCCTCCACCCGGGCCGGAAACGCCGGAAGCAGGCTCCATTACCATGGAAGGCATAACGATTGAGAACGCCCCGTCCGCTGTTGACCTGCCGGAGTACGAGGAGCCCGAGCAGCCACCGGTGGTTAGGGATCCCCAGTACCTCTATGCGGTCGGCCCGTCGGGTCCAGTTGAGCTTCCCGAGGTTCCCTCTACCGAGGAGTTCCGCGCGGTCGAGATTCCGCTGTCGGATTACCTCGACTCTATTCGCTCTTTGAACATACGCAACCGCAACTCCCACCGGGATCTCGAGATTCGCAATGTGGAGATCGTAGATCCCACCAGTCGGGGAGATACACAGCCGGTCAACCCGCGCGAGGTTGCATCCGACGCGCGCCTCGAGATCGACGGCGTCGAAGTAACCCGGCCGAGTAACGAAATAGACGATCTCATGCCCGGGACGACGCTCAACCTGCAGGGAACAAGCCCCACACCGGCGACCATTTCAGTGCAGCCGGACACACAGTCAGTTAAGGACGCCATTATCAGCTTTGTTGGTTCCTACAACCAAGTCATTCGGGACGTGAATATTCTTACGAGAACCGAAGAGGCGATCATAGAGGAAATTGGCTACTTCTCGGATGAGGAGCGCGAAGAAGCTCGGGATCGCCTCGGCATGTTCCAGGGCGACTCCATGCTCAATGGGATCAGGAGCAGGCTCCAACGCATCATGATGAACCCCTACCCCACCGCGGCTGGTCAGGAGCTGAACCTCCTCGCTGAGATGGGCATCTCAACAAACGCAAGCGGCTTCAACACCGGGGGGTTCAGTGCGAGCCGCCTCCGAGGCTATATGGAGATCGATGAGGCGCAGCTTGATAACGCGTTGCGGAACAACTTTGAGGCGGTAGAGGACCTCTTTGCCAACGATACAAACGGAGACCTCGTGGCCGACACCGGCATTGCCGTGGAGGCAAACAACTTCACCCGGCCCTTTGTCCAATCCGGCGGCATGATCTCCACCCGGAGGAGTACGCTCGACACGCGGATTTCCCAAACGGAAGAACGAATCGAGGACTACTCCGAGCGCCTCGACAACTACGAGCAGGAGCTACGACGCGAGTTCGGTCGAATGGAGGGTGCAATGGATTCCTTGCAGGATAGCCAGCGCGCCCTTGAACGCCTTCCCAACGTGGGAGGGGGCGGACAGTAGACCGCCGGCGAGTAAGTCACGTATCCGGCGCACATCGCCGATAATTCAAGCAGGGTGAAACAGTGCAGGTACTGCAAGGAGGCAGCTCGTGGAAGTTCTCGTAAACGAGCAGCGAATCGACGTGCAGCTGGAGAACGAACGTACACTCGGCGAGGTTGTCCACGGCATTCGCAATTGGTTGCAGGACATGAACCTCTACATTACGGATCTACAGGTGGATCAAGCGTCTCATCACTTTGATGATGAATCGACGTGGGCCGGTCGCGCCATTGCGGATGTGAGTCAGATTGAGATCGTCGCCCTTCCCCCGTGGGAGGTTCGCTTAAACGGCTACCGCATCCTGCACAACTACGTCGCCAGCTTGGCCGACGCTCTCGAGAATGGAGAGCTGGGGGACGCCCGAGAGCTGATAGGCGAGTTCGCCTACGTGCGTCGTCACCTCTCGGATGTGGTCACAGACGTGTTCGGACGCACGAGCGAGACCACCTTGGATACCGTGATAACCGATGCTCGGGAACTGCTTGATGGCGAAACATCCTCTCCTACCGGTAGTGAGGCGGTAACCTCCCTGCGCCAGGTTACCACCATTCTGAACAGCCGTATTCGAGAGCTTGCGACTCCCTTTCAGGAGGCACGAAAGACGGAGCAAGCCTTGCGAAGCACCCTGAATGAGCTTGAAGATGTCTCCATAATGCTGCAAACCGGCGAAGAGCAACGCGCCATGTCGCTCATCGTTCGCTTCAGCGAGTTGGTCGAGCGACTTCTGCGCGTCCTGTCCGCCGTCGAAAATCGGCATGGTGCACAAGCGAAGGGACAGGGGAGCGAGAGCTCCACGGGCGAATCTCTCCGAGCAAACACGGAAACGCTTCGCTCCAACTTAGAAGAGCTGGTTCAAGCCTTCGGCGACAAGGACACTGTTCTGATTGGGGATCTCGTCGAGTACGACATCCTGCCTACGGTCGAGGAGCTCCTGGCTCTCGTGCCGAAGGCGGATTCCCACGAACAGACGCAATCACGGTAGAATGGCCGAAAGGGCGTGCGGATGATTACGGGCATGATACTGCTTCAGCAACCCGACTTCGAATTCTTTGCCAGACCGGATCCGCAGCAAAACATGATCACTCTCGCCATTTTCGGAGGCGTACTGCTTGTCGGCGTGGTGGCGGCGATCATTGGTTCACGAAGTAGCGGCAAGGGAAAACGGGGACGTGTCCCACGGATGACCATGCGTCGCTACGCCCGCCAGGCAAACCTAAAACCGCACCACACACAGGCGCTCATCGAGATGGCGCAGGATCTCAAGTTGGACCAGCCACTCCGACTCTTTCAGAGCGATCAGTACCTGACCAATGCCGTCCGCCGCGAAATCATGCGAATTGATCAGTCCGGGATGGGCGAGGCTGAAAAGGAAGATCGGAAGTTTCTGGTATTTCAGCTGAAGCGACTTCTTACCTTGCAGATCAATCAATCCGGTGGCGGCATCTCCTCAACCCGACGCTTCGTAACAGGGCAGGAGGTCAGCATCTCCCCCGACGGCGATGACTGGTATGACTCGCGGGTTACCGCGAATCTGAGCGACTCCTTAGGAGTCGAGGCGCCGATGGACCGCGACGGAAGCGCGGTTCTCTGGAGCAAGGGAACCAAGCTACAGGGCCGTGCTTCGCTTCGCAACGGGCAAAACGTCGTCCGGTTCAAGTCTGCGGTTCGCGGGATCAGCCGGTCTCATGGCATTGCCTCCCTCCTGCTGAACCATGATGAACACGTCACGAGTGCTCGACAGCGGCGCTTTCCACGCAAGGAGACCGATCAACCGGTCTTCTTCTGGCCGATTGTTGTGCTGACCGTCGGTCAAGGCCGACGCGCAAAGAAACAGGCCTTCGTGAGCAGCCAACGCCGTGGGTATGGGCGGCTCGAAGATATCTCGGCAGGGGGCTGTAGCATTCGCACGCCTGCGCCCCTTTCCGCCGGCAGTCTAACAAAAATCGCATTCGAGACGGCGGACAAGACCCGCCTTACTGCTTTCGGCAAGGTGAAGAACGTGGAGCGCATGCCCGGGCGCTATAGCATCATGCATATCCAGTTCACGAAGGTGTCGAAGAAGCATCTCAACCGCATCCAAGCTTACGTGTATGGGCTCGAAGCGGAGGCATAGGCAGAGGCATTGGCAAGGGAAAAGATCGCTCGCGCCGGGGCGCCGGGGCGTGGGCAGCGGCCTTGATTCCCGCCCATGTGATTCCGTATGATTCCCACCAGTGAACATTCGAGAAATTTCAGAAATACAACGAAAAAGTGAAGACCTGCACTACCGTCGCCACTATACCGGGACGGCGCATCTCCAGCATGTCGGGAGCGACAGCTCCGATTTGCCGATCGAGTTCATCCTCGAGCACACCGCCCTCGGAGAGACTCATCTCTCCGTCTCCCTTCGGGGCGACGTTGACTATCCGCGGGTTCCGCTTCTTCGGGCGTTGAAGGAACACATCCGTCACCTCGACCGGGAAAGGAAGCTTCCCTGACGACGACGCATCGTACTTCCTCGCCGGAAGAGACACAGGAGATCGCCAACGACCTTGGCCGGGAGCTTTCCGGCGGAGCCACCGTCGCCCTTCATGGCGATGTGGGTGCCGGGAAGACGCTCTTTGCCCAATGCATTGGACGCGCTCTCGGCGTCGAAGAGCGAATGCGAAGTCCGAGCTTCACTATCGTGGCGGAATACCCCCTGGACGGGACTGCGGCAAGCCGGCTCGTGCATATTGACCTCTACCGGACGCAGTCGGATGATGAGGTGGCACTTCTCGGCTTGGAGGACGCGTTCACGGAAGATACGGTCGCGATCGTCGAATGGGCTGATCGAGCGAGCTGGGCACTTCCGGCTGGGTCCATCTGGGTGTCCCTGACGGTTACAGGCCCCACATCACGGAGCATACGCATTGAACGTCCTGGCAATTGATACCGCCACCGAGATTCTCGGGATAGCCCTCGCGCAGCGTAGCCGGCGGACGAAAGCGCCCGCAGACGGGCCCGTCTCGCCGAACGACGTGGCGGAGCGCCGTCGCGCCGGCGGCCTACGCCACGCGCAGACGGCGGCCGGCGAGATCTCCGGACTCTTGGAGGCCTGCGATCTCCCGGCATCGCAGCTCGATC
This sequence comes from uncultured Spirochaetaceae bacterium, assembly GCA_964413635.1. Lineage (GTDB taxonomy): Bacteria > Spirochaetota > Spirochaetia > DSM-27196 > PWMO01 > CAYFQV01. The sequence continues at coordinate 35,714 of CAYPTH010000006.1, forward strand.
TCATTGCCGTAACATCTGGTCCCGGGTCATTTACCGGCCTGCGCATTGGCATGTCACTGGCAAAGGGGCTCTCCGCCGGCACCGGCACGCCGCTTGTGGGCATCTCTAGCCTGGACCGCTTTTCCCACCACCTCTGGTGGACCAATGCCACGATCGTCCCGGTGATCGACGCACGGAAGAAGCGTTTCTACGCAGCCATATACCGTGGCGCCACGCGAGCAAGCGAGGACCTGGACATCACCGGGAGCGAGCTGCTTCGCGAAATTGATGCGGCACGACGAGCGGAGGAAGCCGGGGACCGGAACGTACCGGGCGCCAAGGTGGTGCTCACCGGCCCGCACGCGGAGCCATTCGCCTACCTATTCGGCGCGGGGCGGGACTTCACGATAGATCCCGCTGCGCGAAGCTCGTCTCTTGCGGGAATGATCGAGTTGGCGGTACGAAGGTACGAAGCGGGAGAGAGCTTGCGGGAAGGTGAAGGGCCGCGCTACCTCCGCGAAAGTGATGCCCGACTTCCGAGCGCGGGAGGCGGCTGAGCCCTGCGAGCGGCCGCAGCCGCTCCAGACGAGGCTATGCACCTCAGGTGTCTTCAGAGGCCGGCGTGTCTCCATCCTTCAGGTAGGCGTCAAGGCTGGGGAGCTCGCGACTCGACGTTTCCGCAGCGCGGCGGTTCTCCTCCTGGATTGCCTCGAAAACCTCTTGGCGGTATACCTTGACGTTCTTCGGTGCGCGAATCCCAATCTTTACCTGGTCGCCCTTGATGTCGAGGATGGAGACCTCGATATCGTCGTCGATAATGATGCGCTCATTCATCCGGCGCGCAAGGATTAGCATTAGGCGTTCCGCGCCATCTCTCGGACGATTGGGTGCTTGGTCTCCCACCTCGGGTCGAGGGAGATGCTTTGCGTACCGATCCGCGCCTTCCGGTTGACCACGAGTGGGCCCTGGAGATTCGCGGTGATCTCAGCTTGGTCTTCCGGAATGGTTACAACGGCGAAGACCAGGACATCGTTCTCATCAGGCGAGCCGATTTCTTCCAGATCCTCTTCCGGAATATTGAGTACGTAGTCCTGTCGAAAGAGATAGGGGTTGATGAGGATGAAGGCCACCCGGGCGTCACTGGTACTTTGGAGCCAGTAGAATGGACGTTGTCGGGCGTCGAGGAGCACCCAATCCACGTACTCCTCGAATCCGTAGAGGCCCCGCGGGAAGGTGAGGTGCTGGCGCTCATCGACCTCAATGCGTCCGTATGCCTTCGTATCAACTACCATCTACTTACCTCAAGAATTGCAGCAAGGTCGGTTGCAGGATGCGTCCCGCTGTCCCGAGCGCCGCTTGGTGAGTGTACTCCATCATGCGGAGTTCCGTAAGGGCCTCGGTCACGTCGATATCGACTTCCTGGGAGATGTGATCCGTGGTCTCCGGGATCTCCCGCTCCGTTCTGCGAAGGGTGAATCCGAGGCGCGTATCTCGCGCGCCGAGCTCCCCAACCTTTGCAAGCATATTGTCGAGCGCCTTGTCGATCCCTTTCAAGGCCGACCCGCCGGTGTCGATTGAGTCATTTGCGTAGAGATTGTCTCGCATGGCGATGACCATGTCAAAAACCGAACCGCCGAAGCCGTCGGCTGAGGGAGAAACGTTGTCGGGCGGTCCGCCCTCGCGGTCAACGAGGATGCCAAGGTCCCGTAGCACCCGTCCGTCCTGCCCGTCGTTCATCCAGAGCTGGTGCGGGGACGTGGTCTCAATGACCAAAGAGTCCCGAACCGGGTCGAGACGCGCCTGCACCGCCGCCTTGGAGTCGTTGATCTTGGAGATGACGGCGTAGATGTTGTCTCCGGCGGAGAGTTGAATCTCCTCTCCGTCAATGTAAATGCTCGCGTCTTCCGGTACCTGGTAGGAGGAGGCGTTCACGCTCGAATAGACCTGCTGGTTCTCCGCCCAGAAAACCTGGTTGCCGGGGAAGTTCAGCGAAACGTAGTTTCCGTCGCCCACCTCGGCTTTGCGTTCACCAATGTCGCCGGTGTACTGGACATCGGTAATGCGCTGTCCCTCGATACCGTCGACATTGCCGCGGATCACGCGGAACGGAAGGCTCCGGGACTTGGAACCGGAGAAAATGGTCTGCCCCTCCCCGTTCCGCGCGTTGGCGATCTCGGTGAGCTCGGTGAGCAACTGGTCCATCTCGTTTGCCATGTAGGCTCGGTCTTCCGCGCTGTAGGTGCCGTTCGCACCCTGTACGCCAAGCTCGCGGATACGCTGCATAATGTCGACGGCTTCGCGCATGTGGCCTTCGGTGACGCGATGATTCGTCTGAGCGTACTCGATATTGTCCACGTAGCGCTCCAGGCGGGTGAGATAGGACTGGTGTCGTGTCGCGTGAGCGGCGGAAACCGGGTCATCCCGTAGGTTCTGAATGCGCCGCTGACTCGCAATTTTGTTCTGGATCTGATTCAGCTCGTACTCGCGATTGCGGGCATGAAACTGCATGTTGTCATTCGGAAGGTTCGTGCTAATTCGATACATCAGTCACTACGCCCCCATTCGATTGATAATGGTGTTGAGCATGGTATCGATCTGGGTCACAAACCGCGCCGCAGCCTGGTATCCATGCTGGAATTTGATCATTTCGGCAATCTCTTCATCAATGTTCACGCCGCTGATTGAGGCGCGCATGTCACGAAGGTCTTTCATGATGAGCTCATTGGTCTGTAGTGCTTCCCGGGCTTGTTCGCCCTTGAGGCCGATTTCGGCTACCGTATCCGCGAAATAGTCCTCGAAGGTCGAAACCTGGCCCACCATGACGGCTTGGTTGCGGATGGCCGCGATCTCCTGTGCGGCAGTCCCATTCCCAAGACCGGTTTCGCCGGCTCCCTCGTCGGGCAGCGCCGCCGCAACGGCGGCGGGCTCGTTCCTGAGCTCCTGGTTTACCTCAATCCAGCCGGAGGGATGCTGCAAGGGCGCCACGGCGTAGTCGAGATCGCCTCCCTGAAGTCCGAGAACGGCATTCGGCTCTTCGAAGGTATAGGCGTTCTCGGCCCCGGGACCTTGGAGAATGCCGGCGTAGCCGGCCAGAAACTGTCCGGAGTCCTGGAGGCCACGAATGACGAAGTCGGGGTTCTCAATGTTCGCCGCCGGTGTCGCTTTCAAGCTGAGATGGCTGTTGCGGTCGAGACGCGCCACTACCTCGGCGCGACTGTTGTTGATCCGCGCCACAATGTCGGAAACCGTGTCCGTGGCAGAGTACTCAATGTTCACATTCCCCTCGGGACCGGGAAGCGTCATGGTTCCGGCGAGGCCAACCTGCTGCTGCCCCTCCAAGCGATTCGCGCCGGTTACCCGGAATATGTAGCTCCGGTCGAAGTTCCCGTCTCCGTCCTGGTCATAGTTGCCCAGGCCGTTGAGCACGCGTGGGTACTCCGTGAAGAAATCGTTGCCGGTCTCCCCGTTCATGCCGACGCCGGCGCGGTGCACCTCGTTTACCAGGTCGATGAAGTTGATCGCCATGTTGTCGAGATTCTGAATCTCGCTGCGCACGTCTCCGTCACGAAGCTCGACGAGGGCGGAGAGCTTGCCGCCACGAAAGTGTGCGTCCTCGCCGGAGAAGTCCCACACGACGTTGCTCATGCCTTCGTTCTGGGGGTTCGGCTCGATCCGGAAGGGCCGCGCAATTCCACCCTGCACGACGTGAAAGCCCGCTGTGTGGACGCTGAACTCGTCAGGGTCCCTGTTGTCCACCGTGACGTCAATGAGCTGCGAGAGGCGCTCCACGAGGAGGTCACGACGATCGAGAAGGTCGTTCGGGTTGTCTCCCGCTGCTTCCACCTTGACGATCTCTTTGTTCAGCTCGGCGATTTCCCGGAGTTGCTCGTTGACGCGCTGGACGGTCCCACGGATATCGTCATCCAGCATGGTTCGAATGCGGTCGAGGCTGCGGTAGCGCTGCTGTATCCCCTCAATGACCGCCTCGCCGCGTTGGAGTACGGCGCTACGGGTAGCCATCTGCTCGGGGTGGAGAGAGAGCTCCTGCCACCCCTCCCAGAACCGGTCCATTGCGGCGCGAACGGAGGAGTCGGTGGGCTCGTTGTAGACTTGCTCGACCATGAGGAGGTACTTGTCGCGCGCCCCCCAGTAGCCTTCTCCGTTTGCCTGCGCAACAATACGCCCCTCGAGAAGCTGGTCGCGAACTCGTTCGACGGACTGCACCTCAACGCCCTGGCCAATCTGGCCGGGAGTCTCCGCCCGGTTGAGCTGCGGCCGGTAGATGGGGCTCACGGCGCCGAGTTGGACGCGTTGGCGGCTGTAGCCCTCCGCCGAGGCGTTACTCAGGTTGTGTCCGATAGTCGACAGACCGATCTGATGAGTTATCAGACTCCGCTTGCCGATTTCAATGCCACTGAAGGTCGATTGCATGCCGCACTCCTAGCGGGCGGTGTCGACAACGAGCGCTTCCCTGCCCTTGTGGGTCTGCGCACCGTCCCGTCCGTATACTTTGCCGCGGTGACTCGGTCCGAATACCTCGAGGAGGTCATTCAAGCTGTTCGAGCGCGCCTGAACGAAACTCTCAATTCCGCTGTTCAGCCCTTGGACCCGCATTACTGCGACCTTGAGCTCGCGAAAGAGGTCGACCATGTATTGCCGGTCTTCCTGCGGGACGTGACTGACAAGGTCGTAAAACGATGCGTCTCCGCTGAGTCCAACCGATTCGGCCAGGTGCGCAAAGGCTTGGTGACGCTCCTGCTCCGCCGTCGCGATACGGGTCCCGGTTTCGTTCAACCCGGCTATGATCTCCTCGAGGACCGGCCAGTTTCTGTCCATTACGACATCACGAAGCTCGCGTTCCTTTTGCACGAAGGAGTCAAGGAGCGAGACCTCGTGCTCGAGGGCCTCGATCAGTGTGTGCGCGCGTTGTGTCCGGTTCATTCCAAACTCCTCCTACTTCTTTCTTATCATCGGATCGCCACTGGACGGATTAAGGAAAAGTTGGTATATATTCAGAAAACCCTATATACCTAGACAAACATCTGGATAGAGGTGAGAGGAGAATGCACATGCAACCCAGTCACGACTTGATCGTAATAGGCGGTGGCGCCGCCGGCCTCGCGGCGGCTCAGTACGGCGCCCGGGCAAACCTCAGGACGCTTGTTGTTGAACAGATGGCCAACGGCGGCCAGTGTTTGCTGATCGAGGGGCTCGAGAACTATCCGGGCTTCCCCGATCCCCTTGACGGAGATGAATTCACCGAGCGTTTCGAACGCCAGGCAAAGCAATTCGGTGCGGAGTTCCAGGTTGCGACCGTGGAGGAGATCAAGAAGGAGGGCGACGTCTTTCGACTCTCGACCTCCGAAGGCGAGCTCACCGCGTTCTCCGTGGTTCTTGCTACCGGGGCGAAGCATCGTACCCTCGATGTGCCGGGCGAGGCGGAGCTACAGGGTCGGGGGGTGTCCTACTGCGCCACCTGCGACGGTCCCTTCTTCAGAAACCAGCGCATCTTGGTGGTCGGCGGCGGAGACGCTGCCTGCGATGAGGCAAGCTTTCTCTCAAAACTCAGTGACAAGGTGGTCATGGTGCACCGTCGCGACCGGTTCCGGGCACAGAAGTCCCTGGCCCAGCGCGTTCTCAACAATGAAAACATTGATGTGCGCTTCAACACCGTTGTCAAAGAGATCCACGGAAAACCCGGCATGATGGGCATGCAGAAGGTCGGGAGCGTCACCTTCCAAGACACGGCGACCGGCGAGGAGTACACCGAGGAGATGGACGCAGTCTTTGTCTTCATCGGCTCCATTCCCCAGACCGGCCTCGCACCCTACGCCGAAATGGACGAGGCGGGATACATCAAGACGGATGAGCACATGGAAACGACCATTCCCGGCCTCTACGCCGTTGGGGATGTGCGCACCACGCCGTTCCGACAACTGGTGGTGGCGGCGAGCGATGGAGCAATCGCGGCGCACAGCGCTTCCCAGCACATTGACGCCCTCATGGACCGGCAATACGAGCCGGCAACGGCATAGGTGTCGACGACGTACGCCGCGGCAGTGGCGTTCCACGCTCGGTGACACGCAGCGACAGTTCGGGGTAGACTTGCCCCACCACAGACGAGCCGCGATTCAGTCGCGGCTCGTTTCATACGCCATGGCGAAGCTCGGATCGAAACTATCAGCATATCTCCTTTGCATCGCACTCCTTTTTACCCTTGGCGTAGCTGCCCTGCCGGCTACGCCTCCGCAACGTGGCCGATTCTGGGGAGACGAGGAGCCGGCAACTCTCGCTCGAAACCTCCTGGGAGAGATGAGCGACGAGGAGATCGTGGCACAGGTCTTCATGGTCGGCTGGTCGGGAAGCGCACCCACGCCGCAGCTCGTACGCTGGGTCCGAGAGCGCAACCTCGGCGGCGTGAAGGTCTTCGGGTGGAATGCGGACAATCTCGCCGCCCTCGCAGACACAATTGGCACCCTCCAACGGGAGGCAATGGCCACGCCGCACGGAATTCCCCTCTTCACCGCAACCGACCAAGAAGGTGGCTGGGTGCGGCACGTGAAAGGCGAAACCACCATCACCCCCGGCAACATGGCGATCGGTGCGACCGGGCTCCCTCATGACGCCTTCTATACCGGCTACTTCATTGGCCGCGAGATGCGAGCCGTGGGCATCAATATGAACTTCGCTCCCACGGTGGATGTGTATGTCAACGCGGAGGCGCATGTCATTGGACCCCGTGCATTCGGTGACGATCCAATCCAGAGCGGCATTCTCGGCACCGCCTACTTCAAAGGACTTCGGGAAGCCGGCGTCATTGCAACCGCCAAGCACTTCCCCGGCCACGGCGGCGCTGCCGGCGATTCCCACGGCACGCTTCCGGTCATAGACGCCACCTTCGACACGCTGTGGAATCGCGATCTGGTGCCCTACCGCTTCATGGTGAGGGAGGGTCTCCCGGCCATTCTCAGTGGTCACCTGAGTTTCCCGACGATCACCGGAAACGGCCGTCCGGCATCACTCTCTCCCTACTTCAAGAAAGACGTGCTCCGCGACCGCCTCCGTTTCGACGGCATTGTCATTACGGATGATCTGTACATGGGCGGGGCGCGTGAGTACGGGGCGGAAGCGGGACTGACATTTCCGGAGCTCTGCCTGGAGGCGCTGCGGGCCGGCAACGACATGATTCTGCTCTCCCAAACGCCGGAGCTCAACGACACCATCTGGGCGCGCGTCTACGCCGAATACCAGGAGGACGAAGCGTTCCGTCGGCAGATCCGATCCTCCGTTCTGCGCATACTGGAGACCAAGATCGAATACCTCAAAGGTCCGAATGCAGTTCCCCTGGAACCGAATCCCGAACAGGTGCGTACACTGATTCCCGACTCGGAGGGGAACGGGTTCTTTCGAGATCAAGCGGCCCGTGCCGTCACCATCGTGAGAGACAAAGGGCTACCATTTCGGGTTGATGACGAGGCGAGGGTGCTTCTGGTAGGAAAAGACATCGATTTCTTGCAAGTCGGTCGGCAGGAGTTGCCTCAAGCCGATGTGCTCGAGATAGAGGGAGGCACCTTCTACGAAGCCGCCTCTTCCGCGGTGAGTGACTTCGAAGAGCGAGCGTCCCGGTACGACCACGTGTTGTTCTGTCTCTCAGACCCCGCTACACGGGAGATCTTGGATCGCGGTCGGGAGTTGGCCGACCGCATTACGGTCATTTCCATCCTCACCCCAGTTTATCTGCGGGACCTCCCCTGGGTTGAGCGTGCCGTTGCAATCTATGGGTGGGGAGTGGATAGCTACCGTGCCGGATTCGCCGCCCTCCGCGGCGAAATCACCCCGGAGGGCAAACTGCCCATTTCGCTACCCTAACATGGATCGATCGTGGCGCTTTGCGAAGGAGGAGGACCTCCAGGCCTTGAGTCGCTTCCTTGTCGCGCACGAGCACGCCTGTGTCGCCTTCACCGCGCAGTTGCGACGTGGCTCCCAACTCGTGCTTCCGCCCAAGCTCAAAGAGCGGGTCGCCCTCTACCGGGATTCGCAGGGGATGGTTCGCGCTGCGATCCTCCACGCGTCCACCGGCTTCGTGTATCCGGTCTTCGACGAATCCCTCGACACCGTCCCAGAGCCGCAGGCGCGCATTCTCACGCCCCTCCGCCACCCTCCCCTCATGTTCGGCGCGGTCATGGGCAGCCGTCGCGATGTAGACCTCTTCGAGAGCCTGGTGTCGGCCTCGGCTCGAGACGACATGATGTACTATCTTATGTGGCGCCCTGCTCCGAAGGAAGATCAGAGTGCAGCCCAGACGCCTTCTCCACATCGAGATATCCGACGAGTGCGAACTGCGGGCATGGGAGATTTCAAGAGCCTTCTTCCCTTGCAGGAGGCCTACGAGCGTGAGGAGGTTTTGCTGCCGGGTCGCAGCTTGAGCCTGCGGGCGGTGGAGCACAATCTGCGACGGGCACTGAAGGAACAGCTCGTTCTGCTCGGTGAGACACGGGAAGGCGTGGTTGCCAAGGTGGCAACGAACGCCCGGGGTCTCCACTTTGATCAGGTCGGGGGAGTGTTCACCAAACCTGAGTTTCGCAGTCGCGGCATTGCGACCCACCTCATGCAGCATCTCATTGGCAAAGTCGGTGCGCAGGGACGAGCGACGACGCTGTTCGTCAAGAAGCACAATACCCCTGCCGTCACCATGTATCGCAAGCTAGGCTACAACATGGCAGGGGACTTCCGCATTCTGTACTACCGATAGCCGACGCCCTAATTGCGCCGGGAGGGTGCGATTCCTCGCCGCGCCCGCTTGCGCTCCAGCCGGTCGAACCGGTAGCGAAGCTCCTCGAGGTGAGGCCGCGCGTGCGGCCAGGCCAGTGCGGTTTGAACAATGTCCAGAGCAGCCGAGATGTCACGCTCTACGTGCTCCTGGAGCTTCGCAAGCGCAATGGAGGCTTCAACGCTCCGAAGCTCTTCGAAGGCGAAGCTCCACACCGTTTCGGCGCTCGCGAGGTCCCCGGCGCGTCGGTAGAGATTCGCGAGGTGGAGGGCCGCTCGCAGCGCGTCGGGATGATTTGGCGACAGCAAGTCGTGCAATACCTTGCGCCCCTGCGACCGTACGCCGAGAGCGCATTCTTCCCGGGTCAACAGACGGCCCAACTCGAAACGGTCGACGCGAGAAGTCGGATCCTCCCCCGAGCCGAAGGCCTCCATGTACCAAAGCAGTAGCGCAAGGGAGCGGATGTCCTGCTCGTGATGGGCAAGAACCGCGGTGAGTCGATCTCGACGGCCGGACCGGAGGTACTCGAAGTAGGCTTCCGGGACTTCCCATCCGGGAATGTCGAGCGCCCGGTTCAGCTGCAGCACACCTTCCTCGACGGTCCCGAGAGAGCAGTCCGGTAGGAGTCGCTTCCATAAGCGACGGGCGGGATGAAGCAAATCGGCGTGTCGAACCGGCAGTTCCTGCATCCCGTTCATGAGCAGACGGGTCTTGAGCACCTGGGCGTCGAAGCTGCGGCCATTGTAGCTCACCAAGACGGCCTGATCGGGGATCATATGGCGCAACTGCAGAAGAAATTCCGGCTCGCCGGGATAGTCGGCAAGGAAGAGCTGCTCGACGGTGAGCCCCGAGGAGGAGAGCCGACCGAGCCCGGCGAGAAAGGCGACGCTCCCTGCCCCGCTCGAGAGCCCAGTCGTCTCGAGGTCGAAAAAGATAAGACTGTCCGGCCCAACGCGCTCCGGGATGAGACCGATGGACGCGTCCACACGCTCGGCAAAGAAGCGGTGGAGCTTGGCCGCGGCGGGATCTTCCGCGAAGACGCTCCTCCGGAACACGAGGGGTGCAACTTCCTTCCAGTCGGCACCGGGAGAGCACGATTCCGACCGCCGGTCACCGGGCTGCTGCTCGAGAGCGGCATCCTCGTGACGCGCCGAGTCGCCCGGGCCGGCGTCACCGACGCGCGTACTACTCTGACGTATCTGTTTCAGGCGATCGTACAGCATTTCTCGCCTCGCCACTCCAGACGTCGAGGAGGTCCAGCACGGCCCGCTTTGGATTCACCCCGATCTCTCGATCCGTGTCCCGTGGCCCAACGCAGGAGGGGCACCCTTCATCGCAGGGACACCCGGCAACCAGCTCTCGAGCCGCCGTGCGTATGCTCGCAACCTTGTCGACGAAGCCTTCCGCTATCCCACTACCTCCGGGATAGGTGTCAAAAATGTAGAGCGCGGGCTCCAAGAAGTGGGGGTCCTTCAGGCGTTCCGACACGCCGATATCGCCGGGGTCGCAGAGGAGAAAGACCGGGCTTACGTTCTTCACAACCGTTCCTAACCTGGCAATGACGGTCGCGATTGCCTCTTTCGGCAGGGCGTTGAGGGCCTCTCCAATCACCGTGTCCGCCGCAAAGACAAGGGCAACCGCGCGGGTGTGCATCTGTTCTTCTGGTACCGAGATCTCTCCGTAGCCAATGTTCTCGTGAGAGTGGAAACGTAGTTTCTTGAACTTCGACACCTCACTCCGGACCAGGATGTCGCCGACCACCATGGTAAGCTGTTCATCTCCGAGACGCCGATCCTCATAGAGCACCTTGATATCGCGCTTGACCAGGGCGTCGGTAAAGTAATTCACGCTTGTCTGTTCCACAAAGGCGCGTCGATTTTCCAGATCCAGCTCCTTCACGACGTGCTGCTTCCCCCGGTGGATGTAGATCGCGTTCGTGAATAGCAGCTCCTTCGCCGAGGGCCGGTCGGTCTCACCGATGATCTCGTCACGCCCGCCGGTAGTATCAACGATCACCACGTTGTCGGAACGGGCGCTTCGCAAGGAGATACCCTCGGCGGGATAGGATCGATCCGACCAGTAGTAGTCCCCGCGGGTCTTGCGGATGGTCCCCTCCTCCTCCAGGTATTGCAGGTAGTCGTCTACCGGACCGGGAAAGCCTTCACCCTCTCGAAACGGGAGCTCGAAGACTGAACACTTGAGGTGATCCACAAGGACGTACATGTTGTTCGCGTCCACGTACGCGGATTCCGGGGCTTGCCCCAGAAAGTACTCCGGGTGTTTAACCATGTACTGGTCGAGGGGTGCGGCGGAGGCCACGACGACAGCCAAGGAGACGGTGTTTCGCCGCCCCGCGCGTCCCGCCTGCTGCCAGGCCGAGGAGATAGACCCGGGGAAACCACCGAGCACCGCTGCATCGAGGCCGCCGATATCGATTCCGAGCTCCAGCGCGTTGGTCGAGACGACGCCATGTATCGAGCCGTCTCTCAAGCCCTTCTCCACCGCTCGTCGTTCGCTCGGGAGATAGCCGCCTCGGTACGCCTCGACCCGAATATGGCTGTTGTCCGTGTACAGGTTTTCCAGGCTCTTGTTGATGTAGGAGGCAATGAGCTCAGTTCGTACCCGGGAGCGCGCAAATACAATGGTCTTCACGCCCCGCCTCAATAGGCGGATGGCGATACGCTGGGACTCGTTTACTACGCCTTTCCGAATGCCCTGCACGCGATCTACCAGAGGCGGATTGTAGAGAACCAGGTGCTTTTCCCCGCGGGGGGCGCCGTTCTCGTTGATGAGCTGCATGGAGCTTCCCACCACGCCTTCCGCGAGCTCCTGAGGATTGCCGATAGTGGCCGAGCAGGCAATGAAGGTCGGATTGGCGCCATAGAAGGCGCAGATGCGGCGGAGACGCCGGATCACGTTGGTTACATGCGATCCAAAGATGCCGCGATAGGTATGGAGCTCATCAATGACCACGAACTCGAGGTGCTTGAGGAAGGTAATCCACCGCGGGTGATTCGGCAGAATTCCCGCGTGCAGCATATCCGGGTTACTCAAGATGATCTGTCCCGTTTCCCGCGCGGAGGCGCGAAGAGAGGGCGGCGTATCGCCGTCATAGATGGCGACCTTCACCGGAACATCCGCCATGAGCACCGATTCTCCGAGCTCGGACTGCTGATCCTGGGAAAGCGCCTTGGTCGGAAAGAGATAAAGCGCCCGCGCTTCCGGCCGCTCAAGAACAGTCTGGAGCGTCGCGAGGTTGTAACAGAGCGTCTTCCCGGACGCGGTGGGCGTGACAACGACGAAATCGCGCCCCTGTCGGGCCGCCGCGTAGGATTGCTCCTGGTGGCTGTACAGCCGCGTGACACCCCGCGATTCCAAGGCTGAGCGAAGCTGAGGTTTCAGATCTTCCGGAAGCGGTGCGTAGCTTCCCTCCCGCGCATCCATAACGTGCCACGCCGATACGTTGGCCATGAAGTCTGAATCTTCCCGCAGCTCTTGAATGATCTGGTGTGCATTGTCACGCAAGCTAGGGCTCCCCCTCCTCGAGCACGACCTTGAGTGTCGGAAGAAGCTTTCGGTCGGAATCCGCAAGGCTCACGTCGTCGAGCGCATCGACTCCCAACCACTGCACCGCGTCATGGTCCGTGAGTGCGAAGGCAGTGCCGTCGATTTCGGTGCGAAAGGCGCGCAACTCGAAGTCTCGGCTGCGGTGCGTAAACGACGCACGAGCGAGCTCTTCCCGAACGACCGCATTCACTCCGAGCTCCTCCCAAAGCTCTCGCCTGAGCGCCTGCTCCGGCGATTCGCCCGGATCCACTTTGCCGCCGGGGAATTCCCAGCGACCGGCAATGGATCCGGTGCTCCGCCGCAGGACGAGAATCCTCCCCTCCCGAATTACAATTGCGGCGGTAGAAATCCGCACTTACAAAAACAAAATGCGCGGCAAGAGGAAGTGCAGCAAGGCAATAATGATCCCCGCCGTCCCAAAGGCGCCGCCGTTCTTCCCGAAGATCGTTTCGATACGGTCAACTGCAGGGGAAGATACCGTAGAACGGCTGCGATAGTACTGAAGCAGGAGAATCAATCCCATCACCAAGCCGGCCAAAGCGGGCAGAAGATCGCCAACCACCGGTACGTCATCAGGGCTGACCGCCAGGAACTTCAGAAAGCCGACAACGAAGGTGACGACGCCGAGACCAAGGCGAAAACCGGTGTTCTCCATGAGCTCACGGTTGAAAACTGAGCTGAGATGGAGTTTCTCATCCATTCCTTGAAAGGAGAGAGCCACCCCGGCCAGCAAATTCGAAATCACGGAGAGGAGGTAAATCTGATACATGTGTGCATCTCCTCGAGTGGTGATGAATGCGTAACGATAGAGCAATCCAACTTGCCTGGTCAATAGCGCTCGCGGCACCCCCGAATGAGGGCGTGCCCCCGAATGAGCGCGGGTCAAGGGAGCAATTCTAAATCTGGGGTGCGAATCGGGGTTGAGGCCGTTCTTGAGTGCAATATCGTCGACTGTCTTCTGCTTCACCGCCCCAGATTTAGAATTGCTGGGGTCAAGGAGACTCGCCCGTCTCCTGCTCCAATTCCGCGCGGGCCTCGAGGGTCTCCTCATCGATCCGGACGACAACAACCATTCCCGTCGTCCCATCGGAGAAGAGCTCACTGACCCTTCGGCGCTGCTGCGGCTCCGGAAGCAAGTCTTTCACCTCTACCGGGCTATCGTCGCCGGCGCCGGTCGGAGTCATGCGCACGGTGAAGATACCACTCGAGGGATCCGGATCATCGCCGGCCTCCACGGTGACCAAGCCGAGGACCCCACCGGAAGTCTCGAGAAGGTCCACCGTGACGGTGTAGCCCATGATTGCAGGTGGAGACTCCCTATTGAAGACTACGAAGCGGAAGATAAGAAAGATGATCGCCACAATGAGCACGTCGAGGAGGATGATCGTGAGCGATCGATTCCCCTTCAAAATGCCGCCGGAAGTCTCGCGGCGATCGGGGCGAAGAGCGAGCCGCTCCTCCCGGTTGTAGTGGTAGTAGGCGCCGCCGTCGGTGCTCTGCTGTTCGTTACGTCGAAACACCGTACCGCGATCGGACTCTTCATCGCTCATAGATACACCGTCTCCGTGAAGTCGCCGAGAACGCCGGAAACCGCCGACAGGAGGTCCTCCGCAATGAACCATCCGACGCGGTCACGGCACCTCGCGGCGGCCGCCTGATGCACCAATACACCCGCTGTCGCGGCGTTCAACGGATCGATGCTGCGCGCAAGCAGCCCACCAATTATCCCGGCCAAGACGTCACCGGCCCCCGCCGTCGCGAGCTCCGGAAGCATGCCGTCGACCACACGGACGCGCCCATCCGGCGCAACAAGGTAGAGTACGTGGCTCTTATAGCACACGACGCACGCCGCCGCGGCTGCAAGCGCCTGAAGCCGCGGCAAAAAACCTTCACCGTCCGCTTGGTTCCGGTCTCCGACGTAGGCTGCGTAGAGCCGTTCGAACTCCCCGGGGTGCGGTGTCATGACGCAACGGTCGCCGAAGCTAAGCTGCTCCAGCTTGGAGAGGGTATTGAGTGCATCTGCGTCCAGTACTCCCGGGAGCGCCGATGTGGCGCAGGCGCGGAGCGCATCCCGTTGCGCCGTCCCAACACCCCAGCCGGGACCGGCGATGAAGGCGTGGGCACCCTCCAGATCGGTTTCAACGGCTTCCGACGCCGGGTGCACCATTAGTGAGCGCACGCCGGTTGCAACGGTGGGATAAACCTCACGGTCGACGTAGAGGTGGATCATTCCGGCGCCACTTCTCCCGGCCGCTTCCGCCGCGAGGGCTGCCGCGCCCGTCTTGCCTAGGGCACCTCCGAAAACGGCGGCAACGCCGCGCCGGGTTTTGTAGCTATCTTTGGAGACTGCTGGAAGGAGATGGGTCAAGTCGGACAGCTCCGCGAGCTCTACGAGGATGTCATCGGACGTGAGCAGCTGTGACGGGAAGCCCAAGGGTACCGTGACAATCTCGCCGGCACGAGACCGGGCGGCCGGTAGGTAGAGGCAGCGCTTCGGGCCGGCCATGGTCAGGGTTAGATCCGCGGCGACGGCGGGATGCCCCGCGGTGTACCCGTCGGAGACACCACTCGGCACGTCGACGGCGCAGACCCGCGAAGCAGAGGCGTTCACCATCTCCACGATGTCACTGAGCGGCGAACGGAGAGCGCCGGAAATGCCCGTGCCGCTCACCCCATCAACTATCCAATCCGCGGCGTCGAGGATCTGCTTGAGCTCCTCCGAAGACCTGCTGCCCGCATTGATCACCGTCGCCCCGAGATGTCGCAGGATATCCAGGTTAGTCGCCGCGTTTCCCTTGGCACCGTCACGAGCCAAGAGCACCGTGACGCGGTGCAGTCCCTCTTGGATGCACGCCCTGGCCATGACCAGAGCGTCGCCGCCGTTGTTGCCGCTTCCGGCGACAAAAAGCAGATGGACAACGGAGGCGCCGCCGAGACTATTCGCGGATGCACTCCGCAGCCACTGCGCCAGAAGCCGGTAGGCGTTCTGCCCGGCATTCTCCATGAGAACGATCCCGGGTATCCCGTAGTCCTCCTGGGAGCGGCGATCGATCTCCGTCATCTCAGCGTTCGTGACGAGTTTCCGCACGGCTATCCTCCGATAAAACGGTCGCTCCTCCACCACACGATGTCAACTCGATCTTCAAAACCGAGAAAAGCGGTGAGAATCCCCGTGTCCGATACGTAGAACTCCTTGTAGGCGGTCAGCTGATCTTCAATTGTCAGCATACGACGCCGTACGACGCGCCCTTCCGTGTTCATTATCAAGAGCTCGGTATCCTCATCGGACTCTCTACTGAGAAGGAAGAGGTGGCCGCCCTTGGCGGTGCCGACGAAGTTGTAGAGAAACTCCACCTCCTCCCGGTCAAAGATGGTTCCTTCGGTGACGGTGTCGCTGTTCTTTGGAATGTCGACAAAGCCCTCGTACTTGCCGGTCTCGAGGTCGAGCCAATAGATCCGAGACGAGCGCGTGGAGATACCGGACCCAGTTCCGATTTGCGCATCGATCGCTTCCTCGTAGTAATTCAGCATGAAATAGATCCGCCGCTGCTCTACATCGGGAAACGCGCTTTCGAGAATGGGAATTACCCCCCCGCGCCCCGCGTCCCCGGCGTCCTCCGCGTCCCCTTCTTCAGAAGAGCCGTTGGTCTCGGCGGGAACGGGGAGCCGGGCCAGAGAGATCTCCGCGGGATAGAGGGGATTCCACCGGCGGGCGTACCACAAGAACAAC
>CAYPTH010000007.1:0-6609 GCA_964413635.1 uncultured Spirochaetaceae bacterium
CCGTAGCCCTCGGCGAAGCGCTGCCAGGGCCCGAACATGACGTTGTTGAAGGCCTGTTGGAAATAGAACTGGCTTACCGGGGTTACGGAGGTCCCGAAACCGCCCTTGGCGATAACGGTGGTCATGGCGTCGGCGACGTTCTGGTAGCGGTCCAAAATGCCGTGATCGCGCATCATCTGGGTGTTCGCCGTAAGGGCGCCTCCGGGCATGGGGGAGAACAGGACGCTCGGCTGGACGGCCGTCGCCTCTGGCGGCAAGAAGTAGTCCTGCAGGCATTCGTGGAGAATCCGCTCCACCTCGCGCATCTTCGTGACATCTATGTCGAGCTCGATCTCGCTGCCGTGAAGCGCTTGCCAAAGCGTGAGGATGTCGGGTTGACAGGTGCCTCCCGAAACCGGCGCCAAGGAGCAGTCAACCTGATCCGCCCCCGCCTGTAGCGCCGCAACGTACTGATGAACGGAGATGCCGGCGCTCTCATGGCTGTGGAAGGAGATGCGGGCATCATCCCCTAAGAGTTTTCGCGCCCGGTGAATAGTCTCTGAGACAATTGCCGGCGGGGTGGTGCCGGAGGCGTCTTTAAAGCAGACCGACTCGTAGGGAATATCCGCGTCGAGAATATTCCGCAACACCTGTACGTAGAAGTCCGGTGTGTGCGCGCCGGTCAGTCCCGGCGGCAGGCCCATGAGGGTGACGGTTACCTCGTGGCGGATACCCGCCTCCGCGATCGCACGGCCGGAGTGGATGAGGTTGTGTACGTCGTTCAGTGCATCGAAGTTTCGGATCTTGGAAATTCCGTGCTTCCGGAAGAGTTTGGCGTGGAGATCCACGATATCCGTGGGCTGGGACTCCAAGCCCACGACGTTGGTGCCGCGCGCGAGCGTCTGAAGCTCCGCCTGCGGACCCGCCTTCTCCCGGAGTGTGTCCATCATGTCGAAGGCGTCTTCGTTGCAATAGAAGTAAAGGGATTGAAAACGCGCCCCGCCGCCCACCTCGAGGTGACGTATGCCGGCATCGACGGCCGCCTCGAAGGCAGGCAGGAAGTCCGGTGTCAGTACCCGCGCACCGAAGAAGGACTGAAAACCGTCGCGGAACGCAGTGACCATGGTATCTACGTATCGCTTCATGGTGAGCGGGTTTCCTTTCGACTCCGATGGGCGTGAATTGCCACTGCCGCGGCGGCAATGGAGCGTACGCGCTCGGGTGACGCGCCTGTGACGGCCCGGAGGTCCGACCTGCCGCGAGTCGCCGCGGGACCGAGTCGCTCGACGACGCGTTGCAAGAGGACCATGGCGAGAACGAGAATGATCAGGAAGGCAAACACCGCCAGCATTCCCACGACGGTGAGCGTGAGTCCATCAATCAGAAGTGTACCTCGCTTCCAGAGAATTGAGATTCTACCAGGAGCGCGGGCATTCTTCAAATGAAATCTCGAAGATGGAAAGCCGCTCGTCGCTTGGCTTCACCACGTTCCTACACACCGCCTTGAAGCGTCTCGAGAACTGCCCGAATGGCTTCATCGTTCTCTGTCTGCAGGCGCCGGGTCACGATACGAGAGAGGAGGCGGCTGTCGGTGTTGAGCAGTAGGGCATAGGCGAGGTCGGAAACCTTCTCGCGCGCCGCGAGGTCAATGAGGAGAGATATGGCGTCTTCCGTGCCGACCTTGGACACGGCGTAGGCGCTCTGCATGAGTGCGGCCTGGGAATCCGTAGTTTCGGAAATGCTCTTCGCAATACCAACGGCATCTGCAGCGCCCATGTCACCGAGAAGCTCGAGGGCGGTGAGCTTCACGTCCAAGCTTTCGGCGCGCTGGGCAATTGAGGCGATGCGCCCCGCGTTTTCGGCCATGTGCACCCCGTTGTCACGGAGCGTGGAGATGGCGGCGCTCCGGATCAGGGGAGGCTCGTTGGAGGCGGCGGTGGCAAGCAAAGCTCGGGTGGTTTCCGCGTCCAATCCCGGCAGCTCAGCCAAGGCGCGCGCAGCGAAGTAGCGGAGCATGACATACTCCGGTGCGCGGAGCTCGAGGGTGGTGGCAAGGGTCTTGTCCACCTCCAGCCGCGCCGAGTCGTGGCCCATTGCACCGAGGGCGCGGACTGCGTTTATCCGCACCTGGATCGGCTCCGCCTCGCTGTTGACGAGTTTCTGCAGCTCCGTGATCACGCGCACGTTGTCCGACGGGCGGATCCGGTACAAGCCCCAGCTTGCGTTCTCGCGTACCTTCTCGTGAGGAGATCCCAAGAGATTGAGGAGCGCGGTAAGCGCGGCCGGATCGGCGAGCTCGGCGAGAAGCTCCGTTGCTTCGGTGAGAAAACGCGGGTCGTCGCTTTGCGCGACTTGGCGGCTCAAGGAGCCGACGACTGCTCGAGCATCGTTCTCGTACAGGGAGGTGAGGGTATCCGCGGCTGTGTCGCGAAGCTCCTCGCTCTCGTGCTCGAGGTACTCCATGACGGATGTGATGACACGCTCCCCGTTGCTGTGGGCGCCAATTGCCTGAATGATCTCCCGCCGGACCCGGAGAGACGTGCTCGGCTCGCCGAGCAAAGATGTGTAGCTCGAGAGTACGGAGACTTCGTCGTATGCACGGAGCTCTCGTACCAGGGTAAGCAGCACGTCTTCGTTCTCCTCATCTTGCAATCGCGGTTGGAGAAGGCCAAGTGCATTCCGGCCGCCGTAGGCCGCAATGCCTTCGGCCGCGACACGTCGGAAGGCGGGATCCGAATCCTCCAAGTAACCCGACATTGTTTGGTAGAGCTCGCGGTTCCGATTTCCCTGTTTCGTGAGGTCCACCATGGCCTCGAGGACGGTACGCATCTTATCGCGGGCGCCGGAGGTCGCGTTCTGGTTGTCCTCGGCAAGGGAGATGATGCGCTCCGCGCTCTGGCTTCCCCCAACGCGGCCAACCGCACGGATGAGGGCATTCTGGTACGCGCCGGGGGTACTGCGTTCCAGGGCCTTGGTGAGAATGGTCCGTGTTGTATTGGTGCCGATCTCCCCGAGGGCTTCGGCTGCGGTCCCGCGGAACTCCTGGGAGTCGAGGAGCTGCGTCAGGTGGGGAATTGCCTGCTCCGACTGTAGGCGTCCAAGAGTGCGGATTGCCGCCTTGACCCGAGCCGGATCGTCCGTACCGGCAGTAGCAATGGTGTGGATCATGGCGCTCGACAGAAGCGACTCATCCGCATCCGAAATACTGGGCAGCGGATAGCCGGCCTCCATCATGGAGAAGAGCTGCTCCCGCGCCTGCTCAAACTGTTCAGCGTATTCTCCCTCCTCCTTTCGGAAGGAGTGCAGCATGGTGGCAATGTAGCCCGCCATCTCCTCCTGCGCCCGTGCCATTACCGAGGGTGGGAGGTACAGTCCCTCGTCGTCGAGCTCGCGCTTGTCCTCAATAGCGCCGGCGAGGCGATCACGATACGAGATGGCAATGATTTCCGGAATATCGCCCCGCGCCTCGTCAAGGGCGCCGCGCACCTGTTGGAGACGCTCCACTGAGAAAAAGCGGAAATTTGCCAATATGAAGTCGAGCACCTCCTGAACCTGCAGCGTTTGATCCTGGATCATTGACTCCGGGATTTGCTCATCCATGTCCTGGAAACGATCGAGAGAGCCGTTTGCATTGAGATCGATGTAGCCGTCGGTGAGCTCCGGGAAGAGCTGGACCATTCGTTCCGCGAGATCCGTGTCGACGAGATCGGTTGTTTGGGCCGGAAGCAAAGCGGCGCCGGCAATCAAGGTGAAGAAGAGACAAAGAAGGCGATGTTTCATGTCCCTGAACGTAGCGAGATACGACTGCACTGTCGAGGGCTGTGGACGCATCTGAGCATCCGTTGACGCCCCTGCCGCGCCTTGGCATGCTCTCCCGTATGAGCCTTGGCCTTATCATCGTTCTCATTCTCGTATTTCCGGCAATTGCCTTCGTCACGATACCGAGGGCTCGGAGCTTTCTTACGCCCATGCCGACAACACTGCGGCGACTCATGCGGGAGAGTGTTGAGAAGGCGCCCGTCGAAGGGACGGCGCACCTGGACCTGGTATACCGTCGTGGACTATTTGGAACGCGCACGCTCGACCTGTACGAACCCTTGGGTCCGTTCCACCGTGACGGGGAGGGGGATGCCGAGGCCGAGGAACGCCAACCGCTGGTGGTTTTTCTCCACGGTGGTTCATGGATTCACGGAGACAAGGTGACCTTGCGGGTTGTGGACCGCCTTCTGCGCCGGATGCGAGAGGCAGGCTACTATGTGGCCGCAGTAAACTACACCGCCAGTCTACTCCGTGGCTTCGAAGGGCCCGTGCAGAACATCCGCTGCGCAGTTCGCTGGCTTGCTCGGCAGGCGCAGCGCTTCGGATACGACGAACACAACATGGGCCTCTACGGGGTATCCGCCGGCGGCCACCTGGCGCTGTTGCTTGGCTCCACAATGCAGACTGAGGAGCTATCCCTTGCGTTCATCTTTGCCGAGTGCGCCCCGACGGATCTTGTTGGCATGCGGGACGGGGACGCCTACGAGAGCTCACGCAACTTCCGAGTTTTCACTGAGAAGCGGCTCCTCGAGTTGAGCCCCATTCACCACGTACGGCCCGATTTGCCACCCATTCTGCTTTTTCACGGCGGCAAGGATCAGACCGTTCACATTCGCCAGTCCCAACGCTACGCGGCGGCTTTAGAGGCGGTTGGCGCCGATGTTGAGCTCGTAACCTACCCTCAGGGTGATCACGCCTTTCTCAATCTGGGCGATGATCAGTGGTATGAGCAAGAGACGCGAGGGCTCGCCTACTTCGACACGCACTTTCGGGCTCATCTGCATTCGAGGCGAGAGGAGGCGCGTTCTCCGGACTCGCCGCCTTAGCCGGCGCGCACGACGCCTTCTTACTCCGTGGCAGCGTGATTCGCGAAGGCTCGGCGGAGAGCGTCTATGCCTTGCGCTCCGCTTTGACTCCGCACGAGCTCGCCCTTTCCATCGATATAGAGGAGCGTGGCGCGCCGGGCGCTGGTGTAGCGCGCGGCGAACGCAAGACCTTGGTCGGTATGAATGTCGGCGACCCGGATAAGCAGCTCTTCATCGCGAAACTCGTCTTGCACACGCTGGACGTTGCCGCGGAGCTCGGTGCAGACGGGGCAGGTGTGGTCGTGCACCTGGACGACTGCCGGCGTGCCGGAGCCAATCAAACTCAGGTCACGAGCCCGTTCTGCGCGCTGATTGGACGCGAAGGCCAGGGCGCCGCCCGCCGCAAGAACGAGGAGGACCACTCCAACCAGCAGCATTGCACGGTTGCGCCGCTTCCTTCTGGCTCGTGACGCCTTCTCTTCGCGCTTTTGTTTCCGAGTCTCCGGCGATCCCGGAGGGGCGTTCTTCTTTGATTTGGCCACGGCGCAATTCCTTACCGAAACGATGTTGTACACAGAGAATACCGTGGATGGGCCGGAGTCGCAAAGACCTATAGTCAGGGCGGCATCGACGTCTTCATTTTACCTGTTGACGAAAATTCCGCAATAGCGTATCCTCTCCAGCAACGTTTCGGATTTCGTGACTGCTTTTCTGCTTTCCTTCCAGGTTCAAGACAGACAATGCATTCCACTTTCCGGAGTTACACTATTTGTCTGCCTCGAGCAGAAGGAGAATTTCCGTATGGCAACAAAACTCTATGTTGGCAATCTCAACTACCAGACGCAGGATCCCGAGCTTCGCGACCTATTTGCCCAACACGGCGAGGTGGTTTCCTCCAATGTCATCACCGATCGCGACACCGGCCGCTCCCGTGGCTTCGCCTTTATCGAAATGGCGACTGAGGACGAGGCCCGCGCCGCAGAGCGCGCCCTCGACGGCCAGGAGTTCGACGGCCGCCAGCTCAAGGTCAACGAGGCGAAGCCTCGGAACAACGACCGTCGCTGGTAGTTTGCCGGCTCAATGAGCCAAATAATCAGTTGATTGAAGCGGGCCTTTCGGGGTCCGCTTTTTTTTGCGCTATCGCGACCCCGCTGGTACAATGAAAGAATAGGCGAAAGCGTTTTACGTCGACCAGAGATCGCGGATGTACTACCGAAACCTGGATCTATAGCATAAGCGTGAGGAGCGCGGCGTTCTCCCGAAGCTTTGGCTCGAGGTCCCGGGTGAGAACAATATCGGAGACCGCAATGTACCCGCCGGGCTTCAGCACGCGCAGCGCTTCTGAGAACACGCGTGACGTGTCGGGAGAGAGGTTGATCACGCAGTTGGAGATGATCACGTCGGCGGTGTTATCCGCAACCGGGAGATTCTCGATCTCTCCCAGTCGAAGCTCGACGTTCGTGTAGCCCCCGCGCTGTGCCGCAGCCCGGGCGCGGCTCACCATCTCCGCGGTCATGTCCACGCCAATTGCCCTGCCGGAAGGTCCGACGTGACTCGAGGCAAGGAATACGTCAATACCGCCTCCGGAGCCGAGGTCCACGACTGTCTGTCCGGGCTCCAATTTTGCAAGGGCGGTGGGATTGCCACAGCCGAGGGACAGATCCGCCCCTTCGGGAAGATTCTCCAGTTCTTGAATCGTGTAGCCAAAGTCCGCACTATTCAGAGAGGTGCAGCCGCAGTCTCAGCTGTCTTTGTCGTTCAGGAGTCCGGATCGATAATCTGCCGG
>CAYPTH010000007.1:6709-51220 GCA_964413635.1 uncultured Spirochaetaceae bacterium
GTCCTTGATCACGACGGCGAGTTTGCTTCCCGCTTCGAGATTCAGCGCGCTGCGTACCTCTTTGGGTAGCACCACCTGGCCCCGGCCATCGATTGTGACAACTGCTCCTTGCGCGAGTAGCACAAAGCAGCGAAGTCTGTAAAGCCAATGAAATCAGAAGAATCAGAAGCGTCTGAGATGCTGCGGGTGCGGGTGCGACGTCGTTGCGGGTTTGCTTGAGCGCCGGCGCCCTGTCTGGTACAGTCACCCATGTCCTCAAGCCTCCTTTGGTACGACCTCGAGACCTTCGGGCGTCACCCGCGGTGGGACCGAATTGCCCAGTTCGCCGCGGTTCGCACCAACGACGATTTCGAGCCCATCGGCGATCCAATTGTTGCCTACTGCCGCCTTACTCCCGACTATGTGCCGGACCACAAGTCCTGTCTGGTCACCGGAATCACGCCCCAGCAAGTTCAGGAGGAGGGCCTTGCGGAACGGGAGTTCGCGGCCATCATTCACGGGCAGATGATCACCCCGGGCACCTGTACGGCCGGCTTCAACAGCATTCGATTCGACGACGAGTTTATCCGCGCGCTCTTTTACCGGAATTTTTACGATCCCTATCGCCGCGAGTACGCCAACAACAATTCGCGTTGGGACATCATTGACCTGCTCCGGATGAGCCGCGACCTGAGGCCGGAAGGAATCGAGTGGGTAGAGAACGATGACGGCACGCCCGCGTTCCAGTTGGAAGCTCTGGCTGAGGCAAATGGCCTTGCCCACGATCAGGCACACGACGCCCTGTCCGACGTCCGCGCGACCATTTCATTGGCAAAGCTGGTACATCAAGTCAATCCAAAGCTCTTTCGTTACTACTTCTCGCTTCGAAAGAAGGACGTGGTTCGCCGGCGTCTCAATCTGCAACGGATGGAACCGCTCGTCCACACCTCTGCCATGTTCACGAGCACGGCAGGCTGTACGAGCGTAGTGATTCCGTTGAGCGTCTCGCCGGAGAATGCCAATGAGATCATTGCGTACGACTTGCGCCGCGATCCGCGAGACTGGTTGGACGCGTCGGTTGAGGAGATTCGGCGCAGGGTCTTCACCAAGAAAGAGGAGCTTAACGAGGAGGGCCGGATTCCCCTCAAAGGAATTCACATTAACCGCAGCCCGGCCATTGCTCCCTTGTCCACCTTGGATTCGGCGCGGGCGGCGGCCTTGGGCATCGATATAGATCAGTGTTTAGAACATGCTGAGCTGATCCGTAGCCGTTCCGACCTAGTGCAGCGGCTCCGCAACGTATTTGCAGATAGGCCGGCGCGACGTCACTCCGATCCGGATCTTCAGATCTATTCCGGCGACTTCTTTCCAGACGAGGACCGAGAGGAGTTCGAGATAATTCGGACCATGCCGCCCGAGCGACTCAAGCACGACCCACCACGGCTCTACGATCAGCGCGCCCCGGAAATGCTGTGGCGCTACGTGGCCCGCAATTACCCAGAGGCACTCACGGAAGAGGAGTGGGAGCGGTGGAAGAGTTTCTGTGCCTCGCGCATTCTTACTCCGGAACCTGACGGTGTCATGGATCTCGGTACGTTCAAACGCGACGTCCACAATCGATTGTCCCGGGTGGATACACCGGCGCGGGATAAGGTGATCCTCAAAGCTCTTGCAGAGTATGCCAAAGAGCTGGAGCAGACGGTCTTGGCCTGACGTGGACGGGTGGCGCGTTGGGCCGCGCCACGTTGCGCCGGTGCCGCGGTGGACGGGCGCTGCCGGCCGTGCCGCCGATCGCGCTACTCCCGGAGTTTGAATGTCACGTCCGCGGCACCAAGAGCCAAACGCCAATCGCCATGGCTGCGATTCCCGCAACACGTCGAAGATCTAAGGGAATAGGTCCGACGCTCGCGCCGCCGGCTGAGTCGATGATAAGACCGACGACCAATTGTGCGAGAATTACCGCCGCGAGTCCGGCGGTCACACCGACACCTTGGACGGCGTAGGATATCCCGCTGATGATAAGGATTCCTAGTAAGCCCGCGGCGAAGAGCGTGCCGAAGACGTAGCCTGCGCGAGCCTTCGCTGCGGCAAAGGGGTGTGCGGCAATGTCCAACCGAGCCAGCAGCAAGAGTCCCAGTATGACAATTGCCCCGACGGCGCCGCCGAGGGCGTTTACCGCCAGACCTGTACGAATCGGCCCGATGATGGCGCCGGTTCGTCCGTTTAAAGTTGATTGTGCGGCAATTGCGGTTCCGGTAATGAGAGCAGCAACCACTCCGAGGATGATTCTCATGTCGGGAGCGTAGCCGAGGCCCCGGCGTTTGAACAAGTCACCCGAGGCAGGGGAGGGAGCCGGGCGTTGATGGGGTGACCCACCAGACCGCAATGTCGGTTGCTAACCGATTGTTTCTATTGACGTGCGCGGGGAGACGGGATATCCTCTTGCCGATGATTTCGGATTTCGTGGCTGCTATTCTGCGCTTTCCTCTCATGGTTCAAGACAGATAATGCTTCTCACATTCCGGATCTCGCACTACGTGTCTGCCTTGGGCAGAAGGAGAAAGTTACATGGGTAACAAACTGTATGTCGGTAACCTGGACTATCAGACCCAGGAGGCTGAACTCCGTGACCTGTTCGCACAGTACGGTGAGGTTCTGTCTTCCAACATCGTGAGCGATCGCGACACCGGCCGATCTCGCGGCTTTGGCTTTGTTGAGATGGGCACAGAAGAAGAGGCTCGGGCCGCAGAGAATGCGCTGAACGGACATGAGTTCGACGGTCGACAGTTGAAGGTAAACGAGGCGCGCCCTCGCAATAACGACCGACGCTAGTAAGTCACGTACCTCAACGGGCATAGCCAAGGGGCGGATCATACGTGATCCGCCCTTTTTTTTGATCCGCGTGTCCGACGCGCCGACTATAGCTTAGCGTTCGGAGCTAACCACCGTTACCACGGCTTCTCGCTGTCGCCGCGGTCCGTCGAACTCGCAGAAGAAGATGTTCTGCCATGTGGACAGGCCGAGTTTTCCGTCAACAACTGGTATACTCTCACTCGCGCCGACCATCCCTGACTTCAAGTGAGAGTCCGCGTTTCCGTCCTGGCGGTCGTGGAGCCATACTCCTTGAGGGGCCAGCTTCCGGAGGAGGGCGAGTACGTCTTGTTGCACGCTGTCGTCCCAGTTCTCTTGGATCATAATGGCGGCGGTGGCGCCACGCGCGTAGACCGCGCAGATACCGGTGGTCACCCCGCTCTCGGCGACGATCTCTTGGACACGGTCGGTAATGTCAATCAGCGCCTCGTGCTCGTTGCTTGGGAAGGAAACAATCTGTTGCATGTCGCAGAGTGTAGCTGAGGAGGAAGACGCTGTCAGCCGGTACCGAGAATGCGGAGTGTCGCTGTTGCACACGGTCAGGTCTGATGGGGACCGTTCTCCGCCGGCCCGTCATCGAAGGGCGGCTCCGAAGTTTCCTCCGCCTCTTCATCGAACTTCAACCGCGGCGCATCCGCCGAGTTGTAGCCGACCTCCTGGATAACGCGGCCGTCGAAGCGAAAGATGGTCTTGCGAGCACCGCGGTCGGGGGCTCGGTACTCGACATTCCCAAATGTGATGGTCGTGCCCTTGTAGAGGGCATCCTCAACGAGCACCATGCTATTTCGGCTCGCCTTCATCCGGTCGCGCATGTCGTGGTAGGTGGGCCTGAGCCCGCGTAGCTCTTCGGTAAGGGAGGAGACTTCGACTGCGAGCTGCTCCCTGGCCTGATCGAGTTTCTCCCCGCTGTGACCTTCGTCGCGGGCGCGCTCAAGCTGCGCGAGCTGCTGCTGCGCCCGCTCGAAGCGATCCTCGCGCTCGGCGAGCTCCTTCTGTGTACGGCGATACCCCAACAGAAAGTCGGGCGACACTCCGACGGCAACATGAACCGGCGCCTCGGCGATGCTTCCAAGCTTTTTGCACCATAGGGTTCCACCGACAATGACGGCACACCCAATGATCTCCGCGCGCCGCCCGTTGAGTACGCAGTGCTTCCAGGCGGAGATGCGGCTGTGCATGATCGCCTCTTCGACAAAGACATTGCCCTTGCATAGCACGGTGGAGCTCTCGACGTACTTCGCAAAGAGATTCCCGCCGCAGTCGATGCGGCCCTCGGTACCGCCGTTGATGCCGCGCTTGAGTAGAACGTTTCCCCCTGCCTCAACCGTCGCACGCCCGACGCCACCACCAACCTGAACGTCGCCGCCGGCCTTCACGACGAAGCGGTCTGCAATGTCCTTCTCGACCACTACCGATCCGTCAAAGTCGATGTTTCCGGTCTCGTAGCCCACCCGCTCGACGTAGACCACGGGTTCCACCGTGACCGCACCGTGCTCGAGCTTGACGTTTCCGTCCATGGTGGCGTAGAGAGCGTCGCCGTCATCCGCGAGGGTGGTGTTCTCTCCCGGCGAGAGCTCCACCGGTTCCGTCTTCGTTTCGGCGTACACGGGTGTTCCGGTTACGGTGCTTCCGTTCCGCGGCTCCACAGGCGGAACGAGCGAGGCAAGCAGATCGCCCTCGTAGCGGTTCTCAATGAAGTTGAGCTCACGGAGATCAATGCGACCGAAGTCGAGCTCGAGGTACGGCTTTCCGCGATTGGTGTTGAAGTGATACTGGATATGGGCCGACTGAGCGTCGACGGGGTGGGTACCTTCAGCGACCACAATTGGCTGATCGTAGCGATGGTTCTGCACGAGCTCGGATAGCCGCTTGTGATCGACACCGTGGGTGACGCCGGCACGGGTGAGGGCGTCGAGGATGCCGTGCGCATGCGGCGCGGCTGCGCCCTTTTTGGGTGCCGTCACCGTGACTGTTGCGGACATTTCATCTTCCGAGATAGAGACGAGCACCTGAGAAGCCAGGCGCTCGCCCTCCGGCCACTCCACTAGAGGTTCCGGTACCCCCCGCGCTTGCTCGGAGATTTCCCGGATGCGAGAGGGATCAACCCGCGGCACGCCGAGCATGCGCATTCGGTTGCGGATGTCGTCATGGTACACGGGGGTGCCGCGCGGTCCCGGTGGATGTACCGCCAAGTAGGCCCACCCGTCCCGGTAGAAGAGATCAAAGTATCCGTCGTCCGAGTCGCCGTTCCTCACCATGAGAATCACGTCACGATAGTGCATCTCCGGCGAGCTATCAAGCTTGTGTCGGGAGAGCCTGGTTCGTATAATTCAATGCGATGTCGGGTCGAAACTCAGTTTCAGAGCTAAGGCGCAATGCGGATGCAGGCGTTCCGGGACGATCCATCTTGCTTGGACTGCTCCTCTTTCGGGTGTTCGTGTTTTTAGGAGTCCACGCCCTCATTGCAGCCGGACTCAGTATTGCCGGTAATGTGAACCCCTGGTTCACCGCGGGCCGGTGGTGGATGCTTGCCGGTACCCTTGCCAACCTACTGACCTTGTGGCTTCTCCTTGGCCTCTTGCGGCGTGAGGGAATGCCGTTTCGCAGCGTCATGAATGCCGATGCAGATGCAGATGCAGATGGCGTTCAGGAGTCGCGGGACGGGAATCGTCGTAGTGCAATTGCGGTGTCATTGTTGGCGATTGCCGTAACCGTCGTGGCGGTCTTCCTCTTCGCCCGGCTCTTTCTCGGCGGGATTCTCTCGGTAAAGACCATTCTCTTTTCTCCGATTCCCGCCTGGGCGGCGATTATCGGTGCGGTTGGCTTTCCGTTGACGACTGCGGCGGTTGAGCTGCCCTTCTATTACGGCTACATAATGCCCCGTCTTGTTGCACGAGACCTGCCGGCGGGCCTGGCAATGGGGCTGTGCATACTCTTTCACGCGGTGCAACAGGTGACCTTACCATTCCTACCGGCCATGTCCTTTTTCTTCTTCCATCTATTGATGCTTGCGCCCTTCGCATTGCTTGTGGGCGCGTCCGTTGCGCTACGGCCGCGGTTCCTTCCGGTAATCATGGTATTCCAAGCCGTGCTTTACGCATGGGCAGGAGTAACCTTGCTGCAACAGGTCTTTTGAGACATAAAGTGAGGGAGGGAGCGGCGGAGCGGGAGCGAGGGACCGCGCATCCGACCCGCAGGGCGAGTCGAAGGCGCGGCTTGGATGCGGTTAGGCTTCGATCGAATCCGGGATGATCAGCTTCTCGTTCTTCTTGATAAGGTCTGCCGGAGGATCCTCCATCAGATGCGCGCGAGCAACCTGATCAGGATACTCGTCGCGGATGCTGAGCTCCCATAGGTCGCGCCGCAACAGGTAAACTTTTGCTCCGCCGAGCTCGTGCTGCACATCCGGCCAGGCGTAGGTCGGAAGGCCCATATTGAGTCCGGCGAGCATCCATCCGTTGTAGCTCTCAAAGGTTGCCCAGAACTCGTTGTTGCCGCATTGCTCAAAGGCGTACCAGCACTTCGTGTAGAAGAGAATTGGTCCTGCGTTGACCTGGCGCTTGAAGGCCATTGTATGCAGGCTAATGTTGACATCGTTGTCGCGGATACGGCCGTTGGCAATCCCAATGGGTACACCTTCGTCGAGTGCGACGAAGAAGTACTGGTCCTTCATGCGGTTTCGCTTGATAGCCAAGAGCTCTGCGAAGACGCGAGCGCCAACGATATCGTAGAAATCGTACTCGACATCCGTGTACTGCTTCACGAATTGTGCGAGAGGATCAACCTCTTCGGGCTTGATGGAACGAATCAGAATAGTTCGCTTCGTCCCGTCGCGCAGGGTCAGCTCTGAGTACTTCGGCTTGAACTCGGGGAGAATCGAAGGGACGGTGAACATGCCCTCCATCTTTTCGACCGGCAACTTATACTCGCTCTTGCGAGTCTTGCACGGAACCTCACGGATCATACAGTCCTCCTACATGGTATTGAAAAAGATTTCCAAATTGAATTTGAATTGTACGATGGGCACTGCCAGGTGTCAACTGAGAGTTTTCGTCTTAGGTTACGATGCGGAGGATGCGCTCCACGCAGTGAGGAATGTCGGACTTTTCCGTGGGATGCTCGCGCCAGGAGGCAATCACCCCCCACATGGCGCCGCGGATGATCTGAAGAATTTGCTTTGGTGAGACCTCACTGGTAAGGGCCTGCATCTCCTGAGCGCCGCGAATGTGGTAGAGGAGGATGTCGTTGGCCCGCCAGTAGGCCATCAGATAGTCGTTGATGGCGGCGGATTCGTCCTCCAACTCGACCGCATGAAAGAGGGGAAATACCTGGGTGAGAATGATCTGCACGAGGTCCAAGTTCTCGTGATAAAAGCCCATGAGATAGACGAGCATCTGGTGGAGCATCTCGAAGTGCGACTTCCCGGGCTGGGATATGTGCTCATCGTAGGACTGGAGATCGCGATATTTGTCTGCAAGGAGCGCATTGAGGATCTCCGGGATTCCCTTGTAATAGTAGTAGAGCGAACTGGTTTCCAAGTCGAGACAAGCTGCAATATCGGACATCTTTGCGTGCTTGCCGTGAGCAATGAGTACCTGTTTCGCCGTCTCGAGGATCTCTGTACGCTTTTCTTCCATCCGCTGCCGCGTACGTCGTGCCATTTTATCTCGTCGTCACTCCCGGCTGTAGGGCTTCCCGATGGAAGCGGGAAACTCGATGCGCTTCTTGAAGATCATCATAATTACGATAACACCGATGAACGGTAGCATGAGGAAGAACTGAAATGGAATAGCCTGTGAGGCCAGTTGCAACTGGTAGGAGAGAACCTCGATGAATGCGAAGATGAATCCACCGAGCAGCGCGCGGTGGGGCTTCCAGCTGGCAAAGATCGCAATGCCAATGGACATGAATCCGCGCCCTGCGGACATATTCGGATTGTAGGTTCCGGTAATGACAAGGGGCAGGTAGGCGCCGGCAATGCCCATCAGGGCTGCACCGACAATGGTCATGGTGTAGCGGCGGCGGCGCACGTTCACGCCCACGACATCCGCCGCCTGCGGTGATTCGCCGATGGAGCGTGTCTCGAGTCCCATCTTCGTTCGATAGAAGAACCAGTACAGGAAGGCGCTTGCAATATAGACGAAATAGACGATCGGATTTTGGTTGAGTACGGCGCCGACGATTGGGATCTCTCCAATCAGTGGAATCTGCGCAGCGGGAACGGGTGGCGACTGTGGGGCGGTAAGGCGAACTCCCATGATGAGTCGGTACATGAGATCGGATAATCCGGTCCCGAGAATCACCAGAAAGATACCCAGGATGAACTGGTTGACCTTGAAGGTCTCATGGAGAAATGCGAGCAGAAGCCCGAAGAGGGCGCCGATGGCCGCGCCCGCCAGGAAGCCGACGAGCCAACTCCCCGAGAAGAAGGCGCCCATGAAACCCGCCGCCGCCGCGGCCAACATGACTCCCTCACCGGAGATGTTGAAGATGCCGGTTCGACCGGCAATGACAATGCCGAGACTCACGAGGGTGTAGATGGCGGTGTATACGATGATCTGGCTGAGGAGTGAGTTCACGAACTCCATTACGTATCTCCCTGTGAAAAGCGCGCTCGGACGACAACCACAAACAGCACAATGAGTGCCTGTGCGAGGAAGACCATCTCCACGGGTATCTGCATGGTACGCTGCAAGGCGTCCGCACCCACAAGCAGGACCGACATGAAAAACGCCGCCACGGGCACCGCGCCAGGATTGCCCGCAACAATCAGCGCCGTAACAATCCCGAAGATGCCGAATTGTGCGCCGGAGGTAGTTGCGAAGCCCTCCAGAAGCTTGCCGTGAATATTGATCACTTCCAGTCCCCCGGCGAGACCGGCGAGGCCGCCGCCGAGAATGAAGGTCAGCATGATGGTTCTGCGGAAATTGACGCCGTAGGTTTGCGCAGCGGTGAGATTGTACCCCACCGCCTTGATCTCATATCCGAGCCTGGCGTACTTGAGAAAGACGTAGACGAAGATGATTGCCAGCACCGCCAAAATGATCGAGTGCGGAATCCCGCCGAAGAACCCGAGTCTGGCGCTGTCACCGAGGGGCAGGCTTATGGGGTGCCCTTCCGTCGGGTCGCGAAAGCGCTCCGACGTGGCAATGAAGTTCAGGAATTGGAAGGCAATGTAATTCAGCATGATGGTGGATATGATCGGGCTGATCTCATACTCAGCTCGCAGGTATCCTGCTATCAATGCGTAGAAGGCGCCGGCTGCAATGGCCACAAGGACCAGAAGTGGGATCATGACAATGCCCGGCAACATGGCGCCCTTGAGGAGCAGGCCCACCACAGTAGTGACGGTTCCACCAAAGAGCATCTGCCCCCACGCCCCAATATTGAAGAACTTGATCATGAAGGGAATCGTGAAGGCGTAGGTCGTGAAGACAAGCGGGATAGCTTTCTTTACCGTCTCCTGGAAGCCGAAGGCGGATCGGAACGAAGTCCCAATCATGGTTGTGAAGGCGCGTCCGACGTTGTAGCCGAGGAGCCCGATAATCAGGAGCGTAACGGCGAAGGCTGCCACGATTGCCACGCCGTAGATTAGTGTCGTACGCAGCGCCTTTTCCCGCCACGCCGATGCTGCTTGTTGTTGCGTCGACATCACTCACCACCTAACATCAGCAGACCAATTTTATACTTGTCGAACTCGTCGCGCGTGAAGATCCCACGTAGCTTTCCTCCGTGGAGTACGGCAATGCGGTCGCTGACGATCATCAGCTCGTCCAAGTCTTCATTTACCCAGAGGATTGCGGCGCCCCGCGAACGCATCTCGACCAGTCGATTGAAGATGAACTCGACGGTTGAGATGTCCAGACCGGATGTCGGATTGTGCGTCACGAGCAATCTCGGGGTGCTCAGGAAGGCGCGGGCAATAATGGTCTTCTGAACATTACCGCCGGAAAGTCGCCGGACGGAGAGATCGGCGCTCGGTGTGGCAATATTGTAGTCCGCAATGGCCTGTTCCGTTGCTTTGCGCACAGCCGGCCAGGATATGAAGGTGTTCCCCTTGCAGAAGCGCTCCTCCGCGTGGTGCCCCAAGAGAATATTCTCCGTGATGCTCCCGTCGGAGAGGATTCCTTCCTGATTACGGTCCTCCGGAGTGTAGGAGACGCCGCGGGAGAACACCTGCAGTGTCGATAGGCCGGCGATGCTCCGCCCGTTGACCTCAATATCCCCGGACGCTATCTCGCGGGGCTGCACAACTACCTCGGCGATTTCCTTCTCTCCGTTGCCGGAGACCGCTGCTACGCCGACAATCTCACCGCCGTAGACGTCGAGGCTGATATCGGTAAGCCCCGAGGTCTCCTCTCCGCCGGTGACATTGACGTTCCGCATGGAAAGAACGGGAGACTCCGAGCGCTCCATTTGGGGGACCGACACCGTGGGAAGGGCGCTCTCGTTCACCGCAATGTCCTTTTCAATGAACATGAGCTTGACCAGCTTTTCCTGCGACATTTCTTCTTGCGCAAGCTGACCTTGAACCTTTCCCTTCCGCAAGACGGTGGCGGTCTGGCACGCCATCATGACTTCTCTAATTTTATGAGTAATGAAGATTACGGTAACACCACGCTTCACGAAGGCCTGAAGAGACTCCAGTAGCTGCTGGAACTCGCTTTCCACGAGCGAGGTTGTGGGCTCGTCCAGGATAAGGAGCTTCGCACCGCGGTAGAGGGCGCGGACGATCTCGACCTTCTGCTTGATCCCCGCGGAGAGCTCGACAATCTTGACGTCTAAGGGAAAGGTGAGGCCGTACTCCTTGGAGAGCTCACGGATATGGTTTCGTTCACGCTCGAGGGGGAGTCCGAAGGCCTCGCCCTTCGTTCCCAGGATAATGTTCTCGAGGGCCGTGAACTCCGGGACCAACGTCGACACCTGGTGAACCATGCCGATTCCCAGCTGAATGGAATCGAACGGGGACGAAATCTCGACGGTAGAACCGTCCATGGTGATGACGCCCTGGTCCGGGGCGTAGAGCCCATAGAGGATCTTCATCAACGTGGACTTTCCGGCGCCGTTTTCTCCCAGAAGACCGTGGATCTCTCCCTCACGTACGGAGAAATCTACGTTGTCCAGGGCTACGACCTCGCCGAATCCTTTGCTCACCCCTTGTAGCGATACGAGGGTCTCTCCTGCCATGCTCAATCCTGTAACTCGTGCAACACTTCGGTGTTGCCCGGATGTTGGTTTCTCGGCGATGGTACGCGCCGGGCCTGAGGCCCGGCGCGTCGACCGTCGCGACCATACCACACAATGCGGTACTACTGTTGCATTATCTCCTGCTGATTCCGCTCGATCTCGACCTCGCCTGCCGCGACATCTTCAGCAATCTGACGAAGCTGATTGTTCAGCTCGTCGCTCACGTTCTTGATGGGGAACTGTGCCCACCGTGCATTGCCTTCGCCGTACTCGAGGAAGATGAAACCACCCTTCTCGCCGTCGAGGATCCGGCCCGCCACCTCATTGAGAGGCACGCGGAAGTCGAAGAGGTCCGAAGTCAGGTAGTTCTCGGGAGCCTGCACCTCTTTGTCGGTGTACTTCGTCGTAATGAATACGTCCCGGTCGGCTTCCTTAACGGCGTTGTAGAGGCCGTAGTTCCCCAGGTTCACGGATGAGATGATCACGTCGACATTCTGGGAGATCAGTCCTTCCGCAGCCTGTCGGGTCTTTACGGGATCGTTGAAGTCTCCAATGTAGATGTAGCTCAGCTCCGCATCCGATCCGACGGCCTCGAGGCCCTGAAGGATGGAGTTGATTTCCGCACGGGTAAATGGCAGCTCCAATCCGCCAAGGTAGCCGACCTTGCCGGTCTCCGTCTTGAGCCCCGCCAGGGCGCCCAGCACGTAGAAACCGGTGTAGAAGTTGCGGTCCATGTACCAGAAGTTCTCCAGCAGCTCCGCAGGCTTCGAGTCGACCTCCATGATGAAGGTCACATCCGGGTAGCTCGGACCGACGTTCGTAGCGGCGCCGTTGAACTGAGAGCCGTGGACAAAGATTACGTCGAAACCGGCGTTTGCGTATTCACGAAGAACCCGCTCGGCGTCGGGAACCGCGACTTTCTCAGAGTACGCCGTCTCAATGTTGTATTCCTGTCCGACTTCCTGCAGCGCCATATAGCCAATGGTGTTGTAGTCTGCGTCCTGAATCGAGCCCGGGAAAATGGCCGCCATTCGCAGCGGTTGTTCACCACCTGCAGCCTCAGCTTCCCCCTGTCCGCCCGCAAAGGCGCCAAGGGCCACGACAAAAAGCATCACTGCGCTCAGCGCAACGATTCCGGCCTTTTGTATCATACGACCTCCTTACCATCCGATACTCTGCCGAATGGTTGTCTGATGTGAATGGCGGCGGCGGCGTACCGCCCCGCGCCATTCTATTGTGCCCGCGTCACGTTCATGACTGCAGGCATCCGATTTACGGATCTATTCTAGCGTCACAAGGGAAAGTGTCAATTGCTATTCCGAATCCGATTCCAATTTCCTAATTGTCAAACATAAGTGATCATATTAACATTGTTGGATTGACAGGGGGCATATCCATGGAGATGAGGGCGGATTTTCGGGACCGCGTGAAACAGCACGTCGAGGAGTCACAGGACGCGGGAAAGGCAGTGCATCTGAACCGCGTCATAACCACGGCCCTCGACGGGTTTTACGGCAAGGCAAAGGCGCGGCGCTTCGAGTTCTTCTCCGACGAACCTGCCCAGGGAGGCGGTGGTGATGAAGCCCCTCGCCCTCTCGAGTACTTTCTGGCGGGATTCGGCTTCTGCCAGCAGGCGCAGTACGCCAAGTACGCGGCCCTCCGAGACATTGACCTCACCGGTCTCAAGATCGATATAAAAGGCTACGTTGATCAGCGTGGAATCCTCGGTATTGCAGAGGTGGCGCCGGGATTCCGCAACATTGACTACACGGTCACCATTGAGACGGGCGCGGATCACGATGCCGTCCGAGACCTGGTAGAGACCGTGGAATACGTGTGCCCGGCCCACGCGACCATCAAAGACGGCACGACGCTCAATCGTAGGATTGTCGTGAACGGCAGCGAGCTCGTCGACGTCTGACACTGCAGGATACAGCCACTCAAGGAGCGCGTATGGTGGATTCACCGACCCCAGGAGCTCGTTACCGCGAGCTCGTAAAATCAGAGGCACCCCTTCAAACGATCGGGGTCATTAACGCGTACGTCGCCCTCATGGCGGAGCAGGTCGGTGTGAAGGCGATCTATCTCTCCGGCGCGGGCGTGGCCAATTCTTCCTACGCGTTGCCGGATCTCGGCGTCACGACGTTGGACAACGTCCTGGAGGACGCCCGGCGCATTACCGGTGCCGTGGAGCTTCCCTTGCTGGTCGACATTGACACCGGCTTCGGCGCCGCTCTCATGATTGCCCGAACCATCAGGGAGATGGAGCGCGCCGGAGTTGCCGCAGTGCACATGGAGGACCAGGTTGCCGCAAAGCGCTGTGGACACCGGCCCGGCAAGGAGACCGTGACCAAGGGAGAGATGGTGGACCGGCTCCGTTCCGCCGTGGATGCGCGCACCGACCCGGACTTCGTGATCATGGCCCGTACCGACGCCGTCGCGACGGAGGGGCTGGACCCCGCAATCGAGCGCGCCATTGCCTATCGGGACGCCGGCGCGGACATGATCTTCGCCGAGGCGGTAACCGAGCTGGAAGACTATCGGAAGTTCAAGGATGCGGTGGAGATCCCCATCCTGGCGAACATTACCGAGTTCGGAAAGACGCCGCTCTTCACGAAAGAGGAGCTGGGATCGGTGGGCGTTGACATCGTCCTCTATCCGCTCTCTGCAAACCGCGCAATGAATAAGGGAGCGCTCACCGTCATGCAGTCGATTCTCCAGAACGGGGCGCAGTCCGAGGTCCTGGACCTCATGCAGACCCGGAAGGAGCTGTACGACTTCCTTGGCTACGAGGAGATCGAGCGCAAGCTGGACAAGATGTTTCAGGAGGGACGCAATGGCTAAGTTTGAAGCAAAGCACGCCGGCAAGAAGAAGGAAGGCGGCCTGGCAGGCATCGTCGCAGGTGACTCGGCAATCTGTACCGTCGGCATTGAGGGGCGCGGCCTGAGCTACCGAGGGTATTCTATCGAAGACCTGGCGGAGAAGGGGAGCTTCGAAGAGGTAGCGTGGTTGCTCACGAAGGGAGACGTGGCAAGTCCGGAAGAGCTTCGCAGCTATCGTGCTCGTCTGCGCGCGCTTCGCAGCTTGCCGGAGGGTCTCACCGACGTGCTGGAACGCATTCCCGCGACGGCGAACCCCATGGACGTTCTGCGGACGGGCTGCTCTTTCCTGGGGAATCTCACTCCGGAGTCGCAAGAGCACACGCAAGATCAGATTGCCGATGAGCTCGTGGCGCGACTTCCCGCGATCATCATGTACTGGTACCGATTTCACCACGACGGCGTGCGGGTGAACTTAGAGCTTGAGCACCAGGATACCGCGGAATACATTCTCCGGCTGCTTACCGACGAAGAGCCCAACGAGACGACCCGGCGCTGCATGGATGTTTCCCTGATCCTCTATGCGGAGCACGACTTCAACGCCTCGACCTTCACCGGTCGGATCATTACCAGCACCATGTCCGACTTCTACTCCGCCATTACTGGTGCAATCGGCGCCCTTCGCGGTCCGCTTCACGGTGGCGCAAATGAGGCGGCAATGAATCTCATTTCCCGCTACGCCTCGGTCGAGGAGGCCGAAAAGGGCTTGCGCGAGAGTCTGGAGAAGAAGGAGAAGATCATGGGCTTCGGCCACCGGATCTATACGGTCTCCGACCCGCGCTCCAACATCATCAAGGAGTGGGCACGGGAGCTCTCCCGGAAAGCCGGTGACACCGTCATGTATCCCGTTGCCGAACGGATTGAACAGATCATGTGGGACGAGAAGAAGCTCTTCCCGAATCTGGACTTCTACAGCGCCGTTTCCTATCATTTCTCCGGCATTCCGACGGAGCTATTCACGCCAATGTTCGTACTCTCCCGCGTGACCGGCTGGTCGGCGCACGTTATGGAACAGCGGAGTAACAACAAGTTGATTCGTCCGATCAGTAGATACACAGGACCGGAACAGAAGCAGTACGTTCCGCTGGCGGACTGAGGAGCACGTAATGAGTCGAGAATTCCTTGAAGACTGTGATTCCCTCTTTGCATTAATAGCGAGGTATGTGCATTCCCAATCGGTCGACAGCCAAACGGCCCTCGACACCGCACGCCTTGGTCTGGCGGACAGTTTAGGATGTGCGACCCTGGCCCACAGCGTGCCCGAGTGCTCGCGACTTGTCGGACCCGTGGTTCCCGGCGCCGGCCTCACTACGGGGGCGCACGTACCCGGCGTCGCCGAGCCACTCGATCCTGTTACGGCCAGCTTCAACCTGGGCATGCTGATACGCTGGCTGGACTACAACGACACGTGGCTGGCTGCTGAATGGGGCCATCCCTCGGACAATCTGGGTGCAATTCTGTCCGTCGCGGACTTCCTGTCCCGGGGAGGGACCGTATACCGTGACGGCACGCCGAGCGGTACCGCGGCGGGGGCCGGTGCTGCCGGTGACGGCCTCACTGTCCGAGACGTACTCATTGCCGCCATTAAGGCCTACGAGATTCAAGGTGTCATTGCGCTTGCAAACTCCTTTAACCGCGTGGGTCTGGACCATGTGCTTCTGGTCAAGATCGCTTCAGCGGCCGTTACGGCGGGAATGCTCGGCGCGAGGGAAGATGAAATAGCCGAGACCGTGTCGAACGCCTTTATCGACAATGGGTCCTTGAGGACGTATCGACACTTTCCGAATACGGGGTCCCGGAAGAGTTGGGCAGCTGGGGATGCGGCGTCGCGAGGCGTGCGTCTGGCACTCCTGGTCTTGCAGGGCGAGCCTGGATACGCCACGGGAATGAGCACTCCGACGTGGGGCTTCCAGGATGTGGTCATGCGAGGGCAAGAGGTGACTCTGGAGCGGCCGCTGGGCTCGTACGTAATGGAAAACATCTTGTTCAAGGTGTCTTTCCCTGCCGAGTTCCACGGCCAAACCGCGGTCGAGGCGGCCATACGCTTGCACGGAGACGTCGCTCCCCGGCTGGACAACGTCAAAAAGGTAGTGATCAAGACGCAGGAATCGGGAATGCGGATCATCAACAAGACCGGCCCCTTGCACAACCCAGCCGACCGCGATCACTGCATTCAGTACATGGTGGCCATTGGGCTCATCTTCGGCGAGCTCAAGGCAGAGCACTACCGGGACGAGACGGCGGCGGATTCGCGAATCGACGCCCTCCGCGATGTGACGGAGGTGCTCGAAGAGCCGCGCTACTCCGAAGACTACTTGGATCCGCAGAAGCGTTCGATCGGGAACTCAGTGCAGGTCTTCTTCGACGACGGTACACAGACCGAGGAGATTTCCGTGGAGTACCCGATTGGCCACCGCCGCCGTCGGGAGGAAGCCGTGCCGCTGCTCTTCCAAAAGTTTGAGGCCAATCTCGGAACGTTCTACAGTGCAGAGCGGGTGAAGCGCATCATGCGGCTCTGGGACGACCCGGTCGCCTTGGACGCAATGCCGGTGCGCCGCTTTACCGACCTCTTCGCCCCCGAGTAGGGGCGGGGCCGGGGCGCCGCGGTTCCGCGACCGCCGCGCCGGGCGCTAGGCTCGCTCTCCGAGGCGAGCACCCCAGAGTGCCACAAAGAATGCAACCAGCCCGGAGATGACCATTCCCAGAATGCCTCCGTCCGAGGAGCGGGTGGCATCGAAGAGTGTTCCGAGGACGGTAATGATAACCGCGCCTATGGCCGGCTCCCGTATCGTGATCCCCGGGGAGAGGCGGCCGGTAATGTAGCCGCCGAGGAAGTACGCCACGGGTTTCGCAATAACAAAGAGCAAAAACCCGATTCCCAGCGTCATCAAGCCGAAGACGACGAAGGCGAGATTCACGACGAGCTGGGCCGCCAAGAATACAAGCAAGCTGATTCCAACCCACTTCAACTGCAATTGTTGCGTCTGTGCCATGCTGCAAGCATAGCACGGGGAAGGGGGAACATGTAGCGTGTGTCGCAGCTAGACGGGGTCAACCTCGGTCCACAACCCCTCGTGTGCGGAGGAGCGTTCGACGGCGTCCATGACGAGCTGCGCCCGCAGGCCGTCGACAACGCTCGGTGAGGGGGCTGCACCGTCGGCGACGGCCCGAATAAAGCGATACTGTGATTCGGCATGGGCACGGTGCCACCCCAGGGGTGCCCGGGGCGGTGGGGCCTTGGCGCCCGGGTAGTTCGCAACGGTATCGAAGCGTTGCCACCCGCGGTCACCTCCGAAGTCGCCCTTGGCTCCGGTTTCATCGAAGAAGTAGAGGAAGTTGGGGTCCATGAGGTCGAACTTGACGGCGCCCTTCTCAGCGTAGATCCAGATTCTCAAGTCGTCGAGCGTTCCGGTGGCGAAGCGTGAGGCTTCTACGGTGCCGACTGCGCCGTTGGCCATGCGTGCCTGAAACCAGGCGACGTCGTCTACCGTGACCGGGCCCTTATCCTGAGCACCCTTGGACAGCGGTCGCTCGGAAATGAAGGTCTCGAGGTGACCCTGAACGGAGGCAAACTCGCCAACGAGATAGCGGACCAGATCAATTACGTGAGAGCCGAGATCGCCGAGGGCGCCGGATCCGCCTTCCTCCTTCTTCATTCTCCAGCTCAGAGGTCTGTTGGGATCTTGGTAGCCCGAGTGGAGATACTCCGCTCGATAGGTAAAGACCCGTCCGAGACGGCCGGTATCCACGAGCTCTTTCGCCTTCATGATGGCCGGGATGAAT
Organism: uncultured Spirochaetaceae bacterium; assembly: GCA_964413635.1. GTDB lineage: Bacteria > Spirochaetota > Spirochaetia > DSM-27196 > PWMO01 > CAYFQV01. The sequence continues at coordinate 24,410 of CAYPTH010000007.1, forward strand.
CGGTACTGGAAAACCATTCCGAAGGGCGCGCTTCCGCCCTCGACCGCCGCGGCAATGGCGCGGGCGTCCTCGACGGTGTGAGCCAGGGGCTTCTCGCAGTACACCGCTTTGCCGGCGGAAATGGCAGCTTCCGCCGCTTCTCGATGCAGGTGATTCGGCGTCGTGATATCCACCACGTCGACCGAGGTCGCGGCGGTGAGTGCTGCGAGGTCCGAGCTCGCTTCGGCGAACCCCGCCTCCTCCTTGGCCGACTGCGCCGTCTCGGGGCGAGATGTCGCGACGCGCTGGAGGACCGGGATCGGCTTCCGTCCCGGATACAGCAGGGGGATCTCCCGGTATCCGAGGCTATGCGCGCGTCCTATTCCGCCGTATCCGACCATGCCAATGCGCATCTGTTCCTTCATTTCAAGCTTCCGTCCTCACTTCAACAGCGGGCAGACAAACTCTCCGTTGGTCACGCCGCGCTTTCCATGACGATATCATCCAGTAGGTGCAAACTCCCAGCCCTTTCCATGGGAAGGGCGTACCATCTCAATGGAAAAACACCGCACAGGAAAATACCTCTATAAACACAAAACTCTTGCGCTTGTGCGATCTTGCGTGTATGATCATTATTACTCGATTACGGGCCTTGTCTCTATTACATACAGAAGAGGTGTACGGAAATGCTGAAGAACATGAAAATGGCCGGCAAGCTCATTGTGGGCTTCGGTACAGTCATTGTCTTGGTCGGGGTGGTGGGTGGTATCGCGGTTATGAACTTCAACACAATCCTCGGTGACTCCCAAGAGTTGGACAACGCCTACGTTCCTGAAGTTGAAATTGGAAACGAAATAGAGCGCAATGCTCTTCTCACCATGTACAACATGCGCGGCTACGGCTTGAGCATGAACAAGGACTTCTATATTGAGGCGCAGGACTATCTCGCGCAACTGGATGGACATCTCGCCTCCGCCGAAGCCTTGGCCACTGAGTACACTTTTCTCACGGCCCTAAAGGCGGGAGTACAAACGACACGGTCGAATGTCGGCACCTACAAAACACTTGCGGAGCAGACGGATACGGCGATTGACGAGATTCAGGTGATCTATGCAAACCTCGACACGAGTGCGGGCGACTACATGGACAGTTGTGCGGCGTATCTCGACAGCATGAACGCGTCCATGGCGACTGAGATCGACACGGGGGCGTCACCGGCAGCGCTACGCGAGCGGCTTCGCAAGATCACCTTGATAAACGATATCATCGACATTGGGAACGAGGCGCGGGTAGCGAACTTCAAGGCGCAGGCGAGAAACAACTACCAAGATCTGGAAGATGCAAGCGCGAGACTTGATCAGGTGTATCCGATTGTGGACGCCCTGGAGTCGATAACCTATCTGGACCAAGATATGGCGCAGCTGGATACGGTCCGCGACGCGGCTGCCAGTTATGAGGCGGCCATTGACAACTTGGCGGACAAAATGGAAACGCTCAATAGCCTTGGCGAGGAGCGTGATACCGCCGCCAACGATGTACTCGGAGCGGCGCAATCAGTGGCGGCAGCCGGAATAAACACGACCCACGAGAAGATGGGCGCATCCGTCGGGAAGATTGAAACCTCCATGGTTGTCGTAGTAACGGGGCTCCTCATTGCCCTGGTCGTTGCCGTTCTCATAACGGTTCTTCTCACGCGGATGATCACGAAGGCTCTATCAAAGGGCGTGGCATTCGCGCAAGAGCTTTCACGGGGGAACTTGGTCGCCGATCTGGACGTACATCAGAAAGACGAGATCGGTCAGCTCGCAAATGCCATGCGGGATATGCAGGAGCGTCTCATTGATGTCGTCGCGGACGTCCAGTCCGCCACTGGAAACGTATCGTCCGGAAGCCAAGAGATGGCGTCCAGCGCCGAAGAAATGTCCCAGGGAGCGACGGAACAGGCGGCAAACACGGAAGAGGTCTCTTCCTCCATGGAGGAGATGGACTCCAACATTCAGCAGAACGCGGACAACGCCGGACAAACCGAGAAGATTGCCCAAAAGGCGGCGGAAGACGCGGAACGCGGTGGACAAGCGGTGACGCAGACCGTGGAAGCCATGCGCAGTATCGCCGACAAGATCAATATCATCGACGAGATTGCCAGAAACACCAATCTCTTGGCACTGAACGCCGCAATCGAGGCGGCGCGCGCCGGAGAGCACGGGAAGGGCTTCGCCGTTGTCGCGTCCGAAGTGCGAAAGCTTGCCGAGAGAAGTCAGACGGCTGCGGGCGAGATCAGCCAACTATCGACGAGCAGCGTCGACGTCGCCGAGGAAGCCGGTCGCGTGCTGGAGGCGCTCGTCCCGGACATTAAGCGTACCGCCGAGCTTGTGCAGGAGATTAGTGCGGCGAGCGCCGAGCAGCGGGCGGGAAGCCAGCAGGTAAACCAGGCCATTACCCAGCTTGATAAGGTCGTGCAGCAGAACGCCTCCCAGGCGGAGGAAATGTCCAGCATGGCGGAGGAGCTGTCCGGTCAAGCGCAGCAACTGCAAGCCACCATGTCCTTCTTCGTCGTGGACGCCAACAAACAGGCAAAAGGGCTGCTTACCGACAGCCGTGCTAGCAATGCATCAAATGGCGGCAACGGAGCCCGCGGCCACGCAGCCCGCGGCAACGGAGCCGGCGATGGCAGCAACGGCAAACGCAGTGAGACCGGAATAACAATTCAAACAAACGATCGTGTGGCGGTCGGGGCAGCAGCCGACGCAGACGATCAAGCTTTCGAAGAGTTTTAGGAGGAAGTTATGTCTACAGAGACAACCGTCAATCAATATCTGACCTTCGTCTTGGAAGGTGAGTACTACGCTCTGCCGGTCGGCACGGTTCGCGAGGTTCTGGAGTTGCAAGACGTGACGAAGATTCCGCAGATGGCCGACTACATGAAGGGCGTGATCAATGTGCGCGGCAGCGTGTTACCGGTAATCGATCTTCGCCTCAAGTTCGGAATGGCGGAAGCGGAGTCCACCGTAGACACCGCAATCATTGTCACGGATGTCTCTGCGGGAGACGGCCAAGTCACGGTCGGGTGCCAGGCCGACTCAGTCGACGAGGTGCTCGATATTCCGCCGGAAAGCATCGAGCCGGCGCCCCGGGTCGGCACCAAGATCAAGGCCGACTTCATTAAGGGGATCGGCAAGAACAATGAGCGCTTCATCATGATTCTTGATATTGACCGAGTGTTTCACGAGGAAGAGCTCGAAGCCCTCGAGGCCGGAAGTCGCGTGGCCCAGGCCTGAGCAGGTTTTAGATGTACTCGGCAATGAAGCCGAGTACACCGTTATACCAGGTTTCGGCGTTCGCCGGTTGCGTGACAAAGTGCCCCTCGTCTGGAAAGTAGAGCAGACGGGAGGGCACGTTGCGTGCCTGCAATGCCGTGAACAGCGAAACGCCTTCGGAGACGGGACAGCGATAGTCGCGCTCCCCCTGAATAACCAGCATGGGTGTGCTGAGCTCTCCAGCCGATAGATGCGGTGACTGGCGGCGAAAGCCGTCCGGATTCTCATAGGGCATGCCGCCGTGTTCCCACACATCAAACCATAGCTCATCGGTTGTGTAGCTCATGGACTCCTGATTGAAGATGCCGTCGTGTGAAACCAGCACATTGAATCGATCCGTATGTCCCGCGATCCAGTTGACCATGTAGCCACCAAAGCTTGCTCCGGCAGCGGCTAGACGATTTGAGTCGATGAAGGTGTAGGATTCGATCGCGGCATCCACGCCCTTCATCAGATCGGTGTAGCAGCGGCCGGACCAGTCCCCGCTGATCTGGTCGGTGAACTGTTGCCCGTAGCCGGTGGAACCGCGTGGATTAATCATAAGGACGATGTAGCCGGCTGAGGCGAAGACCTGCGCGCTCCACCGAAAGTGAAAGGTATCCCCAAAGGCGGCCTGAGGGCCTCCGTGAATGAGGAGCAAGAGAGGGTAGGTCGAGCGTCCGTCGAAACTGGGGGGCTTCAAGAGAAAGGCGTGGACCCAATCATCATCGGCGCCGCGAAACCAGAAGGGCTCCGCGGACTGGGTGAAAAGGTTCTCGTATACCGGCGCATTGAGGTCGGGGTAGACGTGGAATTCTTGGTCGTACCGTTCCGGCATGCCCGGGCCAACTGAGAGGACCGGCTGCTGCCCCGGGCCGAGCCGGAGGCGGACGAAGTGGGGTGCCCGTTCGACGCTCTCGCGTGTCACCAAGATGGACTGTCCCTCTAAAACACGCAGGTTTGCTTGGTAGACGCCACTGCTGTATTGCTGAACCTGACCACCCGGAACCTGTACCCCGTACAAGCTCTGATAGCCGCGATCCTGAGCCAAAAACACGATCTCATCCGGAGAGCGCCACGCATACTCGGACACGGACCGGTCAAACTCCGCGGTGAGATTCAGCGTCTCAGCCGTTGACCGGTCATGAGCCTTGAGGCGCAGTCGGTCGGCCTCGTAGGTCGGCAGCTCGGCGCCGAGGAAGGAGATGTATCGGCCGTCGGGGCTATAGCGCGGCTCGAGCTCCATTGCCTCGTTTTCCGAGATGCAGTGTGGGGAACCGAGTGCCCGGAGCCCATCGATTTCTTGCACGAAGAGCGAGTTATTGGTGGAGAAGGTGACGACCTCGTCGGGGTTCATGATGTATGCCACCTCGTCATCGGTGGGCGAGAAGACGAAATCCTGGGCGCCCCCCAGACTGATCGGAGGCACGTCGACGGGTCCCGGAGTGATGTCCACGCTTTCTCCGCTCTGCGTATCGAGAAGCATGAGGTGACTCCGGTCTCCCATTCTCCAGCTGTTCCAATGACGGTACAGCAATGCGTCGGAAATGCGAGCGCTCGACTTCTCATTCGGAAGCCCGAAGGCGAGGGCGCGACGCTTTTGCTCCTGCTCTTCCTCGCTGTGCGCACCGGAGGATGGGTCTTCCATGACAATCTCGGTACCCGAATCCCGAGAGAAAGTCACCCGCCGGGCGAATGCCATCCTTCTGCTGTCGGGGGCCCAGATTGGAGCCGAAACACCGCCGTAGCCTCCGGTAAGGCGCCGCGCCTCACCGCCCGCCTGAAAGGGGAGCAGCCAGAGCTGCTCGCCCTCTTGCCGGTCGGATACGAAGGCGAGGTTCCTTCCATCAGGGCTCCACACCGGGGAGGTGTCGTTGTGGTCTCCGGGTGTGAGCTCTCGGTACTCCTCGGTCTCCGTGTCGAGAAGATGGATGCTCTGGGAAACCGTGTTCGACGCCGGATCGTGGGACGCGACCACGAAGGCCACCAAGCGGCCCTGCGGGTGCACGCTCGGGGCACTGATGCGACGAATCCGCATGAGATCGTCAAAGTTGAACGCACGCTCTGTAGTCATGCCGCCATCCTGCCACGGCGGCTCCTGGATGGCAACGGCGTCGCGCGCGTATGCTCGCGAGCTCGCGGGACTCGAAGGAGGCGTTGGATGAAACTGCCCTTGTGCTCCCCCAGGGGTCAAACTATGATGACCCAGGTATGCAACAGACTCGCTTAGCTGCAATCACGTTCACTGACATTGTTGGCTACTCCCGCCTCATGGAAGAGAACGAGCAGCGTACAATTGAGATCCTTCAAACACACAACGACATTGTGCTTCCCGCAATAAGCGAAGGGAAGGGTGAAGTCGTGGACGCGATCGGTGACGGTCTCCTGGTAACCTACGGGAGCGCCTTTGACGCCCTACGGTCCGCCCTGCGGATCCACACGGCGGTCGCCGAGCACAACGAGATTGCGGAGCCGGAATTGCGGTTCCAACTCCGAATCGGCATTAACATTGGGGATATCTGGTATGAGAACGAGCGCATCTTCGGCAACGGTGTGAACGTGGCGGCGCGCGTGCAACCCTACGCGCCGCCCGGCGGCATCTGCATTACTGAAGACGTGTACAACCAGGTCAAGAACAAGATCGATGTCCCCGTTCACGCGATCGGCAGCCCACCGCTGAAGAACATATCACGGTCCGTCTCTCTCTATCGTGTAGAGACCGGCCTGGAATTGCCGGAGAATGGCTCGACCACTTCCAAAGCCAAGGAACCCGATCCTGCGAGAAGTCGGGAAGAAAGCCCATCCTTAGACGCCATAAAGGAACGGCTCCTCGCGGAGAAGGAGAAGATCTCTCGGTCCCGCGAGGAGCTCGGGGACGAGCGCAGCGATCCGGGACGCGATCTCGGGACGCGCATTGAGACCGGTGTGTACCGCCTCGTTGAAGGCATTATGGATCGCGCCATTGAGAAGTGGGAAAGCATGCCGGAGGAGCAGGGCGAACGGGCAAAGGCGAAGCATGCCGCTAGGCCTGCTTCCGAGTCGGGTGAGGTGGACATCATCTTATCCACCGACAAGAAAGGCTCCAACGATGACGAATCGAAGGGCGGAGACGGTGGAGGGGACTTGAGCCTTGGCCTGGTCATGACGGCCGGCTTTGGTGTTGGTTTCTTCTACTTCGGTGTTGCGTGGATGATCTGGCCCTTGCTGATTGTGGGTGTGCTCCCGACCGCGAGTGGATTGTTCAAACTGCTGCGGCGCAGAATTCGCACCCAGCGGCAAAGGCGAGAGCGACCTCGCGAGCTTGAGCGGGAGGTTCTCCGGCTTGCGAAACAATTCAATGGGAGAGTAACCGTGGTGCAGGTCGCCTCCCACACCCACGCTCCTCTCGACGAGATTCAACAGACTCTGGACAGCATGACCGCTCGCGGCTACGTGAGCCAAAACGTAATGGACAACGGCGTTATTGAGTATGAGTTCCCCTCCATTCACGAGTAGCCGGAGACGGAACGTGAGCCGTACCTTTCGGCGATCATGACGAAAAGCAGAGAAGAGCTTCTAGGAACGGAGCCAATCGGCCCCCTCCTCGCGCGCATGGCCGTACCCGCGGTCATTGCCATGGGAGTGAACGCACTCTACAACCTCGTTGATACCATTTTCATTGGTCGAGGTGTGGGGAGTCTGGCAATTGGTGGCGTCTCTGTCGCGTTTCCGATACAGATAATTGTAGTGGCCGCCGGGCTTCTGGTTGGCATCGGTAGCGCCTCGGTCATTTCCCGGGCAATGGGTGCGGGCGATCAGGAACGAGCCGAACGAACGGCCGGGAACGCGCTCTTTTTGACTCTCGTCGTGGGCGTGATCATTACTTCTGTCGGTCTTGTCTATTCGGAACAGATACTCCGCCTCTTCGGCGCAACAGACGACTTGCTTCCCTATGCCCGTGAATACCTGAGAACCATTCTTCCAGGGGCATTCTTCGTCTCAAGTGCAATTGCGGCGAATCACATTACCCGATCTCAAGGCCACTCTCGCGCCGCAATGCTGATCATGCTTATTGGTGCGGGACTCAACCTTGTTCTCGATCCCCTTTTCATTTTTGGCTTGGGTCTCGGTGTGCGTGGCGCCGCACTGGCGACGGTAATTGCCCAATTCGTCTCCTTCCTGTTCGCAATGTGGTTCTACATGTCTGGTCGGGCTGCGGTGACTCCAACATTGCGCCACCTCATTCCAACGTGGAAGCTCATGCCCGAGACCCTTGTTCTGGGTCTGTCGCCATTTATCCGCCAAATAGGCGCAAGCCTATTTGTCATCTTCACCAACAACGCCCTCCGTATGTACGGGACCGATCTCTCAATAGCTGCGTTCGGGATCATTCACAAGGTTTTGATATTCTCCCTGCTCCCCCTGGTTGGAATTTCCCAGGGCTTTCAACCAATTGCCGGCTTCAATTTCGGGGCGCGCAACTTTGACCGGGTGAGGCAGGCGCTCCGCCTGACAATCGCGGTTACCGCGGGCTTCGCCCTCGTCTGGTTCTTGTTTATCCAGTTCTTTCCCGGTCTGGTTTTCAGCGCGTTTACAACAGATAGGGAATTGGTAGAGATTGGGACCAGGGCGTTGCGGATTGTGCTGTTGGCACTCCCCATACTCACGGTACAGATCACTGGCGCCATCTTCTTTCAGGCACTGGGCAAAGCGCTCCCCTCCCTTGTCCTCACCACGTCCCGGCAGATCATTTTTCTGATCCCCTTAGTCATTCTGTTGCCGAGGTATTTGGGAACGACCGGGGTCTGGGCAGCCTTTCCGGCGGCGGATGCGCTCTCCATTGGGATTACCGGGGCGTGGGTCATCGCGGAGTTGCGGAAGCTCCGGAAGCTGGAGTGCGAGGAGCGTCCGGATCAGGGAGGCTGTCAGGACCTAGCTCTAGAGGTCTCGGATCCCGCAGCGACAGGCCCATATACATAGGCTATACGGGTGGTTCACTTTTTCGGGAAATGCGCGTAACGTAGTCACATGACCGTGGATGAATACAGCTTCGGCAGCATTACGATTGACGGACAGCGCTACGACCACGATCTGATTATCGAAAATGGAGAAATACGAGCCCGCGATAAGAAGGCGTCAAAGCGTTGGAAATCGGAGTTTGGTCACACGCCGCTCTCACCGGAGGAGGATATCCCGTGGAGTGCCGGTCGACTCGTCGTAGGCACCGGCGCACAGGGCATGCTCCCGGTTATGGATGCGGTTAAGGAAGAGGCGAAGACGCGGGGTGTCACTCTAGCCAGCATGCCGACCGAAGAAGCGGTCCGTTGCATCAATGATGAGGATACGAACCTGATCCTGCATCTTACGTGTTGAACAGGATTTCCAAGGGCGCCCGTTCCCACGGGTCGTCCGCAAACGTATCCAGATACCGGTTCCCTTCATCAGCTCGAGCAAACGGTGGTTAACGCCGGCCGTGCCGGATAGACGGTGCACTGGCCCGCCGTGCCGAGAAAGGGACAACGCTCTCGCCTAGCTGAAGTCTCGGGCGCCGGCGGCAGCCCCGTTTTGTCGGTGATCTCGTCGCGCAGGGACAGGTATTCGTCGAAGAGCATTGCTCCAAACCTAGTCCTATTTCCATGCGCCTTCGCGCGCCGCGGCAAAGACCCGCTCGATCACCCGCATATTTGCGACGGCGTCTTCGAAGGGGGTGGGAACCGGAGCATCGTTCAGGATTGCCTGAGACATAAGCTCGCCTTGTATTCCGTACTGATCAGCTGTTTCGAGCTTGATTTCACTCACGATCCCATCCTTCTGTAGATTGACGATGCAGGGCCGATCCGGCGGTGCGTTGAAGGGGATCATTACCTCTACGCGGCCCTCGGTCCCATAGATGTTCACCCGTTGGTACGGCTCGAGGAGGGTGCTGTAACTGAAGGCCGCGGTGCCCGCATTGAATTGGAGGATGGCGCTGCCGTAGGTATCCGTCTTGAACGTTGGGTCGTACTCAATTGTGGCGCTCACGCGCTCGGGTTCCGCTTGGAAGATGAAGCGGGCAACGGAAATGGGGTAGCAGCCGATATCCATGAGTCCGCCCCCGCCGATGTCCGCTTGATTGCGGATGTCATTGGGGTTCGCGTTGTTGTAGGAGAAGAACGACTGAATGGACTTCAAGGTGCCGATTTCACCACTGTCGACAAGCTCCTTCGCCTTCACCCACTGCGGGTGGTGGCGGTACATGAAGGCCTCCATCAGCTTCAGGTCGGGGTGGCGCCGGCCCGCCGCCTGCAGTTCCTCCGCCTCTGCGACACTGAGGCCAATCGGCTTCTCACACAGTACGTGCTTCCCCGCTTCGAGCGCCTTAATGGACCACGGCACGTGGAGATGATTGGGAAGGGGGTTGTAAATGGCGTCGACTTCCGGATCGGCGAGGAGCTCTTCATAGCTACCGTGAGCCCGGGCGAAGCCGAGACGACGTGCAACCTCCTCTGAGCGCTCCTTCTTTCGAGACGCAATGGCAGCAAGCTCCACATGCTCTTCCCGCTTCATTGCGGGAAGCACCTTCTTGAGTGCGATGTTTGCGGTACTCAGGACGCCCCAACGAACCGTATTCATTTCCGTTTCCTCCTCTCCTTCCATGGTAACGCATCTCGATTGAAGGCAAAACCGGCCGTTCGCAGGTATCCGCTGTGATGGGGAGAAGGACGCATAAGGGGGTAACGGACAATTTGTCAAGAGAAAATTTGCCTCGTGTGGCGGGTATTCGTACATTAAAGATTGAATAAGAGATGAGGAGGAAAGAATGTCGAGTGTGCAGCAGCAAGACACACAAACAGTGCGAGCAGAGTGGCTCGCGCAGCAGCTGAGTTCCGAAGGAATTCGCTTTGCAAGAGATGGGGGCTGGGCGACGCTGGCCGACCACGTTGAAGTTCATCAGTTCTTTTTGAGTCAAGAGCTTGGATTCACCGTATCGTGGGAAGAGGCCGTCTTTTCCTGGTATGAGAACGTCTTTACGCCCCTTCGTCGTGCCACTGATCAGTGGATCGTTCGACGCGCCTTTCCGAAGCAGCTAAACGGCGACCTGATCCTGGCTGTATCCGACCACTGGCACTTCCTCAAGCAGGAGGATCCGAGCGTCTTCCCGGAGGACGCAGCGCGTAGTTTCGTTGAGCACTACGGAACCGGCCTCGCACGGCTGTTCTCGCCGTTTATCGTGCCGGATACGGTATAGAGAGATTCCTTGAAGGAGTCGGGGCGCCCACGCGAATCCGCGATGGGCGTCTTTTTTTTGCTTGCAGGGACAGGTCCCAAACGCTACGTTGAATGGACATCTAAGCACGGAGGTTATTCGTATGCGTACGTTCATATACAGCTTCAGGGTGAGTGTCACGATCTTGTGCATTCTGGTGCTTGCAACGGGTGTGGTTTTTGCCCGGGGCGAAGTTGAGCGGTCTCATTGGAACGAAATACAGGAACGAGGGACACTCGTAGTCGCAACTTCGGGAACCCTCTTCCCCGCTTCGTATTACGGTGAAGACAATGAGACCCTCACCGGATTCGACGTGGAGGTAGCACGGGCCGTTGCAAATGAGTTGGGTCTGGACGTCGACTTTCGGGTCATGGCTTTCGACGCCATGTTGGCAAGTCTCACGACGGGGCAGGTCGATCTCGCGGTAAACGACATCAACCGTACCGCGGAACGGGAAGAGCGGGTGCGGTTTTCGACGCCATACAAGTTCTCTTGGGCAACTCTGATGGTGCGAGAGGAGGACCTATCGGGGATTGAGACCCTTGACGACCTTGAGGGGAAAACTCACGCCGGGGAGGCGACGACCACCTTCTCGCGAATCATGCGCTCCTACGGGGCTGAAACGCTTACCTACGACAACGCGACGAATGATCAATACCTGCGGGACCTCGACATTGGTCGCAGTGACGTGATCATGAATGATTACTACCTGCAGCGCCTCGCGCTGCAATTCATGCCGCAGTTCGACGTCACACTCCACCCCGACCTCCGGTTCTGGATCGAGCCGGCGGGCAGCCATATTGCCATGCCCAAGGAAAGCGCCGAGCTTGAAGCCGCGGTGAACAACGCACTCGAGCGCCTAGGGCGAGATGGCACACTCGCGGAAGTGTCGCGGACCTTCTACAACGGGGACGACGTGACGGAGCGCCCGGACGTCGACGGCGAGGGCTTTATCCGCGTCAATATTGACGAACTCCCTGAGTAGCGAAGGAGCGCCGTCGGGATCGTGGGGTCACCTCCTCGGTCCCGGCCGCTCTCTCGAGATAGTGCTGAGCCAGCCCAAACAGTGACGACACGCCCCAATACACGAGTGCCGCGGTGATATACATCGTGAAGGAGTCGAAGGTGCGTCCCGCCACAATTTTGGAGTTGAGAAGGATCTCTTGCACGGTTATGACCGACGCAAGTGATGTTGCCTTGAGCAAATCGAGCATGACGTTGGAGAGTGGAGGAATCGCAACGCGTACCGCCTGTGGCAGGATGACGAGCCGGAGCATCTCAGACTTGCGCATTCCCATGCTCGCTGCAACATCCCACTGGTCTTGTGGGACGGACCGGATGGCGCCACGGTCGATCTCCGCGATATAACCGGCGCTGTTGACGCCGAAGCCGAGGGTCGCCGCCCAGACTGCGGGAAGATCAACGCCCAGGGTGGGAAGTCCGAAATAGAGGACGAAAAGGACAACGAGTACGGGTGTACCACGCATGAAGGAGATATACAGTCGTGCCGGTACGGTAAGCACCGGGCGTTTGGACATCCGCGCCAAAGCCACGATCAAGCCCAATACCATGCCGATTGTCATGCTTGCGAGGGCAATGAGAACGGTGTAACGCAGCCCCGAAAGAATGAAGGGCAGCGATCGTATCGCAAGCGTGAGATCAAAGAAATCTGCCACGGCCAACCTCCTTTCGGCCGGACGGAAGCTATGCTGGGCGTTCGGCCCTTGTTGCGCCGACGACGAGCACTACTCCGACGACCCCACACGCCAAAGCCGGTGCGCCATACCCGCCGAGGAAATCTCGCCCCAAACTGAATACGTAGGGCCCGACGGCGGTACCAAGGACGGTGAGTGCAAGTACGAATCCGGAGATGGCCCCCAAATGGGCGCGTCCGTAGAACCGGGGCCACGTAACATTTGATAAAATCCCGAAAACGCCCTGCATGAGGCCCTGTCCCACAATAACTCCCACTACGGGCGGACCGGGGGCGAGCAATGCAATTGAAGTAGTAAGGATGACGAGTCCGACGAGCTGCACCATGAGAAGGTACTTCAGCTTAATGAAGTCGGACAGCGCGCTTCCCGAAAACTCCACAATGACCGCGACAACCGCTGCCGGAAGAAAGACTCCCACCGCGCGGGCGCGATCCATTCCGGCATCCCCAAACAGTGAGACGATGTGGAAGGTGTACGCGGTGATGACCAGACCAGCCATGAAGAGTGACGCAGAGAAAACCCAAAAGGCGTAGGTGCGCCGCGCCTCGGGCAAGGTGAAATCCCGGCCCGTCGACGACTCCGGGTGATTCTTCCGCCGACTTTGTCGCAAGGGGCCGTCGGGTTTCATTCCGTGCGCCTCCGGGGTGTCCCGGTAGAAGACGAAGGCCAGGACGGCAAAGATGGCCGTCGCAAGGGCTATCTCTCGCCATGCGATACGCCAACTGGACGCTTGTATCAGGTCATCGAAGAGTCGTGGTGCGTAAGAGAAACCGAAGGATAGGGATACGCCCATCACCGCGTTTGCAAGGCCTCGACGACGGTCATACCACTCCATGACCATGTTGCGGGACGCCAGGGTCAACATTCCCTGACCGGAGAAGCGCAACAGGAAAAAGCCCAGTGCCATGACGGCGAATGCGGCTATCGGACCGCCGATACGGGCAGCGAGCTGAGGAGCGAAAGTCAAACCAATGAGGACGAGTGTGAGAAGGGCGGCGGCTGCCGTCGCAACGAGCCGACCACCGAAGCGGTCGTAGAGGCGGCCGGCTCGGGACAAGAAGAGCGCGCTGACCACCGTTCCGACAAGATAGGCCAAGCTCAAGGCCGTCCGGCCGATCGCCATCTCGCCTATCAGATAGTCGGTGAACACCGATAGCCCAACGGTCTGGCCGGGCGCGCTGACGAGCATGCCGACGGTGCCGAATCCCAGCACGACGAAGCCGTAGAAAAACGGCACCCGCCGCGGGGAAAAGGGAAGGTCATGAATGCCCACCGGACTGCCGGGGTGCTTTCGCGCCGTTGCGTTGTCGTCAGTCATTAGCGGCGACTATATCCGAGGTGCCGGTGAGAGTGAATAGGACCTTCCGGGTGAGCTAGTCACTGATCATGGGCGCTTTACGGATGTGGTTCCGGGCGGTCAACTCCTCCACAATGAAACGCGCCACATTTTCGCGGGAGGCTCGCGGTCCCGGACCTTTGCCGACGTATCCAGTTCTATAGGAGTCGCCGGCAGGGCCATCGTGGAGCATGGGTCCCCGTACGATCGTCCACTCAAGCTCATCGTGGGCTATTGCGTGGGCATAGGCAATTGAATCGGAGAGCACATTCGGCTGTAAGGTCTTGAGCAAGAACCGGATGATCTTGTCCATCAGGCCAGGTTCGTCCCCGGGAAAGCGAACCCCCGCACCCGTCAGCGCAATGACCCGCGATACCGTGTGGCGTTTCATGGCTGTAACAATGTTCTCTCCCCCGCGACGCAGGCTCCCCGGGGGCGAGTCCTTCCTCAGACCGACAACGCTGACTACGACATCAACGCCGTCAACCGCCTGCGAGACTGCGTCTGCATCCAGGATGTCCGCCTGGACTACTTCCACGCCATGAGAGATCTCACCGAATCGCCTCTGAAAGGCGTCAGGGTCGCGGACCGCTGCGCGGACCGAGTGTCCGGCTGCCTGTGCCTGTCGAAGCACCGGCAAGCCGGTGCGCCCGTTCGCGCCGAAAACCACAATTTGCATCTCGATACTCCTTCATCGATCTCGCCTCCTAATTTACTAGCGGGACTAATACTTCGCCAAGCTAAGTGTACACGCTTGACGCGGGGACCCTGCATTGCATATGGTTAGCCAAGCGAACAGTTAGGAGGGCTCATGAAAGAGAGCGCAGAGCTCGGTCAGTTGCGGGAGACGACGGCGGAACTGCTGCTGGAAACCATTCCATCGCTAATGGGATACGTGTCCAGTGAGCTCCGTCGTAGCTCACCGGTCGAGACATCGGTCCATTTTCGGCTTCTGAGAGCATTACGCCGGAGCACGCGCAACCTCCACGAGTTGGCGTCCATGCACTCTGTTCGATTGCCGACCATGTCCCGGACAGTGAGCGTCCTCGAGGGACGGGGGTGGCTTGTCCGTGAGCGCTCGAGTGAGGATCGCAGGACCGTATACGTGTCCATAACGAAAGAGGGCAGTCGCGTTCTCAAAGATGTCGAGAAGATGGCCATTAGCCGGGCGTCGGAGCTTCTTGCCTGCGTCGGCCGGGAAGACTTGGAGCATCTGCAACGGGGCATGGACGCCCTGTACCGCACGGTTCGCGATCACTTGGGAATACGTCCTGAGGAGAATTCGCTTTCCCCGGATGTGTCGGGGTGCAAGGAGGCCGAATGAAACGTCCGGACATGCTGCACGACAACGTCGCTTCCGCCTTGTTCCGACTCGTTCTTCCTATGATTCCCGGGACCTTGAGCATTGTGCTCTTCAATCTCGCGGATACCTACTTCGTGGGTCAGTTGGGCGCCGATCCTCTGGCGGCCATGAGCTTCTCATTTCCCGTTGTCCTTATCTCGGGGGGGCTGGCAATGGGTTTGGGAATTGGCACCTCTTCGTACGTCTCGCACGCCCTCGGTCGTCAAGATCGTCCGGAAGCGGCTCGGGTGGCGTCTCTCGCCCACATTCTCGCCTTCGTGATTGTCTTGATTCTGGCGATTGTGGGCCTCCTCACAATCCGGCCCTTGTTTACCTCTCTCGGAGCGACCAGCACGACCTTACCGCTCATTCGGGAGTACATGTCGATCTGGTTTGTTGGTCTTCCCTTCGTAATTCTTCCGATGGTCGGGATGAATGTCCTACAAGCTACCGGCGACACGAAGATTCCCGGCACCGTGCTCACCCTGTCGGTTCTCTTGAACGTTGGACTGGATCCCCTACTGATCTTTGGAATCGGA
This sequence comes from uncultured Spirochaetaceae bacterium, assembly GCA_964413635.1. Classification (GTDB taxonomy): domain Bacteria; phylum Spirochaetota; class Spirochaetia; order DSM-27196; family PWMO01; genus CAYFQV01. Next base: position 39,842 of record CAYPTH010000007.1, read on the forward strand.
CCGTTTCCGGAGATGGGAATCGCCGGTGCCGCGGTTGCCACGGTGGTGGGCCGCGCTTCCAGCTTCGTGATTGTGGGAGCCGTCATTCTCAAGAGGGAGAAGCTCTACACCCTCAAACTGGGATCACCGGCCTACATTTTTCGGTCGTGGGGTCGAATCCTGTACATCGGTATTCCCGCCGCCGCGGCGAACATTCTCCTGCCCATTTCCATGGGCGTGATCACGCGTTTCGTTTCCGTCTTCGGCACGAATGCCGTCGCAGGTTTCGGCGCCGCAACGCGGATCGAGTCCTTTGCCTTGGTGTTCACGTTGGCGTTGTCGATGATTCTGACGCCATTCATCGGCTTGAATCACGCTGCCGGCAACGAACGGCGGGTCCTAAAGGGGCACCGGGTCGCGTCGCTGTTCTCGCTCGCCTGGGGTGCAATGGTGACGCTCGTTTTCCTCACCGCTGCGCGCTCAATTGCCGCTGCTTTCAACGAAACGGCGGAAGTCGTTGCCGTGACGGAGGGTTACCTCCGTGTTGTAGCGGTCAGCTACGGTTTTCTCGGCATCGTGAACCTGACGGCGGCGGCCTTCAACGGTCTCAAGAAGCCGTTCCATGCCGCCGGAGTTGCCGCCCTGCGTCTCTTCGTATTACTCATACCATTGGCGTATGTGGGGCGTCTCGTCCTCGACCTTCCCGGCATCTTCTGGGGAGTCGCCCTGGGAAACGTCTTGGCGGGACTCGCCGCGTACCTGATCTTCCTCCGGCATCGTAAGCGGGTGGCTTTGCACCTCGCCGCCCCGGAAGCAGTCGAGGGTACTTCTGAGCCGCGCGGGGGCGAGCCGGATAATACGACAGTGGCAGGATAGATGAAGGGAGTGCGTATGACCACGCTGCAATGGATACTGGTCGGGCTCGGAGTATTGGTCGTTGGAGGTGGCGTCGCCTTCACCGGAGGACTCTACGCAATAAGCCGCAACCAGCCGGCTACGGAGGAGGTGGAGCTTGGTGTTGAAGCGGGTGCGCTCACACCGTGCCCGGAATCCCCGAACTGCGTCTCGACGCAGGCAGACCCAAGCGACACGACGCACCGCGTTGAGCCGATTCCGCTGTCGTCGAGCGGGCAGAGCTCCGAGAGCGTTGGGGCCCCCATTGATCGCGCCGCGGCGTGGGTCGAAAACCGGGAGGACGGCGAGCTTGTCGAGCAGGAGGAAAACTACCTTCGCGCCGTCTTCACATCGAACGTGTTCGGATTCAAGGACGATGTCGAAGTGTACGTGTCGCAGGCTGGGGGACTCATACACTTCCGATCGGCATCACGGGTTGGGTACGGAGACATGGGTGTGAACCGCAAGCGCTATGAAGCCTTTCGCGCAGCCCTTGCGGCGGATTGAGGCGGGCAGCGCTCGCCTCAATTTGCAACGGCGAGCAAAGCTTCCGCCAGGACGCTTGCGCCTGCGGCGAGGTCTTCGAAGGAGGTGTACTCCTTCGGAGAGTGGCTGATACCGTCGCGGCTCGGCACGAAGATCATTCCCGCGGGACATATGGCGCTCATGTGCACCGCGTCGTGACCGGCCCCTGAGCTCAGACGAATGGACGGATGTTTCCGAGTGCGACAGGCATCCTCGATTGCCTGGACCGCACGGGGATCAAAGGTCACCGCCTTGGATGTCCATGCATCCTTCCACTCAAAGACACATTCGTGGTCCTTCACAATCCTGTCGGTCTGCTCGCGGATTTCCGCCAGCATCTCGGTCACTGCCGAATCGTCGGGATGGCGTATGTCGAGTGTTCCGCGTACGCATCCGGGAACGACGTTTCGGGCTCCCGGGTGCACACGAATCTGTCCTACCGTCGCCACCCCCGGCGGACGGCGCGACGCCGTTTCGGCGGCGGAATTCACGAGCGCCGTCGCGGCAAGGAGTGCATCGCTTCGATCATCCATGGGTGTCGTGCCCGCATGGTCGGCGCGCCCGGTGATGGTCCAATCCCCCGACACCTGTCCTTGCACGCCTTCCACGACACCGAGGGGCACTGCGGCCCGTTCGAGGAGACGCCCCTGTTCCGGATGGAGCTCAATGTAGGCAGCCGCAGCGGGGGGCACAGCAACAGGAATGGTCTCGTGAGCAAGCTCATCCCTGAGTGCGACACCGTGGGCATCCCTGCCGGCGAGAGCAGACTCAAAGGGGAGCGCGCCGGTGAATACGCCGGAGCCCATTGTTGCGGGACTGAAGCGCGCGCCCTCCTCGTTTGCCCAGCTGACGAGGACGAGGGGGCGCCGAGTCGAAATGCGCGCCTCGTCGAGGGACTCTAGGGCCGCGAGGCCGCAGAGTACACCGGATGCGCCGTCAAAGCAGCCTCCCGCGGGAACGGAATCCAAGTGGCTTCCCGTATAGACTGCAGGCTCGTCGGATGACGAAGCTGTCCCCTGTCGGATGACGAAGACAGATCCAATTCCGTCCCGGAATGTGGTGTAGCCGCGTTCCGTGGCGTAGCGAAAGAGGGCGGCCCGAGCGGAGCGCTCATCTTCCGAGAATGCGGGTCGATTGCAGCCTCCATCATCCGTGGCGCCATAGTCTCCAATGGAACGGAAGAGGGCGCGAACGGCATCAGCCGAAACGGCCCGTGCACGTGGACCTTCCCGTGGCGAGCTCACTGCAGACGCTCCCCGGTCGTTTTTCCATGCTTAAGGGGCGGCGGCTCCGGTTTATCGGCAAAGAAGCACGCCGCTTCGTGGCCGCTGCCATAGTCAAGCAGCGGGGGAGGCGTTTCCCAGCAGCGTTGCTCAACCCGGTAGCACCGCGGGGCAAATGGGCAGCCCGGCGGCGGGTTCGACGGATCGGGCAGTTCCCCTTCGAGGTCGAGCCGGGTAGTAGCATCGTTATCGGGGTCGGGGACGGAGCCCAGAAGAACGTGAGTATAGGGATGTCTCGGCGCATCGAAGATCTGTTCGCCGCTCCCGTGCTCGACTACGCTGCCGAGGTACATGACCGCGACGCGCTCGCACAGGTAGTCGACGACGGCGAGGTCGTGACTAATGAAGAGGTAGGTGAGATTGAGGTCGCGTTTCAGGGAGAGCAGGAGCTTCAGAATCTGGGCCTGAATGGAGACGTCAAGCGCACTTACCGGCTCGTCGAGGATGAGCACCTCCGGTCGGGGTGCGAGGGCGCGGGCAATACCGATCCGCTGAGCTTGGCCACCGGAAAACTCGTGGGGGTGGCGGTCCAGAAACTCAGGGCGCATGTTCACCAGATCCATGAGCTCCAGCAGGCGCTCGTCTCGCGCGGACTTCTTCAGGCCGAGGAGCTCGATCATGGGAGTCTCGAGGATCTGTCGCACCGTCTTGCGGGGATTGAGTGAGCTCTGAGGATCTTGGAACACGAACTGGATCTTCCGGTAGATCTCGTGACGGCGTGCTCCCGAAACATGGGTAATGTCCTCGCCATGGAAGAAGATCTCCCCCTCCGATGGAGGAATGATACCCATGATCATGCGTGCAAGGGTTGACTTTCCGCAGCCGGACTCACCGACCACACCGAGAGAGTCGCCCGGATTGAGGGAGAGGTCCACCTCGTGGACGGCGCGGACCTCGGGCGTACGCGCTCCAATAAGGCGTCCGGCGCCGCCGAAGCGCTTTCCGACGTTGCGTAAGAGCAGGAGCGGTGTGTCGGTTTGCGTCTCAGTGGTGGTACTCACGTGGCTCCTCCCGTTCCGTCCGTGCCCGGCTCGTGGGCGCGGATGCACCGCACCTCCCGATCCTCGATTGCGGCAAGCTCAACCGGCGCCCGCCTGCAGGCATCAATGGCCATGTCGCAGCGGTCGGCGAAACGGCAACCTGTCGGCAAGGCATCCAGTGCGGGCGGCAAACCCGGAATGGCGTCCATCTCGCGCGCTCGATCTCCCACGCGGGGCACGCAGGCCATGAGGCGCCGCGTGTACGGGTGTAGGGGCTCGCGGTAGATCTGGTCCACCGTTCCAGCCTCCACGACTTGGCCCGCATACATGACGATTACGCGCTCGCAGACTTGTGAGATCACTCCGAAGTCGTGGGAGATGAAGAGCAGGGACACGCCACGTGTGCGGCGAAGCTCATCGAAGAGCTGCAGGATCTGCGCCTGAATCGTAACGTCCAAGGCGGTGGTCGGCTCGTCCGCAATGATCAGGTCGGGGTCGTTCGCGAGGGCCATTGCAATAACCACGCGCTGGCGCATGCCGCCTGAAAGCTCGTGAGGATATGCGTCCACCCGGTGTGAGGCGTCGGGAATGTGTACCGAGGTCATGAGCTGGACGGCCCGGGTGCGCGCTTCCGCATGGGTCGCGTCCTGGTGTTTTCGAATTGACTCGGCAATCTGTTCACCAACCTGGATGAGCGGATTGAGGGCGGTCATGGGATTCTGGAATACGTAGGAAATGCGATTCCCACGGTAGAATTGCAGCTCGCCGAGCTTCGCGCCGATCAGCTCCCGGTCGCCGTAGCGAATACTGCCGTCCACAATGCGCCCCGGTGGTGAAGGGACGAGACCGAGCACCGAAAGGGCGGTGACCGATTTTCCCGAGCCGGACTCGCCCATGACGCCCACCGCGGTACCCCCGGGAATGTGGAGAGATACACCGTCGGTCGCGTGGACTGGCTCACCCCCTGTCCAGAACCACGTTCGAAGCTCAGTGATAGAGAGCAGCGGCTTGGGCTCTTCGTCCGTGGCACGCTGCGTGGCATAGGTGCTCGCGGTTGCTGTCGACGCGCCATTGGCGGCGAGGCGCTTGCCCAAGTCGCCGTCAACCTCCGTTGCTGCGCGAGGACTAACCAAGGCGCCCGAGCTCAGGTAGGGATCCAGTACGTCTCGAAGGCCGTCACCAACCAGGTTGATTCCTATGACGAGAATAAGAATGACTAAGCCGGGAAGAGTGGCTACATGGGGAGCTGTAAGGATCATCCGGCGGCCGTTTCCCAGCATGGACCCCAAGTCCGCTTGGGGTGGCTGAGCGCCGAGGCCAAGGAAGCTCAAACCCGCGGTCTCGAGGATCATCCAACCCACGGTAGTCGAGATGGTAATGAAGATGACGGGCAGGACATTTGGCAACAGCTCACTGAAGAGGATCTTCACATCCCCGAGGCCACTCAATCTCGCCGCATCCACATACTCCAGCCTGACGAGGCTCACTGTCGCCCCACGGACATTGCGGGCGAAGAAGGGAATGTTCACAATCGAAATGGCAATGAGGGCGTTGAAGAGGCCTGGACCGAGCACCGCGACAATGGCGAGGGCGAGGAGAAGGTAGGGAAAGGCCATGAGCATATCCACACCGCGCATGAGCACATTGTCCAAGATGCGGCTGTAGAAGGCCGCAAGAATCCCAATTAACGAGCCGATGACCGCGGCAATCGCGGTTGCCGAGAGACCCACCGCAAGGCTCACTCGTGTGCCCCATATCAAGCGGGAGAGCATGTCTCGGCCGAGCTGATCGGTTCCGAGTATGTGTCCCTCTGCACCCGGCTTGAGCAGTCGCTCCTCCAATGAGGTAGCATCCGGGTTGTCCAGCCCCAGAATGGGGGCCGCTGCAGCGACTGCGACGACCAAAAGAACAATGATGAGACCCGCCGTGGCGGTTCGATTGTAGAAGAAGCGTCGAAGCTTTGTCGCCTTCACGTCGTTATCCTCGGGTCGAGGGCGTGTTGGCTAACGTCGGCAATGAGGTTGAACAGCACGTACAGTGTTGCTATCACAACAACGCCACCCTGAACCAGGAGGATATCCCGGGTCTGAATTGCGGTAACGAGCATTCGACCAATGCCCGGCCATTGGAATACGGTCTCAATGTAGACGGCCCCGCCAATGACGAAGCCCGCCTGAATACCGAGGACCGGCACAATGCTGACAAGTGCGTTCTTATAGGCGTGACGGAGGATGACCCGCCGCTCCGACAGCCCCTTGGCGCGGGCGGAGCGGATGAAGTCCTTGCGCAACACTTCCAGCATGGTCGACCGTGTGAGCCGGGCGATAACCCCCGTCGCAACGACGCCGAGGGTCACCGCCGGCAAGATCAGATGGTGGAGCACATCCAACGCGCCCCCGCCACCGACGACCTGCATCATGCCGCTCACGGGGAACCACCCCAGCTGCACCGCAAAGAGCAGGACGAAAACCAAGCCCAACCAGAACGACGGCGTGGATATTCCGACCAGGACAACCACGGTGAGAACCATGTCCTGCCAGCCGAACTGTTTTACCGCCGCGACAATCCCGGCGGCCATCCCCAGTACCGCCGCTAAGAGTAGGGATGATCCCGCCAAAAGCAGCGTGGGACCTAGGCGGTCCAGGACTTCGTCAATGACCGGCCGATCCAAGGTATAGGACCGCCCAAAATCGCCTTGGACAATGTTGCCGAGCCAAATGAAGTAACGCTGAATCATTGGTTTGTCGAGGCCGAGGTCCGAACGCACGCGTTCGAGATTCTCAGGCGTCGCATAGGCGCCGAGAATGGCCTGCGCGGCGTCGCCGGGAATGAGCTCCATTATGAAAAACACAATGATGGAAATTCCGAGCAACACCGGTATGAGGAGAATCAAGCGCCGGATGATGTAGTGCCACATGGACGACGTCCCGTTTTATTAGTTTTCCGTGCGAGAATCAGCCCGCCGGGGGCGTACTGCCCCCGGGACGAACTGTTCGTGGCATACGAGTTAGTAGCTTACATCCGAGAGTTCCAGCAGGAACGAGGGCTGGAGCTTGAAGTTCTCCAACTCGCTAATAGCTACCGCATTCTGTTTCCAGTTTGCGACGAAGACCCACGGTGCGTCTTCATACACAATTTCCTGGACTTCTCGGTAGAGCCGCGCTCGTTCCCCTCGGTCGGTTGCCGTACGCGCCCGTTCGAGGAGCCGATCCACCTCAGGATTTGAGTAGTAGCCGGAATTGAATCCGCCCTCTTCTGGGAATGCCGCCGTGCGCAGGGTCAAGAAGGGCAGGGTGTCCGGGTCGTTGGTCATCCACGCCATTTCCGCCATGTCGGCCTTACCCTCTAGGCCGGGATTCACGCGGCCGAGGAAGGTGTTCCACTCATAGGTCTCAATGTTCACGTCGAGCCCGACCGCCTCGAGATCCGCCTGGATGGCAGTGCCCATTGGGACCGGAGCCAGCATGCCGGAGCCGCCTTCGGTCACGTAGAAGGTAACCTCGGCTCCTTCCGCACCCGCCTCTTGAATGAGCTCACGCGCCCTATCCGGGTCGTAAGGGTAGGGTTCGAGATCCTCGTTGTAGGCCCAGTCAAAGGCCGGTGCAATTGGGCTGTCGGCCACCGTTGCCGTGCCCTGGAGCACGTTCTCAACAAGAGCCTGCTTGTTGATCGCGTAGTTTGCAGCTTGACGGACGCGCTGGTCGGTAAAGGGTCCCTCGCGAAGGTTGAGGATGAGAAACCACACATGCGGTCCCGCCTGCTCATAGAGCGCGAAGTCATCGTTGTTCTCAAAGCTTGCAACCGAGTCGGGTGGAACCTCGACCATGATGTCCAATCCGCCGGAGAGCATCTCGTTCACACGGGTGTTGCCGTCCGTGATGGGCCGGAAGACAACGCGGTCCATTCCGGCCTCGCCGTCCCAGTAATTCTCATTGCGGACGAGGGTTACCTGCGTATTGCTTTCCCACTCGACAAACTGGTAGGCGCCGGTGCCTACCGGATTACGGCCGTAATCTGCACCGTTCTCCCGGACAGCCGTCGGGGATACCAAGAGGCCCGTTGGATATGCAAGGTTGGAGATGAGCGGGGCGAAGGGCGAATCGAGCATCAGTTGTACCGTATACTCATCCACAACTCTCGTTTCCGAAATCGAGCTGAAGTAGAAGGAGAGCGGGAAAGGACCCGTATCGTAGTAGGGGTGATCCTCGTTCAACATGCGGTCGAAGTTGAACTTCACCGCCTCCGCATTAAACGGCGTGCCGTCGTGAAAGGTGACGTCCTCACGAAGTTGAAAGGTATAGACAGTACCGTCGTCACTGATCTCCCACGATTCCGCAAGGGCCGGCTCAACGTCTAGCGAACCGTCCTGGAAGCGCACCAAACCGTCGTAGAGGTTGACGAGGATGCGGAAGTCGTTCACCGCGGTGACGGTGTGGGGATCGAGAGCCTTCGGCTCTGCAACCTGGCCTACGACGAGGATATCCTCGTCCGCCGCCTCGCCTTGGCCGGTCCCGAAGGCGAGCGTGGCTGTGAGCATCGCCATAAGGGCGAGCAATAACATGTTTCGTAGCATAAGTCCTCCTTGATACTACGGCCTATTTGGAGAGCCCCGTTCCGGGCTCTGAATCCCTAGTCTGGCGGAGCCGCTCGAGGAGGTGTTCCAAGGCTGTGATCGGCTCCTTGGCATCATCGACACGCAGGTCGACGACAACGTCGCCACTTCCTCGGTATCCACCGCCTTCGCGGTGTACCCGCAACGCGGCGGCCTGCTTCCCCCGTTTGTCCCCACCCTCAGCTTCACCGGCGCGAAGTGCGGCGATGAGGCGCGTCCAGAGTTGTCCTTTAGTATGGTGGAAAGCGGCGAGCATTGCATCCAAAACCGCGGGTCCGGTGAGCGTATTGCCGATACACACCACCCCGTCGCCGCCGCGAACACCCGCGTACGGGACGCACTGAGAACCGGTGAAGGCAGCACTCTCCGCCTCGGCGGTAACAAGAGCAATTTGTCGATGCTGTTTGTCGGCGTCTTCGGCCAGGTGAGCGTCCAGGATTTCTTGGGGGCCCCGCCTTCGCGAAGCGAGGTCCTCAAGCAAGGCACCGGCGAGGGCCGGATGCGCAACGGACTGTGTTGCAACTGCGGCAACGCCCGCCCGGACGTGGGGAACCAGGGAACCAACTGCAATGTAGCGTGATGCCGTGCCCACCCCGAGGTCTCCGGTCGATCCGTCGACGGCAATCACGCTGAAGGTCGCGACAGAAAGCATAAAGATACGCAAAACTGTACCGGATCGTAATAAATTGCAAGGGCGGTAAGGTTCCGAGCTTCCTAATTGTCCTGACCGTGAAACCGGCCAGATGTGAAATTGCTTGGTGGCGATCGCTTCAACCACGTCTTCACGAAGTAAGAATGAGCACTCCCTTGCCACATATGGGTTGGTCTAAAGCTGCAGGGGAGGCTGGGAGATTCGGGCATAAAAAAAGAGGGACCCGGCAGCCGCCAAGTCCCTCTCCCTCAATACGAGGCTCGAAGTACAGTCCTAAGAGGACGCACCTCCAGACTGTGATTCGTTCGCGATACTACTCATCAAAACCTCCTTTCTGTGTAGAAAGTCTCCGCATGCCGCCCTGTTGCTGCCAGCGTGTCGGACCGAAGCCCGACAGAAGAAGCCCCAGTCACTATGTCCGACCGACGGCCGGACACGTAGGCGACTCCAACGGGAAAGGTTTGAAGAACGCATTCCTCACGCCCCGCTCTTCCGCCGGACCGTGTGGGCTGCGCTCTTCCACGTCTTCGGTGAAAGAGTGTCACCTTTTGGATACCCGAGTCAAGGGAAGCGAGCAATTCTACCTCTCGGGCGCGGATCGGGATAGCCGGTCAAGCATCACAAGACGGCTCTGTACTCGTTCTCAAAAGATGCCGATAGATTCGACCCAGTCTGGAGATAGCGTACGCAACATGCTATTCCGTTCCCGTGATTGAACCATTCCGGCACGGCGCCGGCGAGGACTTTTTTCGGCCAATCGACGTGAACAGCACTCCGAACGGTCTTACGCAACAGGGACTTGCGGATGCGATCCACGTCCCGTTTCAGCGGGTTAACGAGATTGTCCGTGGGCGCCGAGCGTTGGAAGACCAGGAACCGATCATCCTGGAGTCCCATCTATCGGCGAAGACTATCGTGACCGCTAAGGACTGGCGGGAAACAGAAGGTGGTGTAAACTCTCAAGCATGAGACGATTCATCATACTGCTGCTACCAGCCATGGTAGTGATTTCATGCAATAGTCCAACGGGAAGCTTTCCGGATTACCCCATAAGCCCGGATGAACTGGGGATCCTTTTTCAGAACGATGATCATTTTGACGGGTCTCACTGGAATGATCCTCATGTGTTTAAGGAAAATGATCAGTTCATTATGTACGCCTCCTCAGACAGAAACTGGGATGGCGTTGTCAAGCTGTACCGCTTCACCTCCTCTGACGGCTTAGCATGGGATATCGGCAACAACGGAGACCCGGTTTTTGAACGGGCGTCCGACACGAATGCATGGGATTCCCATGGTACAGAGACGCCGTCGGTGGTTCACTATGGCGGCCAGTATCACCTGTTTTACACAGGGTACGATGTGCCCTATGACTATACCGACACCGGTGACCCAGATAACCCTTTTGATGATGATAACGCCCCGAAACACTTTGGAATCGGGCACGCAACCTCTACCGACGGCATCACCTGGGTCAGAACCGGCTCGGATCCCGTAATCCAAGCCGCTGACCCCTATGAGCTCCCTGACAATACCTTCTATCAGTACGTTGTGGGAGAGCCGGGTGCGGTTGTGTTCAACGGCAAGATACACCTCTACTTCACCGCCGTAGGTGCGGCATCTGAGGTTGACACCACGTGGCAAACGATCGGCCTTATTACCTACGATGGCACCGGCTGGTCTTCCCCCCAACGGGTACTCGTGCCCGATCTAGAGCTCTACCCGAGAAACGAGGGTATTCAGTACGCCGGGTATTCAACTCCAAATGCCACGGTGATTGACGGGCACATGCATCTCTTTGTAGATGTCGCGGAAAACGATCCCTGGAGGCAGGCCCTCATCCACCATGCGGTATCCTCAGACGGAATAGACAACTGGAAACAGGATGAAGTGCCCATGATACAGAGCAGTGATTACCGCTGGACAGAGGGGGAGGTGCGTAGCCCCGCAGCTCTGATGGTTGGTGAAGATCTCTACCTTTATTTCGCTGGACACTATTTCCCAGACGGCAACCCCAATCTCTGTATTGGGTTAAACGTGTATAGAAGCTTCTAGGTGTAAGCGTCCTATCGCATACCTTGAAACTCCCGGACTCGCGCTGACCCCCGGCGTTGCCGAGGAGGGACTTGAACCGTCACGAACCAAGGCGCTCGCAAAGCGTGCTCGGAGTTTTTGTGGAGAGTTGTATCTAGGAAGCTGGACGCGCTCGATTCCGCCGAGCGATGGGCACTTCCACGGCACTTCGACTGTCTCGACTCTTGCCCCTTGACTCGCCGCAATTGATGCGATAACATCAGATGCATGCGCACCACCCTGGACATTGACCCGGACGTGCTCGAGACCGCCAAGGAGATCGCCCGGAAGGAGAAGAAGACCGCCGGTGCGGTGATCTCGGACTTCGCCCGACGAGGATTCTACGGAACAGAGTCGTCCGTCTCGGAGCCATCGCAGCCGT
>CAYPTH010000008.1:0-24830 GCA_964413635.1 uncultured Spirochaetaceae bacterium
AGTACACACGCGACGTTCCCGAGAACATGACGCTGCTTCATTTCCTCCGCAACGCGGTGGGACTTACCGGAACCAAGGAAGGCTGCGGTATGGGAGAGTGCGGCGCGTGTACGATCTTTATGAACGGGAAGACGGTCAACTCCTGCGTCGTCCTCGCAGTAGAAGCGAATAACGCCACACTGGAGACAATCGAGGGCGAAGCCAAGGACCGCCGGCTTTCGGATATCCAGAAGGCTTTCACGAAGCACCACGCCGTTCAGTGTGGTTTCTGCACGCCCGGGATGGTGATAAGCGTAAAGGATCTTCTTATGCGCAAGCCAAAGCCGTCGCGGAAAGAGATCATTGAGGGTATCGAGCCCAACTTCTGCCGCTGCACGGGGTATCAACAGATCGTCGAGGCGGTTCTCGACGTAACCGGTCAGTGGACTGAAGAGGATGCGAAGAAGGCCGTAGTGAAAATCAAGGATATGAAGCATGCATGACCAGAACGGAGAACTACAGGTCGTCGGTAAGCCGATTGAGCGCATCGACGGCGTTGAAAAAGTAACGGGCGATGCCGCGTACGTGAGTGACATGACCATGCAGGGCATGCTCTACGCAAAGGTGAAACGAAGCCCACATGCGCGCGCCAAGATAAAGAGCATCGATACAAGCAAGGCAAAGGCGCTTCCGGGCGTCCGAGCGGTGATAATTGGGGAGGATCTCGACTACCGAGTCGGCCTCTACGTAGTCGACAAGGCCGTTCTCGCAAAGGGCGTCGTGCGCCACTATGGGGAGGCGGTAGCCGCAGTCGCGGCCGACAGCGTTGCAATTGCCCACAAAGCCACGAGCTTGATCGATGTCGAATACGAGGTTCTCGACCCGGTTCTGCATCCTCTCGAAGCAATCAAGGATGAAGCCCCGCTCATTCACCCGGATCTTGGTGATTACGATTACATGGAGGCGGTCTTCACGCCAAAGCCGGGGACGAACATTGCCAATCACACAAAGATTCGCAAGGGCGACGTGGAAAAGGCGTTCAGCGAGTCGGAGTGGGTGATCGAACGGGAGTACACCAACCCCTCGGTACAACACGTGCCAATGGAGACGCACGTTGCCATTGTGCAGTGGAAGCAGAACGATTACGTTTCCATCTGGTCCTCGGCGCAGTCGCCCTTTACGCTACGGAACCTGTTCTGCATGGCGTTTCGAATTCCCCACCAGAACGTTCGGGTTGTGGTTCCCTACGTCGGCGGCGGATTTGGCGGCAAGGCGGGAATCGGCATTGAGCCCTTGGTGGCGGTGCTCTCGAAGGCCACCGGCGGCCGGCCGGTCAAGATGACCGCAACGCGCGAAGAGGAGTTCAGTCTCCTTCCCTGTCGAAGTCAGCTGACCTACCGGATCAAGACCGGCATTGCCAGCGACGGCAAGATCCTCGGCCAGCAGATGACTATGTACTGGGACTCCGGTGCCTATGCAGACTACGCGGTCAACGTCACGCGCGCTTCCGCATATTCCGGGGCCGGCCCCTACGAGATTCCCAACGCGTGGTTGGACGCCTATACCATCTATACCAACAAAGTCTTTGGGACGGCGTACCGCGGTTTCGGGCACGTTGAGTTCCACTGGGGTGTCGAACGCCACATGGATCTTATTGCCGACGCCATCGGAATGGATCCGATTGAGTTCCGCAAGAAGAACACGCTCAAGCCCGGGTCTTTGACCCTGACCGGGGAGAAGATCACCGAACACTCCGGCAACGTCACGAAGTGCATTGAGGAAGCTGCCGACGCAATTGGCTACGGCTCGCTCACCGACGAGGAGAAGGAGCGGGAGAAGCAAACCGGTATGAAGGTCGGAAAGGCTGTGGCTGCGCTCCACAAGGCGCCGGCAATGCCTCCGTTCACGGCAACCGCCGTTATCCTGAAGATGAACGAAGACGGATCGATTACCGCGAACCTCTCACTGACCGAAATTGGCCAGGGCGCCTACACCGCGCTTGCGCAGATCATTGCCGAACGCTTGCGTATGCCGGCGGAGCGAGTGAAGATAGCGGTGGAGACCGACACCGACCGTGATCCATATGACTGGCAGACGGTGGCGTCCAAGGGACTCATGCTGAGCGGGAACGCGGGAATCCTCGCGGCGGACGACCTTATCAAGCGCGCCTATGAGGTTGCAGGCCAGGTGCTCCGCGCAAGCGACATGGACCTGGATCACGACGCGGAGAAGGTTTTCGTGAAGCACGATCCGGACGAATACGTGACCTTTAAGCAGATGGCCATTGGCTACGCCTACCCGGACGGCCGTTCGATTGGCGGCCCCCTCGTGGGCGTTGGCCGCTATATTGCGCAGGGACTCACGAATCTCGACAAGGAGACCGGGCAGGGCAAGCCGGCTCTCGACTGGACCTACGGGGCCCACGGAATGATCGTGGAGGTGCACCCGGAGACCGGCGAATACAACGTCGTCAAGGTCGCGTCCGCCTTCGATCTCGGCAAAGTGATTAACCCACAAACCGTTCGCGGCCAAATCATCGGCGGAATGCTGCAAGGCTTGGGTACGGCGGTGTGTGAGGGCTACATCTATGACGAAGCCGGACGACTCTTGAATCCCTCTTTCACCGACAACAAGATTCCCACGGCGCCGGACATGCCCATGGAGATCGAGACCATTGCGGTGGAGACCGCCCAGCTGGATGGTCCGTTTGGGGCCCGTGGCGTTGCAGAGCACCCAATGATCTCAGTAGCACCCGCCTTGGGCAACGCCATCCAGCAAGCCACGGAGGCGCAGTTAACCCACATGCCAATGAGGTATGAAGACGTGTGGCGCGCACTGAACAAGAAGGATCCGGTGGACAACTGGATTACGAAGAGCCCCTACGGGAGCTGCAAGTCGTTTCCAACGGTCCAGAAGGAAGAGTGTCACTAACTAGAACCGATCATAGGTACACAGCAAGCCGCTTGTCGGGGATAACCCGACGAGCGGCCTTTTTATGCAGGGCTGTCCGTGAGAATGGGGGGGGCGAGCCGCGACGGAAGGTCATCACGGTTGTCCGGGGTGACGTAGACCCGTTCCATGTGCACAGGGGCTGTGTGCGCCTCAAATGAGCGGTCCGGCGCAAGGCGCGCTTCCACCTCAGCAATGAGGGAGGGACGCACAACAACGACGGCAACGGTGCGCGTCCCGGCGGTCGAAACGATGCCACGCAATGCCCGGAGCGCCGGTAGAAAGCCCATGCCGTGGCTGAGCTCGAGCGGACCGACCTCATCGAGAATCCACAGTCGTACAGCTGCGTGGGCGGACAGGGGTGGCTCCGTCGGCGCGCGGAAGATGTCGTTTACCCGATCGACAGCGGCGCGGGAAACGCGATACGGGCCGACACGTGGTCCCCGGAGTGAAGCCCATTCATCAGCGTGCTGTGAAGTCACGGCGAAGAGCAGCTCCTCTTCATCGGGGTATAGGACAGCTCGGCGGTGCCCCGGCGCCACGGTTCGAGTTACCACACCCCGTACCGCGTTCCTGCCGAGGGCGCCGGAGATACTGCCGGCGAGGTGGCTGCAGACGGTGCTTTTCCCTGCCCCGCGGTCACCGGTTATCAGAAGAACTCGGGGAGCCATGGGCGCCGTTTTCAATGCGGCTGTCGAGACTCCGCACCTTCTTCGAGAGCTCGTTGATCCGAAACTCGATTGAGTTCAAGACCCAGAACTGGAAGTGATAGAACTTGTTGTGGGAGTGAATCATCCACACAATCTTGACCGATACCAGGAGTACGCTGATCTCGAGGGAGACGAATGCGGGGATCAAGCCGAATCCGACCTCCAAGACGAAGAAAAACACAATCAACGCAAGAAACACGGCGTTGATGATATTGTCCTTGCGCGTATAGGACTTGCCGCCGATGCGGCCTATCATCTCCTTGATCTGTTCCTTTTCTTGCTGGAACTCTTCTATCTCCTGTCGAAGCTCGCTCTCGTCCTTATCCTTGACCGTGCTCATGACACGCTCCTAGTAGGTGAATTGAAGGTTGTTTACTTGCCGAGTAACTTGAGCATGTAGAGCTCAACGTATTGCTGGAGCGGCTCCCGCCGCCTGATCTCTTTGAGGGCGTCCTTTTCGCAGAGGTTGCTTGCAAGTGTGTGGATCCGGGCGCGATCGGGGGGATGCGTACGCAGGCCGGTTTTCATGCGCCGCAGAAAGTCTCTCACGAGGGCGTTGACGTCCTCCACGAGGTTTTCTTTTGCCTTCGCCTCAATGAGGGGGTTCCAATCGTCAATTAGGTCTTGCAGGGTCTGATCCACGGTGCGGTTGGGCCCCGTGTACTGTTGTTGGAGCTCTCGCACCGCCTTCTGATAGTGAATGCGTCCCTCGCGCTGTCCGACTGCGCCGCCTTGTTCAGCGGTGGAGTCCTCTTTCCCTTCCTCCGACGAACTGCCAATTCTCATTTCGGCCGTCCCGACCGAGCTGAAAGCTTCAGCAGTGGTCCTGGGGACGTTGGAGCCGCGGCCGCGACGGCTCCTCGCGGCCTTTCGCGCCTTCTTGTTGCCGGAACCCACAAAAAGGAAACGGAAAAACTTCACCAAGGCGTGCAGCAAGGGTACCGCCTGCCAGACCGGGAGGGTGAGACGGGCATCGTTGTATATCTTCTGGCGGTCGAGCTCGAGAATCTCCGGGTAATCCCGGACGGCACCGTGCTTCGCATCGATCAGCGCCATCATCTGGGTCCGCGCCGTCTCCGTGATCTCGGAGCCCTGCAGGGCAAGACTGATAAGCTTGTAGTCCAACAGCGCGATGAGCAGGGGATCGCGCTGCCGGAGTTGTTCCTCGACATCTCGAGCAAAGGCCTCGTCGTCGTTCATGGAGGCGACGCTCCGTTCCGACCTCAGGATGTCCGACCAGGAGTTCAAATAGAAGGCGTGAAGCTCTTGGGCGCGTTCCTTGCGCCTCCTCAAGAGGAGCGTGACAATCCGGTCCCGGGATACGTAGTACTCCGTGTTGTCAGGTGCCTTGACGCGGACCAACTCCGGCACGCCGCCCTGTTCCTTCGGTTTCAGCTTCCGCGTCAAATAGCCGTTGATGTCTCCCTTCGAACAGCGCTTGGAGACGGGAACACCGCGCGAATCCTTGATCTCGTAGACTTGGGAAACCGTGTAGGCGTAAGGTTCCCGTTGGAATCCGTTCTCCACGGCTTTCAGTGCCGCATCTAAGTCCTTGGCTTGCTGTCGCACGGTGTTGTGGTGCACGGCGTAGTAGCCAAGAAGATACGCAGCCTGCGCGTAGTCATGGTCATCGGAAAGGGGCTCCGACTTTTGGCCGAACTCCTTGATAATGACGGTCGAGAAGCTGGTCCACAGGTGAAACGTGAAGTCGGTGGGAGACGTTATGGTGGACAGTGTTTCCTCAGGAGAGGTCATGGCCTTATCAATGGCCTCTTTCACGGCAAGGTTGCGGTTCGGAAAGATGGTTTGGAGACGGCTCTGCATGTAGCTGGCGTTTTGCGATGTGCGCAGATAGCTGCGAATCTTCTGCAGCAGCAAGCCCGGAAAGGAGCTGTTAAGAAGCTGCGCAGGCACCAAGAGGCTACGGATCCGGTCGGGGAATAGGAGCCGGAGAATACGCATCTCCGAGTCCGGCGGATTGCGAAGCACCTCAATGAAGGCTGTGGTAACGTCGACCGGCCGGACCAGTCCCGAGGGGATGGGGGTCTCGAGGGTTTCGTCGGAGGGAAAGGGAAGGACCGTACGCTCACGGACGCGTGCATAGTACCGTTTGAGCTTTCGGATGAAGTATTCAGGGTAGTACACACCCACAATCCGCCCATCTTGGTACTGCACGTCACAACGATTCGCCTTCTCGAGCTCAATCAGGCGAGCCGCCAGCAAGTTCTCGGGATTGTCATCCAAATCCTGTAGAGAGGGATTGGACTCGATGTGGTGCTCTACATACCGGCGTGAAAATGCCGCGAGCCGTTGAAAATCGGCACGAGGATTGCCGGAACGTTCAGCATAGGCATACAGGATGTTAGCAACGTCGTCTGCGTTCGACATGGCACAATTCGTTCCGTTGGAGACCAGTATAGTCGCTTTTGCGGTCCGGGAAAAGCCAGGACTGTCGCCGGAGTTGTCCGAACTTCGATTTGACCAAACGCTGAGCTAGGGATAGACTCCGGGACATGATTGCGTCCCATGTAAAAAGACGACGTTGCATCCTCTCCTTCGCTTTCCTGCTGTTGTTCGCTACCTTCGCCTTCGTGGTCGGATGCGCGACCACACCGGAGCCGGAACCACCCGAGACGACTCCTGAAAACGAGGAGGCGATAGAGACTCCCGAACAGGAACCCGCCGACACGCCCGAACCTGCAGAGCAGCCGGAGGAAGAACCGGAGGAAGAACCGGAGGAGCAGCCGGAGGCAGCTGCCGAAGGGGAATATGAGGTTAGCGAAGAGGTCTATCAGCAAACCTTTTCGGAGGTTGAGCAGACAATCCAAGAGCTCAACCGGATTATTCGAGATAAAGATTTCAGCGAGTGGCGCTCATATCTGACCGACGCCTATGAGGACGAGTACTCGGACCCTGAACGGCTGCGTGAAATCTCGGACATGCCGATTCTCCAACGGAACGATATTGTCTTGCAGACACTAGGAGATTATTTTCGTTGGGTCGTGGTGCCGAGTCGCGCCAACGCGCGTTTAGACGACCTCCGCTTCGTCACGAAAACCGAGGTTGAGGCCATCATGAGCGTGAATGGACAAGGTGTGATACTGTACCACTTGAAGAAGGTGGATGCTTCCTGGAAAATAGACACATCTTAGACTACAATAAGGCTGCAACGCCTGTGAAACAGAAAGGTCGGGAGATACCTATGAAGAGGTTTTTTGTTGTCGCTGTCGCCTTGGTTTTTGTTGCTTCCCTCCTTGGCGCTCAGCAGTCCGAAGAGCAACAGGAAGAGCAAGAGCCGCGAACCATTGAAGAGCTCTATCTCAGTCAGGATATTGAGCTACAGATTATCCGCAGCCAAGCCATCTCTCCTGATCGGGAAATGAAGCTGCTGGCGCTTCAGAGCATCCGTAGCATGGTTGAGGATGGTTCTCTTACCGACGACAATCCCGGACTCTTCGTGGTCCTGGAGTCTTTAGCCTTGGAAGGCACGGGTCGGACCGTCCGCTCCGAGGGTCGGATCGTGAACAACTACCCCGAAGTCCGACGCCAAGCCGCCAATGTCCTCGGCGAGGTCGGGGGGGAACGGGCACGAGAGGTCCTCGTGCAGATTCTCCGGGAAGATCCCGAGACAATGGTGCTCTCGGAGGCTGTGTACGCCCTCGGTGCGGGGGATATCGAAAACGATGACCGCTCTCTCGCGTACATTGTGGACGTACTCGACTCGCAGAGCACCGCGCAGATCCCGGACAACAACCTGGCCTATGCGGCGCTGCTCACGATTGACAAAATCGCTGAGAAGCGTGGTGGGGTTTCCGACCCCGAGATTCTCGATGCCGTGCTGAATGTTGCCACCGGAAGCTATATTCGGACCGTTCGGCTCAAGGCTCTGGACACCATCGACCAGCTTCGCGGAATTCAATAAGAGCGTCCTGGCCCTCGAACACACGATACGCGAATGTCTCGTTCACTCCGTTTCGGCCGGTTCATTCTGAAGTACGGAATAATCGGCCTGGTTCTTATACTCGGGTACGCAAACACCACCATTCCATCTCAAGCGAGTGAGTGGATCTACAATGATATCAATGCGCTCCCCGAGAACCGTGTGGGGCTGTTATTGGGAACGAGCCAACTGCTCGCCTCGGGGCAACCCAATCCCTATTTCGAGCACCGTATTGCTGCCGCAGCGAAGCTGTACGAAGAGGGGAAAATCCGTTTTGTTCTCGCAAGCGGTGACAATGCACACTTCTCCTATAACGAGCCCCAGCGCATGAAGGAAGCCCTCGGACAGGCCGGGGTGCCGAAGGCATCGATCTACTTGGACTATGCCGGTTTCAGCACATTGGACTCCGTGATTCGCACCCACGATGTCTTTGGTCAGGATTCGTTCACCATTATCACCCAGGGTTTCCACGCCGCCCGTGCTATCTACATTGCACGTCACCGCGGTTTCGAGGCCGTGGCCTACGCTGCAGAGGATGTGGCCGGTCAGGTTGGATTGCGGACGAGCGTGCGTGAGTACCTGGCCCGCGTCAAGGCGCTTCTGGATGTGCACATTCTCAGAAGCGAGCCCCGCTACCTCGGCCGGCGAGTGTGGATCTACTGACCGTTCCGTGGGGCGTCGCCTTCGGCGGAGAGCCGTGAAACTGCCCACGCGGCGTGCTCGCGTACAACCTCATCGTCGTCTGCCGCCAGCGCGCGCAATTTGGGCAGGAGCTCCCGTGCACCGATGTTCGTCGCCACAACACAAGCATTTCGGACCAATCCCCGGCGCTTTGACCGCAGCAGAGGACTTCCCGCAAAACGTTGCCGCACCTCGGCGTCGTTCTTGAGGTTGAGCACCTCATCGATGGACACAAAGGGACCCGCATTGTCGGTGAGGAAGTCCGCTTCACTGGTCTCCGTGACGTGTCGATTCAGTGGACACACCTCCTGGCATCGATCGCATCCAAAGAGCCAGTCTTGCATATTCTCGCGCAAGTCAACGGGAATAGAGCCCTGGTGTTCAATGGTCAGGTAGGAGATGCAGCGTCGAGCGTCAAAGCGGTGCGGGGCATAGATGGCGTCCGTTGGACAGGCGTGGAGGCAGCGTCGGCAGCCGGGCGGACAATGGGGCCGTTGATCAGCCGGGTAGCTGCTCGGCTCCATGTCAATGGTCGTGACAATCTCGCCAATGAGAAACCAACTTCCCAGGGAGGGATTGATGAGCAAGGTATGGCGTCCGTGGAAGCCGACCCCGGCGCGGGCGGCGTAGACTCGTTCACTTAGGGGTGTGGCGTCGGTGAATGCGCGGAAGCTCTCCTGGGGAAATTCGTTACGCAGCGTCTTTGCAATTCGCTTGATACGATTGCCGATTACCTTATGGTAATCCCGGCCCTGAGCGTAGCGTGCGACCCGCCCGAAGCGAGCAGGCGACCGGCTACCGGTCGCGGGGGAGGGGGGCTCAGGCATGGCGCGGTAGTAGTTCAGGGCGACGAAGACAATGCTCCGCGCCGACGGCACAAGGCTTGTAGGGCGGTAGCGCTTCGGGGCTTGGTGGTGCAGGTACGACATGGACCCAGCGTGGCCACGTCGCAAGAACTCCGCGAAGGCACGTTCCTTTCGGGGAAGCGCTTCGGCACGGGCAATCCCCGCGACGCTGAGCCCCTCGCTGCGAACAAGCTCGGAGAGACGCTGTGCGGCGACTGAGGGAGAGTGGGGCATGGGCAGAGTGTAGCGGCGCCGAGAGTGTAGGTAAACAGCTGCCCGAGTTGACGCCCACGGGAGGCCTCGATTATGATCTGCCCACGTCGACACACCGGGATGTAGCCTAGTGGCTAAGGCGCCTGCTTTGGGAGCAGGAGATCGGAGGTTCGAATCCTCTCATCCCGATTCTCCGTGAAGCGTCCATAGCTCAGTTGGATAGAGCAACGGCCTTCTAAGCCGTAGGTCGCAGGTTCGAATCCTGCTGGACGCGAGAACCCAAGCCCGATGCGCATCCCAGATTTGGAATGGCTCCCAAGCAACCGCGTACCTTGACAAGCCCTCTTTTCCATCTTAGGTTTGTTCATGCAGTGCATTAACGAAATGCATGCAGGGGGAGCTATGATGTCTGGAGTTGAGAGGGTCATGCTGGAGCGCACCGGGCAGAAGCGCTGCTACAAAGGCCATGAGCACATTGGGGTGGTGGTAGTCGAAAACTTCCCCATGCTCGGAACCTTCGCTGCTGCTCGGTTTCTCGAATGGGTTCAGGCAAATCCCGGCGGGGTGGTATCACTTCCCACCGGAAAGACACCGCAGTACTTCATCCACGAGGTGGGTCGGTTCTTGGATGGGTGGAACGACAAGGACACTGCGAAGGAGCTGGAAGCTCACGGTTTAGACCCCTCACGGAAGCCGGACATGGCATCCTTGCGCTTCGTGCAGATTGATGAGTTTTACCCGGTAAACCCCAGACACACCAACAGCTTCTTCCACTACGTCGACAAGTACTATCTGGAAGCCTTTGGAATGCCCCGCGAAAAGGCCCTGCTCATCAATACCGAGCGCATCGGGATCCCGGATGGGCGGAGCTTGGAAGATGTCTGGGGAGACGGAGCTGTAGACCTCTCGCTGCGCTATCGCCATCCGCGGACGAAGGAGGAGCAACTCCAGAAAGACGTGATTCACCGGGTGGACGAGTGGTGTTCCGAGTATGAAGAGCGCATTCGTGAGCTCGGCGGTATTGGGTTTTTTCTTGGCGGAATCGGTCCTGACGGGCATATCGCCTTCAACGTGGCAGGAAGCGACTTCCACTCGACGACGCGACTCTGCCCCATAAACTACGAGACCCAGGCGGCAGCTGCCTCCGACCTGGGGGGGATTGAAGTTGCAAAGAAGCGGCTCACCATAACTATTGGACTCTCCACCATCACCTACAACAAGAATGCCGTGGCCATTGTCCTGGCAGCTGGTGAAGCGAAGGCGGGGATAGTTGCTGATGCCGTGGAGTCTGAAAAGAGCATCCTTCGACCCGCCACCGCGCTGCACGATCTGAAAAATTCGGCGTTCTACCTAACGCGTGGCGCTGCGCGCAGGCTTACAAAGCGGCGCATCGAGCGGCTCAACGCGACGGAGCAGCTTCCCCAGAACGAGCAGCACCAGATCGTGATTGATGCCGCCGTAAAGAATGAAAAGCGCCTGAGCGACCTTTCCGAGAAGGATCTCCAGGCTGACCCCTTCGGTGAAGTCTTGCTGAAGAAGACCAAGAAATCCACTGCGGATCTGGTAAAGGAAGCCGACGCGGCGGTGCGGGCCAAGCTCGAGGAGGGAATGCTTGTTCAACGGAACAAGCGCTTTCTGCACACCGAGCCCCACCACGACGACATCATGCTCGGCTATCTGCCCTACGTGGTACGCCATATCCGGGAGCACAGCAACTCACACTACTTCGCGACATTTACGAGTGGCTTCACCGCGGTCACAAACCGGTACATGCTCGAGCTGTCACGCATGCTGAAGACGGCGTTGGATAGCGATCGCTTTGACTTTGCGTCTCTCACCGATCAAGGGTATTTCGATGCGGAGAACAGCCACTATCGCGACCACGATGTCTGGCTCTACCTCGACGGCCTGGCCGCACAGTCGCCGGAGATGCAGGAGGAAGGCACCTTGCGCCGACTGTATCGCGATTTGGTTACCATCTTCGAAGACACCGACATGGAGAACTTGGCGCATCGTGTCGAGGAGCTGATCAATTACTTCGAAACGCAGTATCCCGGGAAGAAGGACCTTGGCTACATTCAGACGCTCAAGGGAATGGTCCGCGAGTTCGAGTCGGAGTGCTTGTGGGGCTACTTTGGGTGGAACTCACAGGCAATCGATCACCTGCGACTGGGGTTCTATAAGGGAGAGATATTCACCGAGGATCCCTCGGTCTCGCGCGACGTGGTGCCGGTCCTCGAGCTCCTGCGAAAGGTGAATCCCGACGTCGTTACCGTCGCCTTTGATCCCGAGGCGAGCGGACCGGACACACACTACAAGGTTCTGCAGTCCCTCGCAGAGGCCTTGCGCCTCTACCGTGAGGAGACGGGGCGAGACGATATCGAGGTCTGGGGCTACCGGAACGTCTGGTATCGCTTCGATACGGCCGACGCGAATATCTTTGTGCCGGTTTCACTCAACATGCTCACCCTGCAGCACCACAGCTTCATGAGCACCTACACCTCGCAAAAGGCAGCTTCCTTTCCGAGCTATGAGTTTGAAGGTCCTTTTTCGCTTCTTGCACAGCGAATTCAGGTCGAGCAGTACGAGCACCTGGCCACTCTCCTGGGGAAGGAGTTCTTTTACGAGCACCCCCGTCCGCTTGTTCGCGCCACCCGAGGCATCGTCTACTTAAAGTCAATGAGCCTGGATGAGTTCTTTACGCACTCACGAGCCTTGCGATCGCAGGCGGAGGCGCGGGAGTGACAACGGGCAACCAAGCCTATCAGAAGTCCATGAACACGGCCCTGATTATGCGCGCAATTCGCGAACGCCCCGGGATAAGCCGTACCGAGGTCGCCGCGAGGACCGGGCTCACCAAATCCACGGTGACCAACCTCGCCCGGGAGCTTCTGGCCGACGGTCTGGTGCGAGAGGACAGTGCAGAGGGGCCTCGCAGCACCGGGGGACGTCCGCGGATCGGCTTGCGCATACACGCGGAGGAGTTGCATGTTGCCGGGATCGATGCGCGGCCTGAGGAATACCGCATGGTCATTGCCGACCTTGCCGGGACGGTTCTCGCCCGTGGCAGTCACTCCGTCCGCACTGAGGGCCGTGGCACCCTGGGTCCCGCGGCCGTCCTGACTCACGCGACGGAGCGCGTTGCCGGCTTTCGTAAAGAGTCGGGCGTACCGGGTATTCTTCTCGGCGTCGGCTTGGCCGTCCCGGCTCGAGTGGATCCGGTCCGCGGAACCATTGTGGAATCACAGTCCTTCGAGCTAGAGAACACGTCGGTACGCAGCGTCACGGCGCTTCCCACAACGGTGCCACTGCTCATTGAGAACGACGCGAATGCCGTTGCATGGGGAGCGCTCTGCGAGTCGGGAATCGGCCGGATTTCGACCCTTCTCGCAGTGACGGCACGAATCGTTTCCGACACGCTCACCGAATCACCGTCGGGGCAGAACCGGGTTGCCGCGCTCCGGGTCGGCACCGGCATCGTTCTCAATGGCTCGGTCCACCACGGACACGATTTCGGCGCGGGCGAATTCCACTCCGCCCCGTGGAAACTTGGAAGTCCCGGCGAGACATCAGGCGAGCCGTGGCGGCCTGGAACGCCGCACAACTCCACCGGCAAGGGCATTGAAAGCGCGTATGAAGCGGTCGGGGAACTTCTCGAGAGCCTCTCAGTGCCCGTGTCCATGCTTCGGCCGCAAGCCCTCGTGTACGCCGGAGATTTGATACGGCACCGCCATGTCGTCGAATCGCTCCTGCGAGACGAGCTATCGGGGCGATACATCGATCCGCGGGTAAGCGGAGTCCCGCTCCGACCGGCTCGAGAAGGGGAGTGGGCGGGGGCAATCGGGGCCGCCCAGATGTTCATAGAACGACTCTTTGCAGTGCCTTCCGTGGGTCTCACAAGACCACGCGAACTGCCTGAGTGGACGGAACTACGTCCGGGAAGGGTTGCATGGACGGCGTAGTGCTCGGAATCGATCTCGGCGGTTCATCCATTAAGTGGGCCACGGTCGACGGGTCCGGCGCGGTTTCGGAGGTGGCCCAGCGTACCACGCCGCGGAGCCCGGAGGCATTGCTCGGTGAGATCGACAAGATCGTCGCGGAGGCCGGCGACCGCGCGGCGAAGGTGCACGCGGTATGTTTGGGCACCCCCGGGCCGGTGGATGAGAACGGTGCCATTCGTGGTGACGCCGTCAATCTGGAGAACTGGGGCGATCGGCCTCTCCAAGAGCATCTGTCCGCGCGCCTGCGTTTGCCCGTCGCGGTAAAGAACGACACAAACCTGGCAATCTTTGGTGAAAGCCTTCGTGGCGCGGCCCGGGACCGACAGGACGTCTTGGGGGTCTTCATTGGTACCGGAATCGGAGGCGGGCTCTATCTGCGCGGCTCCCTGTATGCGGGTCATGGGGGATTGGCGGGCGAGATCGGCCATTCCGTCGTGAATGGCAATGGACCGCAATGTCCCTGCGGCCAACGCGGCTGCCTCGAGCGCTACGCCTCGGCGACGGGGCTGCGAGAGCGGGCGCAAGCGGAAGCGAGGGGCTTCGACACTCCTCTTGCACTGGAGGTCCAGCGAACAGCGACGGGCCCTTCGGTAGCGGCTCTCGCCTCTCACCTGGCGGAAGGTGACCCCTTTGCGGTTCACTTGGTCCAAAACGCCGCGGAGGCGCTCGCCCACGTCATTGGGATTACCGTTAACCTCCTTGCGCCGGAAATGGTCGTGGTGGGAGGTGGCGTAACCGAGGGGATGCCGGAGCTCGTTTCACGCATAGCCCAGGTACTGCCCCGCTATACGCTGCCCGCAACTCACGCCCAGACACGCCTTGAGCCTGCGCTCCTCGGACACCGTGCGGGCGCAATCGGCGCAGCCCTCTTCGGCCTGCGCACCTTCGCCGGCACCGTGTGACGCTTAGAATCCGTAGCCCTGAAGGTCGATCTCCCCTTGCGGCCAATCCTGCCCAGATAGAGGGCGATACATGAAGGCTGCGCTTCCTGTTGTCCGACCAAAGACCTCGCGTCGCTTCTCCTCGGTCGCGTAATCCCGGTAGCAGATAACGTTCGCCGCCGCGCGGAACCCGCTCGACTCGTAGACCGCGGGATCTCCGAAGAGAAGTGCAAAAGCGAGTCCGCGTTCTTTCATGCATTCCAGCGCGGTCTCAAGCAGCCTGCGGGCAAGCCCGCGTCGTCGGTAACGGGGCGCGACTGCAACCTCGGATATCCCGCCGCAGGGGTAGCTGCCGGCGGACGCTGCGATCTCCCGGTCGTGTACGGCCAGGTGGGCCGCCACGTCGGAGAACTCCGCCGCCGAAACGCTCTGCGTTTGTTCATCACTTGGAATCAGAAAACGGTGCGCAGGAATCTCGTGAAAGTAGCGCCTCGTCTGGAAAACCTTGTCTTCCGGCTTCGTGAAGCAGGTGGAGAGGAGTGATGTGAGCGCTGCATCCAACACGGCTGTAACGTCGGCATCGGCCACATAAAAGACCTCGTGGTGCATGTGACACCTCCTTGAGTCTTAAGGAACGGGACAATCCACCGATATTGAGAACGATGTCAACGGCGTACGATACATGCTATATCAATCCCGATACGGCGGAGATTCTACACAACATACGCGGCCTCTTCGAAGATCACTTTGATACGGGGCGGGCCGCGACCCTCGTGGCCCGCTCCGGGGTGGATATGCAAAACGTGAGAGAGCTCCGGTACCTCGTGGCTCAGCAGGGGGGAGTCGAGGACGTGCTCTGCGCCTTACATCGCTTTCTTGCTGATCTGCAACAGTGCGTTCTTCCGAATCTCCGGGACACCCTGGGCCTGCACGTAGATGTTCCACCGTCGTGGCGGCGACGGGATGACTTCGTACACCGCCGCTTGCTTGCCTACGTCTTTCCCCACAACGTGGATCGGCTTCGCTCCCTAACCGAACAACTCGCTGAAACGCTCTCGGAGACGTGATTCCAGCCTTCAGTGCTCCCGGGAGTCCGCGTCTCCGCTCAAGGTGAGAACCAAGAGGGACGTACCCACGACATCAGGGCTCTCCGCGGTGCGCCTTCCCCGAGAGTCGACAAGGTAGGAGGGTCCCTCCCACAACAAGTCGAGGTAGCTGCCGGTCAGTGAAGCGTTGAGACCGGCCCTCGCTCCCACAGCGGTGACGCGCTCCGGCAAGGTTTCGGTGAATCGCTCCCGCACGGCGGGAGTGTAGGGTTCTCCATTGGCGCGGAGATCTATCCAGAGATCGACGCCGCGAAAGGCCGCGTCCCACTCCTCGAAATAGGAGTCCCGGCACACCGTGACTCCGACCTCGAGCCCCTCAATGGATACGGGATGAGCCGCCTCCACGGTTCCACGGGACACACCGAGGCGTGTCCGCTCAAAGGCCGTGAGAAACACTTTGTCCTGACGGTAGATCTGGGCGCCGGTCGCATCGAGAAGAACCACTCGGTTTCGCAAGGTCCGAGAGCCATTTTCGCGGTGAGAGACGAAGAACGTCCCTGGAAGCAGTGCAACGCCGTATTCCCGGGCAAGACCGGACCACATCTCGAGCAATTCCGGGTGAACCTCGTCGGCCTCTTGAAGAATCAACTCCCGGAGTGACGCGGATGAAGCTTCCCGGCCGAGGATGAGCTCGAGTGCGGCATCGAGGGACTCCGCCTCGTTCAGTACGCTTCGGTACTCGGAAAAGAGGGCGGGAACGTTGATGTACTCCGGGAAGACCACGAGGTCAACGCGGGGGTCTCGCGTTGCAGTTCTCACGACCCTCGATACGGCGGATCGATACGCGTCCAGAGAGGCGTAGCGAGACTCGGTGACCTCGAATTGGACCGATACCACAGTCGCCTCAGCGGCACTGCCGGCTTGGGCGGGAACAGAGAGCACCGCGGCACACAGGAGCCCTATCAAGAGAACCGCACGTCCACTCCTACACTTCATGTACCCCTCACGCTTTCCCACTGGTCGATAGGTTAGCGATAGACGTGTTGAATCGCAAGATGTCGCCGTTTACAATCTCGTCGCGTCGAAGAGCTTCGTTCCACGGGGGAGGTGAATTGTGTCGAGCCTGACAGCACAGTGGATAAACCGACCGGTCCTGGTAATGTTCTCATCTTCCAGTGAGGACGAAGAGTACCAGACAATGCTGAACCGCATTCACCACCGCCACGGAGATCTGGACCGGCAACGAGTGTTGGTCATCACCGTGGCCGGGATGCGCGTGGCCATTGACGGCGAGTCAACGACGGCCTTCACGCCGTCGGAGCTCAGGCGAATGCTCGAGCTACAATCACACGGCTTTGCCCTGGTACTCCTCGGTGACGACGGGAGCGAGCGTCTCCGGCGTTTCGAGCCCATCACCATTGACGAGCTCCTTCGGGTGCTCAATGAGACAAGCTACTGACGCCGGATGACCAATGCCCCGGTGGCCGCTCACGGGCCCGCTCCTCGGACTCAGTCGGATCCGAAGTCGACGGTGGGTACTTCTCGGGCCTCATCAGAGATCTCGAAGTACTCGTTCTGCGATAGACCGAGTTGATTGGCCACGACTGAGGTGGGAAACAGCCGAATGCGCGTATTGAAGCGTCTCACCGCCTCGTTGTAGCGTTGCCGCGCAACCGCAATGCGGTTCTCGGTGCCTGCGAGCTCGTCTTGCAAACGAATGAAGTTTTCGTTCGACCGTAACTCCGGGTAGTTCTCAACGATTACGAGCAGGCGACTCAGTGCAGATTGGAGCTGCTCGTAGCTTTCCGCGGTCTCAGATACCGAGCCTGCCCCGGCGAGGCGGCTGCGCGCCTCGGCGATCTGGCCAAATACCTCCTGCTCCTGCTGAGCAATGCCCCGGACGGTGTTCACGAGGTTCGGAATGAGATCGCTACGTCGCTGCAGCTGGTTGTCAACTTCGGACCATGCGGCGTCGACCTGTTCGTCCATGGTTACCAGGGAGTTTCGCTGGCCGACGTACCAGAATCCGACAATTACGAGAATGAGAACGCCAACCCCTATACCAATGAGGCCGGCCCTGTTGTTGCGTTGAGCCATATCTTGCCCTTACTCCTATTAGAATCCTCGAGAGGCACCACCGCCTCCGAAACCTCCGCCGCCGAAGCCGGAGAAGCCGCCGCCGCCGCCACCACCTCGCGACCCGAAGCCACCGCCAAAGAACCCACCCCCTCCCATCATCATGAATGGAAGAAAGAGGAACCGTCCTCCGCCGAAGACGAAGAGAAAGATGAGAATGTACAGGAAGCGCCCAATGCCGGAGCCCTGTTCACTTGATCGGCCGGACCGCTGCGTGTTGGAGGTGGAACCGGAGATCTCGACATCGTACTCGTCTTCAAGAATACCCGCAATTTCGCGCACCCCGGCTTGAAACCCCGCGGCGTAGTCATCCTGACTCAAAAGCGGAAGAACGGCCTGGTCCAAGATGGCCCCGGCGCGACCGTCGGGTATGGGTCCTTCCAAACCGTAGCCCACCTCAATCCTCACCTCTCGGACATCCATGGCGACAATCATGAGGATTCCGGTGTCGCTTTCTTCTCCTCCGATTCCCCACTCAGAGGCCAAGGCAATTGAGTACTGCTCAATGGACCCGTAGGGATCTATTGAGGGCACGGTCGCCACCGCAATTTCGACAGGGGTGGCTTGCTGTATAGCTTCGATATCGCGGCGAATTGCCTCCTCGCCGGATGCGGGGATTACGTCCGCGAAGTCATTGACCACGCCCCTTGGTCGAGGCAGGTCGGAATCTTGAGCGAAGGCCACCCCGGCAAGGACGCCGAGAAATACACAGAGAATGAGGCCGAGTCGGACAGGGCGGGCGATCCTATGCATCTTTCGCCTCGAATGCGTCCACAATCGCCACCAGCGATTCCAAGCGGATAAGCAACTCCGTGGCAAGAGCATTTGGATCCGTCCGTTCACCACTGCGATAGCCAAGCAGCGTCAGAAAGGGCCCGGCTTCGAGCCCCAGGCTGTCGTTCATCTGTCGAACCAGCTCCTCCGGTGTCTGCGGAAGCTCCGTTGTACCGCTGAGTCGCAGCACTCCGCGAAATATCGCGCCAATTGATCCGTACCAACGCTTCAGGTAACGGCCAAGCAGGCGTCCACTACCTTTCGCCGAGAGAACCAGCTGACGGAGCGATACCAGGCTTCCCCGGAGCTGATGCTCGAGCTGGTGTCGCAGATTGTCCTGAGAGAACGTCAGTTCCCCCGTTGGGTCGGGGCCGTACAGCACGCTGTGGCGGGCCTGCATGTCCATGTACTCCATGGGGAATACGTCGGCGCTGGTGAGGAATTCGCCCCGCGTGAGAAGGAGTGGGGTAATTCGCCGGCGTCGCATGAGTCGATGTGCGCGCTTTGACAAGCTTTTGAGGCTTCGCGCTGCGGATTCCTCCGAGAGAATCAGCACATTGACGTCGGAAACGCCGGGTCGAAAACCGGTGGTGGCGTAACTGCCGTAGACCACCACCGAATACAGATTGTCTCCGAGAGAATCCTTGAGAATGTTGACAAAGTCCTCTTCGATCGCCCTTTTGATTGCGTTCATAAGCTCCCGTTGGCGCCCTACCGTCCCGGCCACTCGTCGTGAAACACTATCTCCTCGATTGGCTTACGGGAACGAGGCGCGTCTTCCTGTTCCTGGTGTTTTTCGTTCAGCATTGATGTATCGGAAGCAGGATACCCGACCGCAATCACCGTAACAAGCTGAAAGGGATCTTCAATGCCGAATGCCGCCTTCATTTTCTCGGCGTCGAACCCGGCCATGGGGTGCGCGTAGAGTCCCTCCTGCTCTGCCTGAACGAGCATACCAAAGACTCCCATCCCGGTATCGAACAGCGCGTACTCTCGATTGTCATTTGCCTTGCAGTCCAAGTCCGGGTTGCTAATGACCAAGACGATCAACGGTGCTCGAGTAGCCCAGTAATTGCCGCGCTTCAGAGATTCGTGAACCTTTGCCAGTGCAGCGTCGCTTTGTGCCAACACGAACCGCCACGGCTGGTTGTTCGAACATGACGGTGACAGCGTCGCCGCGCGCATGAGACGGTCCACAACCTCACTCGGGAGTTTCTCCTCCGACAAGGCGCGCTTCGAGCGTCGCGTTTCCAACAATTTCAGCACCTCACTCATGGTAACTCCTTTTCTGTGATGTATCATTACCAGCATGAACATCGTTACAAAGTGACGATAATTCAAGTACACTGGTGTCCAATGAACAGCCGTGGACGCTCTCCTGTTGCACTGTGTATCGGACTCGTCTTGCTTCTAATGGCGCCGGCTGCAAGCGCGCAGGACAAGCCGGCGTCTCCGCTGTTGTACCTGCACAGCGACCCCATGTTCGCGCAGGTCTTCGTCAACGGCGAATTGCAGACCTCCGTGACGCCCCTAAGCGTCGCGCTCGACCCCGGTGCGGAGCAGTACGAGATCGTTCTCCGTAAAGCCGGCTACCGGCCTCTGGTAAGCACTGTTTCCGCCGAGGGCGAGTGGCCCCAAGGCATTCGCGTCGAGCTGGAACGAGAAGAGCTTGTTGCCCACTTCGAAGGGGTCAATGCAATTTCTCTGGGATCCGTCCGACGGAGCGCCCCCGGAGTGGGGGTGATCTCGCCCCTTGGGAGTTACGAGCTGTCACGCGGCGACGGTGCCCTCAAGATCTCCCGAGTCTACCCGCACGAGCCACTCCGACGCGCCGCCGGGTGGTCCATTCCCGCTTTCTTGGCGATCGCAGGCATTTCTCTAATTGATGACGTGATCGAACCGCGCGGCAGCCTGTATACCAGTCCGGCAACACTGGCGGCCGCCGGATTTGCGGCCGTCTCCGGGGGCGTTTTCATTGGCCTGTCTGTCGACAAACTCCGTTACGAGACCAGAGAGCCGCGCTTTGTGGATGCCGGCACGCGTCCAAGCGCGGCGGACGAGCTCTTTGACCAGGCGAACCAAGCATTTCGATTCGGCGCCTTCGAGGAAGCCCTCAGCGACTTCGAGCGTTTAATTGACGAGTACCCCGAATCCGGTCGTGTCCCGGCGGCACTGCGAAGCATCGGCGAAATCTATCGCTTATTTCGTTCACCCCGGACTGCGCTTGCCTTTTTCGAGGAGATACCGCGCCGCTATCCCGATCCAAGTCAGTTCAACCCGGCTCTCCTATCAATATCCGAAGTTGCCCTCGAAACGGGCGAGCTTGCTCGGGCGCACGAGGCTCTCCGGCGTATGGAACTTACTCTCGGCGGCGTCACGGAAAAGCAGTTCCTCCTTCAGCGCGTTGCCGTTCGGGAAGCACAGCTTGATGGCGAACATGGTGCAGCCACAATTATCCTGGAGCTCCGCCGGGACTACGAGAGACTCATTGCCCTGGCAAGCGACGACGAAGAGATGGACGAGTACCAACAACGACTGCAAGCTCTCGACCACGAGGAGAACGGAGAGTAATGCTTCGACGTACTACCGCGCTCCTCCTTATCGCCATCTCATCTGCGTATCCACTTGCGAGCCAAGAGGACCAAGACAAAGGCCCCGACGCCGCGCTTGACACGGCACACGGTCTGCTGCCGGAGGATCCGGTACAGGCGACGGGCGACGTAGTCGACGAGTTGCGCTCCTTGGAAGAAGAACTGATAGAGGATTACCCGGTAACCGCAGGCGAAATCAGATCACTGCGCCTCTTGGCCGCCGGCATGACGCTACACGACGGATACAACACCTCGGTAATGGAGCGCGCGCCGGTCATCGAGCTGCAAGCGGACTACACAAGGCCCACATGGCGTCAGGAAGCCTCGAAGGGCCTTGCAATAACTGGAAGCATCCTCGGCGGGACGGCCTTCCTCGCTGGAACCGCGCTTTACGCCGAAGCCCTATTCGCTCAAGAGGGGGGCGCACGGGCGGCGGAGATTCGAGGCAATTTCAACGACAGCATTCTGCCCCTCACCGTGGGAGGCGGGATCGCGTTCCTTTCCACAACCGTCATGCTCCTGGCGCGGACACCGCAATTGGATCCGCTCGAGGCGACGGTCATCCTGCATCCCCGAAGGCCCCAGACAAATCAGGCACAAGCGGCCGAGGTCGCCGACCTTCACGACCGGAGAGCCTCGCTGGAACAGGACCTCCGCAGTGCCCTAGAGCGCGCTCCGGAGCTTCGCCAGGGCTCGTGGCTCGCACTGTCGACGGCTATAACCGGGGCGGCGGTCACCGCGAGCACGCTTCTCCTTGGACAGATTGCCTACTCGAACTATGCGGAGGCGCAGTTCACCGAGGACGCCGTGGAGCTCCGGCAACGGGTGAATGACCTCAGGACAAGCAGTACCATCTCAGCCGGCATTACGGCTGCTGCGTTTTCGCTGTGGCAATGGGCTCGGTTGCAGCTCGAGCGGCCGCGACAAATCTTGGCCGACTTGCAGCAGGTCGATGCCGCTCTGCAACGCGAGGGCGAGGAAACTGCCGACCGCCAGGCGCCGTGAGGACCGCGAAGCGCCGTGAATGCTTGGGCTACTTCTCGGTCATTATTTCGGTGCCGTTCCAATCCTCAGGAGGCGGTGACTCGGCGTAGCGCGTGCTACGCTCCAAGAAGATTTGGGCCGGCTTGTCGGAGGGGCTGCGCTGAAGGAATCCTTCGAAGAGCCGGGCCGCCTCGCGGAAGTCACGGCGGTAATAGGCTTCGATAGCTCGGTGATACGCCGGCCACAGTGACTCCTGTTCTGCGCTTAAGGTCTCTTCCGCCGTATAGATGTCCTCACCAGAAGTCTTTCCCTTTACCTGGACCTTGTCAATGAACCGGCAGGGGTAGCGGTCCTTTGCCTGGGCGTGCACGCTGCCCGAAAAAAGCAGTTCCTGTCCGTACTTTTTCGTCAGACCTTCGAGCCGTGAGGCGAGGTTTACCATGTCGCCTATTACGGTGTAGTCCATTTTCCGCTCAGAGCCGATGTTTCCGACGACGACGCGTCCGTAGTTGACGCCAATGCCGGTGTTGAACGGAGGGAGGCCTTTACGCGTCTGGCTCTCATTGAACTCGTGAACAATGCGCTTCATTTGCAGCCCCACGCCGACGGCGCGCAAACCATCGTCTCCATGCGACACGGGAGCGCCAAAGAACGCCATGATCGCATCACCGATGTACTTATCCACAATCCCCGCGTTCTCCATGATGACGTCTACCATGACCTCAAAATAGTGGTTGAGGGAGCTCACCAGATCTTCCGGCGCAAAGGACTCGGAAATGCTTGTGAAGCTGCGGATATCGGTGAAGAGGATCGCCAGGTCGCGGTTCTGACCGACGAGCATGGATTCCGGATTTGTGAAGAACTGATCTATGACGTCGGAGGGTACGTACTTCTGGAAGATATTCCGAATCTTCGTCTCGCTCTTCTTTGCCAACACCGCCTGATACGCGTAAGACTTGATCTGATCGTAGGCCTTCTCGAGCTCACCGATCATGACGTTAAAGGTCTTTCCGAGGGTTCCGATCTCATCGCGATACTTGACTTCGACTCGCTGAGAGAGATCATTGTTCTCCGTTATGCTCCGCATGGCGCCGACAAGCTGCTGAATGGGCTTTGTCATGACGTTGGAGAAGATCAACAGAAGAACCGTGGCAACGGCGAGGGCGGCAACTAGAATGATCCCCGCTTGCCGCGTAATCTCCTCTACCTCTCCATAGAAGCTTGCCTCGGTCTCGCTGACAATGAGGCGCCAGTCGAAGGGATCGAAGAAGAACGCTTGCCCCACCCGAGGGACCCCGCCAAGACTGAAGCTCACCCAGCCGGTGACCTCCTCGGCGTAGCGAGATGCAAACTGTGTTTGTTCAGCCCCTGTCGGCTCTACGGGGTCACCGGTCTGGAAGGCCGGTGATCCGTCGGCGTTGAAGGCTAAGATTCTCTCTGTTTCCGTCTGTCGAAGGGTGTTCGCGTAGGAGGCAATCGCTTGTTGGGTGAGCTGCCGGTACTGCGGCTGATCGACGAGCTCGTTGTCCACGAGGAGCTGCCACTGATTGTTGGCGTACTGGCGCAACTCCCGAGCTTTGAAGCCAAGGGCTTCGACGGCCACACGAGTTATTCCGCTTCGCGCCAGGAGGCTTGCAGAAATCCCAACCACCGCTCCCGTGGCAATGATCAAGGGAAGCACAACCAGAATGATCTTGATGCGAATACTCATGTGAGCCACTCCAAAAAACGGGACCTCTCATGATACTATCGGTTATTCCCGACCGAGGTCGATACTCTAGAGAGATGGCATCTTCAGGACTACTGGAACAGGCAAAGGAACGTCGCTACCGCCTTGACATGCGACTCGGTGAATCCTCAGAGATGGAGTTCACCATTGTTGACGACGGTGCCGGCAAATCACAACTGGATGAAGATCCTGAGGTCCTCTCAGAGATAGAGAGCCTCATCTCCGGACGCCAATTACCCAGAGATGCAATGGTGGTACGACGCGGTGAGGGCAGCCTGGGCATTGGTCTTCCCATTGTTGTGAACCTATTGCTGGCGGCGCTGGTGGGTATTTCTCTCTACGCCGTTACCACCATCTTCAACACCAGGGAAGAAGCGCTCGCCCTCGACACAGCAGAGGTCTTCTCCACCGAGAGCCGCATAATCGAAGAGATCCGCCGAAGCTCTGAAGAACAACTCTCCGAGAAAGAGGCGGAGATAGATGCCATTGAGTCACAGCTCTCGAGCTTGGCGGAGTCCAAACGGGAGCTGGAAGAAAACCTGGATGCCGAAGTTGCCGGTCGCGAGGCGGAGCTTCGTGCTCAGTTGAACGCGGAGTTGGAGGCCGAGCGACAGCGCTTGCAAGCTCTCGGCACCTCCGAGGCCGACATTGCCGAGCGGATCGAAGAGCTCGAGGCGGAACGAGAAGCCGAAGTTGAGAGCCAAGTCCAGGCGTATCGAGACGAGGTCGAGGCCGAGTTCAACGCCCGCATCGACGAGCTGGAGAGCGACACCGCCGCCCTTGAGGAGCAACTGGCTCAAGAACGGGCCGATCTGGAGGCACAACTCTCCGAGGCGCAAGAGGCCGCAGGCGCCGCGCAACAACGGCTACAAACCTTGGAATCCGAACAGGCTAGCATTCAACTGTTTCAGGACCAGCTGGCCGGCACATACGAGCAGGTTTTCTCCGCACTTCGGAACGACAATTATGGCGCGGCACGGGAAGCTCTGGAAGGGCTATCGGCACTCTTTGACACGCCGACATTCTTGGGCGTATCTCAGATCCAGGCTCGTCGGGAGACGCAGGTGCGCGTTGCCGATTCCATTCTGAGCTTGATCAACCAAGAGGAGCGCCTCGCCGAACAGCGCAGTGCGCTGGAAGATCAGCTCGCCTCGGTTGAAGGTGACCGAGCCGGGGCGAGCGCCGAGCTCCTCGAGGAGCAGCAGCAGACAATCACCACGCTCGAGCAAACAAACGAGTCCGTGCGGGAGAGCCTTCAGCAGTCGCAAACCGAGGTGGAGCGACTCTCAGGACTTGTGTCCAATCTGGAGCAACAGAGCGCCGCGCTGAACGAGCGCGAAGCGGAGCTGGAGGCGCGAATCTCCGAGCTGG
>CAYPTH010000008.1:24930-32215 GCA_964413635.1 uncultured Spirochaetaceae bacterium
CGAGCTGGGCCAAGAGATTACTCAGCTTGAGTCCGACCTCGCCAAGGTGCGCTCCGAACGGGACCAGCTTCAGGCGGCCTTAGAGACTGAGCGCGCAGAGTCGGTCGCCCTCGAGGAGCAGCTCGAGGACGAGCTCGCGGACCAGGAGAGCGCTCTCTCTTCAAGCGCCGCGGAACAAGAGTCGCGTATAGCCGAGCTGAGAGCAGAGCTTGCTCGTCTGGAGGAACAGCGTGAATCCCAGGCGCAACGCGTCGCCGAGCTCGAGGCGGAAGTCGACCGTGTGGTCCAGGAAGCCGAGCGCCGCGTCGCCGAGGCACAAGCCGAGGAACGGCGCGCAACCCTGAACCGGGTAATCGCCGTTGTCGAATCATCCGACGCCGATTCGGGATCCGCGTCGGAGCCGGAGGATCAAGCAAGCGCCGCCGAGGCGTCCACGGATGATGCTGAAATTGAGGAGGCGGCTGAGACGGTACGACGAATCGTCGTCGAACAGAGCCGCACAACCGGACTCAACAAGGAGCTTCTCGGCCTCGTCACGGCAAGCGGGGACCCTGAGCGCATTGCCGTTCGGACCCTCACTGCGAGTTCCGCTGAAATCGGCGACCGCGTGGAGATCCGGCGCGGCACGAGAACCGGCGACGGCATCCTGGTCGCGGTAGGCGAGGTTACTCGGGCGAGCGCCGGTGTAGTCGATCTTCGCGTCTCCGCGACCGAGCGCGGTTTGAGCGTCCAGGCGAGCGACGCTGTCTTCGTGCTGGATCAAGGGCCGTAGTTTATCCCGTACCGGGCCGAGAGGAAGTAGCCAACCTGATCGACTTCAGAGTTAACGGTGGGGGGAGCGGTGAGGGACGTACCCCAAATCAGAACGGCGGCGACCTGACCGGACAGCGGCGCGCCGCCGGATACAAAGTCACCGATGGTCGTCTGTACGTGGGGGTTGAATTGGGGACTAATCGGCGTCGTGTTGTTGTCTCCATCCCGAAACGCAGTGAGGTCCGGAGAAGATGCTACCTTAAAACCGTAGGCGTGCACCGCGCCGTCAGGTGTGGCAGTCAATGCAACGGTCTTGCTCGCACCCAGGCCGTCCCGCGCCTCGGCTACAACCGCGCCGGTACCTGCATCCCAGGTCAGGCGAGCCGCAGGAAAGCCGGATCCGTCCGACGTATCGAGTAGCGCTTGCGGAGACCCGAGATCTTGCGGTTGCGCCGCCACGGCCACAGTGACCTGATTCGTGCCGTGGAGCGACGGAATTGCAGCAAGATCCATGCGCTGCGCCCCGGAAAACTCCAAGGACGGGCGTCCGCCGACGCCGGCTTCCCGGTAGGTCGGCTCCAAGCCGCTTGGAGCGGTCGCCGGACCGGCGAGTCCGGAGAGGTTCGGCCAGGAGGAAACCAGTTCTCCTTCGCCGGCGGCGATCGCTTCCGCGCTCAACCACACATGGAGATCGGTTTCTTTCGGCAGGCTCCCTCCGCGGAAGTCAATGGCGCCCATTGAGACCGGTTGGTCTTCATAACTGCGCTCGACACCGTAAAAGTCGACCGGATCCGCATCTATCGCAGCGAGCCAGGCGCTGAGAAGGGCCGAATCACCAATCACACCGTCACTGACGGCGCGGGGGCTCCCGGGCTGGAGTCCCCAGTCATTATCTTCAATGGTCCAGTGAAATCCATCACTGCCTGTGAAGTCGATGAGCTCCGGATCGAGCCGAATGTTGCGGTCCGGCCCCGCCACGGCGCTGCCATCCGCACCGACGCCGGTTACGTTGTGCACATTGTTGCCCGCTACACTGCCGGGGGCAAAGCTGCCGCCGTCGACAAAGCCGCTCACCGGGGTGCCGTCGCCGATCATGAGGATGTTCATGACAATCTCACCGCTTACGCCGGGATCCGCGGTCACGGGATACACCTCTGTGCTCGTAGTATGGCCGGCAACGACGGTGTTGTTGTATAGGTACAATTCCGCAGTCCCCGTTCCGGCTACACCGTGAGCGAAGGTTCCCATGCCGGAATGGACGAGATTGCTGCCCCCGCGAAGAATTGCGTTGTCGACGGCAGCGCCTTGCGACGTCAAGGAACCGCTCTCCGACCCGACGACGCGATTCTGCAAGAGGACCAATTCGCCACCATTGTCAACACGCACACCCTGGGAGCTCTCTGCCTGTCCCCCCTTGATGACGTTCCGGTACGCCCGGACGAGGGCGTTGGTAACGCTCACTCCCGTGCCGCCGGTCGAAGAGAGCCCCGGGGTAGAGCCAATAATGGAGTTTTCGACCAGAAGGACGGCCGCCACCTCCTCCACTGCTAAACCGACCGCGGACTGGACCTGACCACCCCCTCGGATCGTGTTCTGTGAGACTTCGACGCCCGCGACCGCCCCGGAAGACCCGTCGAGAACCACTCCCGCCGCCGTGGGATTGCCGGCAGTCGAGTCGGCAGGACTGTTCCCGCTAACGGAATTCTCAGAGACAACCACACCATTCTCAGTGTCCGAGACGTATACGCCGAAGGCGACTTCCACCACGGGGCTGACTCGACCCGGATCTACCCCGTGGATGTCGTTGCGGCGGACTTCGGTAATGGTTCCACTCGTCACAGTCATGCCGGCGCTGAGGAACGAGGACTCCCCGCCGGTGATGAAGGGATTATCTGTCACCGAAGCTCTTGCTCCCACGAGCTCCACGCCCACCGTTTGCGGCTGCTCAGCCGCCGGACGCGTAGTGGTGCCCCCGGAAACGGTGTTGCCCTGTAGAAAGACAACACCGGGGCCACCGGAAATGGTGATGCCCTTTGCGGCGATACCGGATGGAGAGGACGCGGAGTTTGCCACGCCCCCTTCTATGGTGTTGTCCTCGACGTAAAGATCGGCGACGGGGTCGGCGACGACCATGCCGGTAACATATCCGGCGTCGCCGCCGCGAATGCTGTTTCCGGCGACCTCGCCTGCGGGTTCTATGAGGTAGAGGCCGATACTGGTCTCGACGGCGGCACCGGCGTCTATGCTGTTTCCCGTCACACGCAGATAGTCATCCGGTTCAACTACAATGACACCATAGCTTTCCGCGGACCCGCCCCCGAGCGTAATGGTGTTGCCCTCAATGCTTGGCGCTCCTTGCCCGCCGGCGATGCCTATTGTTGCCCCGGTGGCTGCTCCGGAAACGACCACATTGTCTCGAATTGAAGGTGAAGCGCCGAAACAGAGGATGGCCGCGGTGTCCTGTCCGCCCCCCGCGTGAATGGTGAATCCGGTCAACAGCGTGACCCCGGAAACGGATCCCCCAAATGAAATGGTATAGTTCGGGAGGTCATCAATGCCTTCGCCGAAATCCCAGTCGCCCCCGGTCACGACTGGATTGGTGATCTCACTTACATACGTTGCCGGGTCGCGGTCCGTGAAATCCGTAGAGTAGCCTCCGACGATGAGCGTATCTCTCTCTACCTCAACGGGGCCTTCATACGTTCCTTCCGCGAAACGCACCTCCACCGTCGCATCAATCTCGGAGACGGCGTCCCGGACGGCCGATAATGTGCGGTAGGGCCGGTCAATCGACCCATCCGCCGAAGCATCATCCCCGGTGGTGGCGGATACATGGATGAGCTGTGGTTTGCTCACCGAAACGGTATACACCGTCGTGGTGTCGTCGTAGCCCTCAACCGTGTACATCACCGGATTCGTGAAATCTTGCTGGGAAACACCGCTCGTCTGCTCCACGCCCGCCACTGTTACGCGACGTCCAATAAACTCGAAGCGAGGAATGAGGAGTCGCTGATCCTCTTCGACGGGGAGTGCGGCGGTAACGCTTGAATCCCCGACCGCGGAGGGGTAGTCAAAGTCTAGAACCGGATTATCAGCTTTTGCGAAGCCGAATGCTGTGAAGGACGGCGGCGTCGCAAACACGACGGTGACATTGTACACTGCGGTATTCTCATTGGCCGCATGCACCACATAGGAGACGGGACTCGTGAAATCGTGGGCATCCACACCGCTTTCCTGAGTCTTCCCGTTCACCGTTACGTAGTCTCCGGTAGTAATGAAGCGCGGGATCAGGCGGCTGCGGTCGACATGGTTCGGGACCGTGACCGTCACGTCACGGTCCACGATTGTCGCAATTGCAGAGTCTATGAGTTGAGCGTTGTCTGCGGGGGAGAACTCGAAGGAGACGAGCTCTCGCGTCGCCACAAGGCGATCAGTGCGTTCCCCCGTGAAACTCGCTGCCGCGGGATCCAAGGGATTGTTCAACAACCAGCACGATGACAGGAGCGTGACAAGCGCCGTAGCTGTCGCGAGCCCGAGAAAATACGATTTGCCGGTCCGTTTTCCCACCGCCGTTCACCACTTAGAATGAAGCGTATCACGGAGAGATTGGAGAAAACAACTAGGTATTCGCCTTCAGACAGTACCGCCATCACCCGCCGCAGTGAGACTGGATCCACCTCGTCGCCGACTGAGAGACGTGATCCAGTGCGCCGGGCTCCTCGAAGAGATGTGTTGCCCCCGGTACAATCTCGAGCTCCACCGTGCCCGGGATCTGGGACTTTGCCCTCTCATTCAGGTCAATGACCGGTGTGTCATTTCCGCCGACAATGAGCAATGTCGGCACCTCCACGCCCGCGAGGGCGTCGCCGGCGAGGTCTGGACGACCGCCACGGCTCACAACCGCGCATATCCGGTCCTTCCGCTGCTTTTGCGAAGCCACCCGGAGTGCCGCCGCTGCGCCGGTGCTCGCCCCGAAGAGAGAAAGTGCTTCATATCTTTCAACGCCGGAGGGATACACGTCATGCTCCGGCAGCCAGTCGAGCACGTCCGCAAGCCGACGCGACAAAAGATCAATGTCGAAGCGCGTCTCGCGGCTGCGAAGATCGAAAAGCAAGGTAGCAATGCCCTGCTCACTCAAGTGCTGCGCAACGTAGTTGTTTCGCGGGCTGTGACGGCTCGAACCCGAACCGTGCACAAATACGGTGAGACTGCGCGCCGCTTCGGGCAGTCTCAGGTGACCGGGAAGCACGACATTCGCTATCTCAATCGATACCTCCCGCAACTCCGGGGTGTTCGCCGATTGTGACGTATGCTTCGCCATGTAAACCCTCCTGCTTGTAGCGTAACAATCACCGGGGTTTTCGTGGATAAGCCAAAGTGTGTACGCTGACATCGATATGAAGAGAAATGCACTTGTCGCCCAGTCCGGCGGCCCATCTCCAGTAATTAACGCATCCCTGCAAGGCGTCGTTGAAGCGTGCTTCGACTATCCCGATCGGATTGGCGGCGTATTCGCCGCTCGCCACGGGGTCGAAGGTCTGCTCAAGGAAGAGCTCATTCCCATGAACCGGCAGGACCGGGAAGAGATCTCCCTTCTTCGAACAACACCGGGCTCCGGCGCCGTCGGAACGTGCCGGTATAAGTTGAAGGACGAGGCGTCCGAAGACTTCGACCGACTGCTCCAGATCTTTGAGGCGCATGACGTCGGGTACTTCTTCTACATTGGCGGAAATGATTCCATGGATACCGCGCACAAGGTGTCCCACCTCGCACAGGAGCGCGGCTACGATCTCGTTTCCACCGGCGTTCCCAAGACGATAGACAACGATGTGGGGGACCCGGAAATGGATCTGGTTGACCACACACCGGGCTATGGAAGCGCCGCCCGCTACTGGGCCTACATCGCGCAGCTTGCCGAAGAGGAAAACCGCGGTATGAATCCCTCGGAGAGCGTGCTGGTTCTCCAGGCAATGGGCAGAAGCGCCGGCTTCATTCCGGCGGCTGCACGGCTGGCGGATCCGCAGCGCGAAACGCCGCTTCAACTGTATTTGGCCGAGTCGGATCACACTCTCGAATCCATGCTCGAAAACGTGAACCGCGAGCTCGACCGTTCCGGCCGCCTCGTGCTGGTGGTAAGTGAAGGTTTCTCCGTTGGATCGCTTGGAGAGCGTCACGACGCATTCGGCCATATTGAATACGGAGCGAGCCGGAGTACGGTCGCCCAGGAGGTGGTGAACTACCTGAACGACAAGGGCTTGCACGCTCGGGGCCAGGCGGTAGGCCAAGTACCCGGCATCCTGCAGCGCACGCAGTCGATCTTCGCCTCCCTCACGGATCAAGAGGAAGCCTACGGAGTTGGACGCGCCGCAGTGAACACGGCAATTCACGACGGGACCGGATTCATGGCAACGATACGGCGGAGTAGTACGGCGCCGTATCGCAGCTACTACGACAAAGTCCCTCTCGAGCGTGTTGCCAACAGCGTCCGCCACCTGCCGGATTCATGGATCACAAGGGACCAGCTGGACGTGACCGATGACTTCGTTGCCTATGCGCAGCCTCTCATTGGGGAGCAGTGGCCCAACGTCCCGGTGATCGGGCAGCTGCAGCGATTCGCTCGGCTCGACTTGAACCTGGCGCCCAAGAAGTTGGATGCCTACGTACCCACCGGCC
Organism: uncultured Spirochaetaceae bacterium; assembly: GCA_964413635.1. Lineage (GTDB taxonomy): Bacteria > Spirochaetota > Spirochaetia > DSM-27196 > PWMO01 > CAYFQV01. Next base: position 31,357 of record CAYPTH010000008.1, read on the forward strand.
ACCGATAAGACCGACGGTACGCGATTCTCAGTGGAAATCCCGGCTCGTCGGCGTCGCCCGCGGAGCGTCCACGCGAGGCCGCCAGACGGAGTCTACGACGATGTGAGATACCCCCTCGTCATTCTGGAACTTCCCTGAAACACCGAGGAAGGCTCGTGTAATAATGAGGCTCCGGAACTGCTCAAAAACGCTCTTCCAGATAATCAGGTTCACGAAGCCGGTCTCGTCCTCCATGGTCATGAATACCGTTCCACTTGCCGTTGCGGGGCGCTGTCGGCAGATTACAAGTCCCGCGTAGGAGACGCGCCGGCCGTTCGTTGCCCTGCTCAATCTCTGAGCGTCGGGAAGATCCAGGCGGGCCAACTGCTCTCGGTAGGCCTCTAGAGGGTGACCGCCCGTACTGTGTCGAGCCGTCGAGTAGTCCCAGGCAACGCTTTCAAAATCGTCCAGAGGAGGAAAGCGCGGCGTAGCCTGTGCATCCTCGAAGGCGTCTAAGTCCCCCACGTAGAGTTGCACCTCCCCATCTTGTGTACCCGGCGGCGTCCTGCGCTTGCCGAGGACGCGCCAGAGGGAGGTTCGCCGTTCGACACCGTAGCACTGAAAGGCCCCCGACCGTGCAAGCGTCTCGAGCACGTCGGCGTCAAGACGACTGTGCTGCACGAAGTCTCGAAGCGCCTCACGCTGCGGTTCCGCGGCGCCGGCGGCTTCGCCCACCTCGGCCCCCGCGGCCCCCGAACTCATTGCCTCCCGGGCGCGGCGAATACGGCCGTAATCCCCGCGGCTCAAACCTTTCACATAGCGGAGGCCCATGCGGATGGCGAAGGGGCGGGCCGGGTGAGTGCCCGCACTCACCGCGCCG
>CAYPTH010000008.1:32315-50676 GCA_964413635.1 uncultured Spirochaetaceae bacterium
GCCCATGCGGATGGCGAAGGGGCGGGCCGGGTGAGTGCCCGCACTCACCGCGCCGAGCGTGCACTCCCACTCGCTCGCCTGCACGTCCACCGGCCGCACCTCCACGCCGTGGCGTTTGGCATCCTCCACAATGGTAGACGGCGCGTAGAAGCCCATGGGCCAGGCGTTGAGAAGGGCGCACGCAAAGACCTCCGGATAGTGGTGCTTCATCCACGCCGTCGACCAGGCAATGAGGGCAAAGCTCGCGGCGTGGCTCTCGGGAAAGCCATACTCGCCAAAGCCGCGGATCTGGTCGAAGACGCGCTTGGCAAAGTCCTCGGCAATGCCCTTGGCCAGCATCCGGGAGACCAGTTTTTCCTTGTGCTTCTCGATCTGCCCGCTCCGCCGCCACGCCGCCATGTCACGGCGGAGCTGATCCGCCTCACCCGGGGTGTAGTCGGCGGCCACGACGGCGAGCTTCATGACCTGTTCCTGAAACAGTGGAACCCCCAGGGTCTTCTCCAACACCGGACGGAGGCTCTCGTGCGGATAGATCACCGGCTCCTCGCCACGTCGGCGCGCCAAATACGGGTGGACCATGCCGCCGGTGATGGGACCGGGGCGCACAATGCTCACCTCGATCACCAGGTCGTAGAAGCGCCGCGGCTTGAGGCGCGGGAGCATGGCCATCTGTGCGCGACTTTCGATCTGGAACACGCCCACCGTGTCGGCTCGGGAAATGCTACGGAAGACCGCGGGATCGTGGGCGGGTATGGTGGCCATGCCCAGTGTCGTGCCGTAGTGTTTTGCCAGAAGCCGGAAGGCGAGGTCGAGTTGGGTGAGGGCGCCGAGGCCCAAGAGGTCCACCTTGAAGAGATTCATGTGTTCGATGTCGTACTTGTCCCACTGGCAGACGGTTCGGTCCGGCATGGTGGCGTTTTCCACCGGCACCAGGTGAGACACCGGATCGCTTCCCAGGAGGAAGCCGCCGGGATGGATAGAGAGGTGGCGTGGAAAGTCCAGGATCTCCCCGATTCGATCGATGAGGACCTTCACCCGCGGATTTGCCGGATCCAGACCGCCCTCGGCCAAGGTGTCACCAACGGTGGAGCTGCTCCGCGAGCTGAGCTTGGAACAGCGGTCGAGAGTGGTCTCGGGAAACCCCAGGACCTTTCCCACCTCACGAATGGCCGACTTACGCCGATAGCGCACGATGTTGGCCACCATGGCGGCGTGGGAGCGGCCGTACTTCTCGTACATGTGCTGGATCACCTCTTCCCGACGGTTGTGCTCAATGTCCAGATCGATGTCGGGAGGCTCGGCGCGCTCCTTGGAGAGGAAGCGCTCGAAGAGCAGATCCATTCGCACGGGGTCGATGGCGGTAATCCCCAGGCAGTAGCACACCGCCGAGTTGGCGGCGGAGCCGCGGCCCTGGCAGAGAATCCCCTCGTGCCGGCAGAACTCGACGATCTCGTACATGGTCAGGAAGTAGCCGCAGTAGTCGAGGTCGTCGATGATATCGAGCTCACGCTCGAGCTGTCGCGCCACATTGTCGGGTACCCTTCCTGCGTAGCGCGTCCGCGCCCCCTCCCGGGCAAGGTAGCGCAGCCACTCCCCGGTGCTGTAACCGGCGGGGAGGGTCTCTGAGGGGTAGCGGTACTCGATCTGGCTCAGGGAGAAGCGGCACTTCCGGGCGATCTCTCGGCTCCGTTCGAGGAGCGCCTCCTCATCGGCGTAGCGGCGGCGCCACTCCGCCTCGCCGGGAAGGGCAAAGCGGTCGTTCGCCGTCAAAAGCGTTCCCGCCTTGTCGAGCGTTGTATTGTTTTTGATACAGGTTAAGACGTCCTGTAAGGGCTTGCGACTTGCATCGTGGTAGAGCACCTCCGGCGCCGCCACCAGCGGCACCTCCTGTGAGGCGGCGAGCTCCCGGAGCAACGCCTCCCGCGGCACATCGCGGTGGAGGTAGTGCCGAGAGATGCCCACGTAGAGGCGCCCGGGAAAGGCCCCCTTCAACGCCGCAAGAGGCGCGTCCGTCGGCAGGTGGCGCCGATTGTCGACGAGAATCGCAATCATCCCCGGAGAAAACTCCCGCAACTCCTCCCAGGTCACGGAGGAGAAGCCCTTCGGATTGCGCAGTCGCCCCCGCGAGATGAGCTGACAGAGGTGCATGTACCCTGTGTGGTCCGCGGCGAGGATGATTACCGCGGCGCCGTCTGAGATGGTGACTTGCGCACCGTGGATGACCTGCACGCCGTATTCGAGACCGGAGAGATGTGTTGCAACGGCGCCGTAGAGACCGTCTCGGTCGGTGACGGCAATTGCCGGCAGGCCGAGCTCCGCTGCGCGACGCACCAACTCTTCCGGATGACTGGCACCTTCGGTAAAGGAAAAGTTGCTCTTGCACCACAGGGGAACGTAGCTCATGGCCTACTCGACGTAGCCTTGGATCATCCAGACATCCGCATCTACGTCGTGGTAGATCCACGCGATGTCGCCGCCGACCTCGGCGTAGTAATACTCCCGCCGCCCCGGGCCTCCCCCGGCGCGCTGCCGCCACCAGCCGTCGGTGAGGATGTACGGCCCGCCTCGAAAGGAGGGAATCGATGTGAGCAGCACCGGCTCCCGCAGGATCCTCCGTACGATCTTCAACGGCGCTCGCGGGCTCGGCGGCTGCGGGGGCTGCGGGGGGTGCGGGGGCTGCGGGGGGTGAAGCTCCAGCAGCCGCTCCCAGCTGAAGCGCTCCTCCGGAAAGTGGGCGTCGGACAGCCGTGCGACGCAGACGGCGTCCTCTCCGAGCTCGGCGCGGAGAAGGGCGAGCGCCTTAGCGCCGGCATCGATATTTCGAGAGGAGTGGAGGGCAAAGAGCTCTCCTGGTGCCAGGTCGAGAACGATCCAGTCGGGCTCCACTGCGACGCCCACAATCCCGGAAGAGATGGCGAGCGCTTCCAGGCGCAGGGAAATGAGCCGCATGACCGTTTTGCGCTCCTGTGTTGCCTTGGCGGGGCGGATCTCCGTATCCGTCGTGGAGCCGTCCTCGTAGGTGAGGGTAATGGTGAGGCGGCTGAGCGCCCATGAGCGGTGTACCAGATGGCGCAAGACCGTCTCGATGAGCTCTTCCAGGACCGGCAGGAGGCGCTCCTGCGTGAAAAGCGGCGACTGGAGGCGCTTCTCGAAGCAGAGCGTAGGCGCCTCTTCCTCGGCTTGCAGCGGCAAGGTGTCGTTCGAGGTGGCGAAGCGATGGACCTGAAACGCGCGCTCCCCGAGCTTGCGCCGCACCTGGTTGCTCGAGAGCTCTCTGAAGGCCCCCACGGTGGTGACGCCGAGGTCGTGGAGCCGGGCGCTGCTTCGCTCATCGATTGGCAGATGCTCAATGGAGGCGCCGGTGACGGCGCGCTCCTCTTGGTCGGGTTTTGAGAAAACGCGCACGCCCTTGGATAGCTTTGCCCCAATGTAGGTACCAAAACGGCTATAGCCGACGGCGAGGGTAGAGAAAAAATCGATTTCCTTGAGTGCCTTTCGGAGCTCCCGCATCCACACCGAACGATCGGGATAGAGGCGCTCCATGCCGCGCATGTTGACCCAGAAACTCTTGACGTCGAAAGCGCTGTGCTCTACGACGGGGCTGAATTTCTGCAAGGTATCGATGATATCCGCAACGCCCTGTGCATGCGCATCATGCGGAACGACACCGGCCTGCAGCGTGGAAACCACGGAGAGCGCCGTGGCGTAGCGCATCCCGCGGCGAACACCCTCTTTCACCGCCGCACTATTCACCGCTACGACGTAGCCAAGGGGCTTGTCCTCGTCCACCACAACCGCCGGCACCTCTCGCCATGAGGGACGCTCACGGAGCAGGAGTTGCAGTGTGAAAGAGGGGATCTCAACGCAGGCCAGCCAGGCTTCGATAGACTGCGCGGTGGGTCCATCCAGGGCCATGTCGCTTATCCTTCGTTGCGTGGAGATCGTAAGAGACGTGCTGCGCCGATATCTCGGTTCTACGCGGTTCGAGGCGGAGCGAGACCATTGATCCCAGGGTGGCGCCGGTGGCGGAGGGGATTGTGCGGACAGTGCCCGAGCCGCCGGATATCCGCGGTGCCGTCAAACAGAGGACGGCGCTAGGGTAGTGTTGAGCAAGACGGACAACACGCCCCTGATAGGCGGGGGGCACGTTGTTCTTGTCTCCGAGATCAATGACAATGAGCCCGAAGGCGCCGGAACGCAGGAGAATTTCGGCACTACGAAAGGCTTCTTGGCCGCTCCGTGCAAAGATGACGGGGAGGGCGGCAAGATCAATGCCGTTGTCCGCCGCATCAGGTGGATAAAAGATGTCGGGATGTGCAGAAATCCATGCAACGGACTCTCTGCGCTCGTGTGCGTGGCGTACTAATTCTGCCGCCAAGGAGAGGCTCCCCTGGGAACCGAAGAGCTCCGTAAGCCCGCCGGAGATGCGCCGAACGCTCCAGCCCTGCGCCAATTGCGCCGACTGCACCGAGGCGGCGGCATTTGCGTCGGCCCGACCAAGACGGGATGCTGGTACGACGTCGATAGCGCTGAAGCTCACCGGTAACCTCCGCCGGAATAGTACTATACAAATGTATAGTTATCAAGCGCATCTACTTCACGCACAATCACGGCAGAAATGAAGCCCCGCATACCCCGCCCGGTTCGCCCCGGTCAACAACTTGCACTTGCCGGACTCCTCGTGGCGGACCGGCCGCAACTCGAACGTTTTGCCTCACTCTGTACCCAGTGTTGATCCCGGATGAGCAAGCGCATCGGTATTCTCTCCGACATCCACGTCGATCAAAACGGCAAGAATCCGGAACACGTGGTCAACGCCCTGGCGACCACGCTACGTCACAACAGTCCGGACGTTTTCGTTCTGGCCGGCGATGTTTCGAACGACTACACCCTCACTCTCTCGGTTCTCACGGAGCTGAAAGCGAGCACAGGTATACCGGTCTATTTCGTTCCGGGAAACCACGACCTGTGGAACCGCAAACACCCCGATATGGACGCGTGGCAAATCCACGACGCCCTGCAACAGTTCCATGGAACGCTGTCCGGCCGGGTGCTTGATCTCGGTGGGGGGTGGGAAATTGTTGGAGAGGCCGGTTGGTACGACTTTTCCTACGGTGACTCCGCATACTCGGAGGAAGACTTCGAGCGAATGGAGATCGATGGCCGCGTATGGCAGGATCGCATTTTTGCAAACTGGAAGATGCGCACCCGGGATGTCCACGAGGTCTTCCTCACGCGCCTGAGGGACCGTCTCCGGGCGGTCCGCGACCCGCGCCGCACCGTCATGGTCACCCACGCAGTCCCGGTACGCGATTTTACCGTCCCCTTCATGCCCGAGCTCTGGAACTACCTCAACGCCTTTCTCGGGAGCACGGCCTACGGAGAGCTGGCCCGTGACTTCGGCGTTCACCTCGCCATAAGCGGACACGTGCATTTTCGGCGTGAGGCAAAGCAGCGCGGACGCGACGGTTCCGAGACGCGCTTCATCTGCAACTGTCTCGGCTACAGCCGCGAGTGGCGCGGTGAGGCAAACCCCTTTCTGGAAGTCCCAAAAGCGTATCGGGAAGTTACTTTGCCACTGAGCTGAAGCGCGGCTGAGCGCCCCACGCCCATTCGGCGTCCTCAAGCGCGGGGCTTAAATGCCGACTTTTTTGCCAGCTCTTCGAAAAGGGAGCGCTCTTCGTCGGACAGGCGCGAGGGGACAACGATTTTCGCGACCGCGTAGAGATCACCCCGTTCATCCTTTCCCTTGCGCAGGCCCTTGCCACGCAGACGGAATCGCTTTCCGGTCTGTGTGCCCGCCGGCACCGTGATGGTGGCCGAGCCCTCGACGATCGGGACCTCTACCTTAGCGCCGAGAGCAGCCTCCCAAGGTGCGAGTTGGGTATCGACTTCGAGGTCCGCCCCATTCACGCGGAAACGGCTGTGCGGTTGAATACGAATGGTCAAATAGAGGTCCCCTGCCGGCGCACCCGGACCGGCGGAACCGCCCTGACCCGCAAGCCGTAGCTTCTTGCCGTCGCTTATGCCGGCAGGAATGGTTACCTCAATATTCCTGCGGCGCGGCGCGGGCGAGCCGGGTTCCTGCTGTTGAATCGTCAGGGTCTTCTTCCCGCCGCGGTAGGCCTCTTCCAGCGGAATAGAGACTTCAGCTTCCGTATCGGCCGTTCCGGCGCCGCCTGTGGTTGCACTCCCCGCTCCGCCGCCAAAGCCGCCGCGACCGGTTTCTCCTGCGACACCGCCGAAGGCGCCACCGAAAAGTGAGTCGAAAAAGTCACTAAAGCCGCCGCCACGGCCCTGTCCGGCGCCTTCGTCACCGCCACCGAAGATGTCGAAACCGCGGAAGATGTCACTGAATCCACCAAAGCCACTGCCGGCACCGCTGCCGCCGGCGGAACGACCAAATCCGAAGTTCTCCCAACCCGGAGGCGGAGAAAAATCGTCGCCGGCGTTCCAATTCCGGCCGAGCGCGTCGTAGCGCTTGCGCTTATCGGGATCCTTCAGGACCTCATAGGCCTCGTTGATCTCCTTAAACTTCTGCTCCGCCTCTTTGGTCTTGTTGACATCGGGATGATACTTCCGCGCCAACTTCCGATAGGCGTTATGGATGTCCTGTTGAGACGCCTTGCGATCCACTCCCAAGGTCTCGTAGTAGTCTTGATACTTCACTGCCATAGCTGTGCATATCATACTACCGTGAAGTCAAAGAGCAAACCGTGTGAACTGGCAGCAGTTCATGTGAGTTGCACAGACTGAGATTGTGTACTACGCTAAAGCGACATGGCCACACAAGACCGCGTTCGGCAAAGGACGATTGCGGTGGGCTCCGGCAAGGGAGGGGTCGGAAAGTCCACAACTGCGGTCAATCTGGCGTTGTACTACGCTCGCCTGGGACACCGCGTAGGTCTATTTGACCTAGATCCCCTCTCGAATATTGCGACGATCCTCGATATCGGTGACGAGGCGCTGCAGGCTGTCTCATCCGACCCGCCTGTGGCAGGCTCGACAATCGAGGACTACGTCCTGTCCATCACGGACCGCCTCGAGTTGGTGTTTCCTCATGCGAAGCTGAACGCGGAGGCGCGACGGCGTCTGCAAAAGGGCTTTCTTGAGCACCTTGCGGCTCAGGCCGGGGAGCGGTACGACCTCATCCTTCTGGACATGCCGGCAGGCATCAACACTGAGGAGAATCTCGGCTTTCTTCCCCACGTCGGGCACCTCCTCGTGGTTGTCCAGCCGGAGCCGACCTCTCACGTGTCGGCGGGCGGTTACATCAAGGCAGCCATGGAGATTGCGCCCTCTGTGCGCATTCACATATGGCACAATCGCTACTCCCGAGAGGTGGGCGCGGCCTTCGATCCTCGAGACGTGATCGGGAACTACAATCGCTACGTGGAGGAGGACCTCAAGGTTGCCCCCGTGGCGGCAGCAAGTATCGGGCAAATTGCCTTTGTCCCAAAGGATCCGGCCTTGGATCTTCTGGCCTCGAGCGGTTCGCTGGTTCTCGCGGGCCAACATCAGATGCTTGGGGTCGTCCAATACATCCATGAGTTGCTCATCCCCGATCTTCCCCCATCCTTAGGCCTCGGAGACACCACGGCGCGTATCATTCGCGGCTACATTGAGCATAATCCGCAAATCGGCGAAGTCGAGCGCTATTGCTCGGACATTGTCGAGTACATTCTCACCCTGGTGTCCTTGCGCGTGAGCAATCACGGTCTGGCCGAATTGCCGTCGGAAACGTCGGTGTTGACGCCGGAGCAGCGGAGTGGGCTCCGGGACTACGTTGCGCGGCTGGCGGCGGATCCACTGCGGGGCGCCGTGTTGAACGTAATTGACGCGATTCACCGCGCCATTGAGGAGGCCTCAGCCCACTCGACGCTGTTCGGGCGCACTTCCGCGCAAGACTGGCTCGGGCACGTCGATCGGCAGGTACGGAGCCTCTTGGACCGGGCGATACGCACGCAGGCCCTCCAACGTGCCGAGACACACCGAGCCTTCGCCGTGTTGCTCTTCAATCTGGCCATGCACAAGCTGCTGCGGTCCGAGAAGGTACGCAGTCTCATCTACGGCTTTATCCCCACTCGGGAAAGCGAGAACGGCCGGAGGGTTCGTGACCGCGAGCGCCAAATCCGCGCCCTTGTTGAACGCGACAGCGACTACCATCAGCGCTTCTACTCGCTTGTGAAAACCATGTTTCCCTTGGTGACACGGCAGGTACATGAGCTCTCGCGTCTCCCAGGCTACAACCGCCTTCTGCTCGTGGATGCATCTGGAAACCCGAATCGCGAGGCCTATCTGAAGCTTACGACCAAGTTTTCCCACAACAGCCTCAACGCCGGCCTCGGGGTTTTGGTGGGTCTTACCCACTCCCCGGCGACGCGGGCCATTGCCGACGGTGCAAAGGCGCTGCTTTCACGACTCGAGCGGGAAACCCCCGGCGCCGGGAGTGCGGCGGGATGATGCGATAGCGAGTTTCGGGTATACTCGGACACCGGCGTTGCCGGCGGACCGGCTTGCTTTGATATTGCGGGAGGGGAACGAAGCAGAATGCCTCCAGAACAAGAGATCAAGTCTCAGCTCGAGGGCATTCATAACTGGGTGAACGTCTCGTTCAAGAAAAGCCTCCTTGCGACCTTCAACGAGGTCCTGGATGCCGATGAGCTCGTCCGCGACGTCTTGGAGGGCTTCTACAAGAGTCCCGCGATTGCCGCGTCCGGTTCGGGGGCTCCGGGGGTGCTGTCCATTACCAGCAAGCGCCTGATGTTCCTCCACAACGGTGGAAACGGAGGGGTCTCCGAAGTCCTCGACTTCGACGCCATTCTCAACGTCCATGCCAAGCGCAGCGATTCGTCCTTGCGGCTTACCGTCACCCACGGCGCAGGGGAGAGCGTGCTCACGTCAACGCGCCGCGGCGAGGGGGCGGACTCCTTTATTGCCAACCTCCAACGAGAAATCGGTGACGATGTCGTTGCGGTCACCGACGGTCGTACCCGGGGCGGCGGTGACGCCGGGGAGCGTTTGTCGAGACTGAAGGTGCTGCACGACGCGGCGCGGGAGATGATCGTCACCCTGAACGGCTATCGGAAGTTCAACAATGAGCCAACCTTTCTTCAACAGCTGATCGAGGACCTCTTCATTGTTACCTACCATGCAATTGGGAGCCTGCGTACCGTCGAGGAAGAGACGCGTCTGTTCATTCTCATGGTTCTCATGTACCTCCGGCGCGGCCTCATTACCGATCAGGAGATCATTAAGGACCTCTTCCGCTTCGACACATTGCCGTTGAAACACCGTCGAGAGATCCTGGGACACTGGACTCTCTTTGCGAACGAAATTCAGAAGATGCGGAGCAACGCGCGGCGTCAATCCCTGAAGTCGCTGATCTACCTCAAGCGACGCGACGAGGAGCAGGGCACGTCCCACTTTGACGAGGTCTCCGGAGCTCTCTACGGGTATGCGAAGCAGATCCTCGATCCAAGCGGGTCGAATTCTGGTGACACCACCCTGGAAACAATCGGGAAGCTCATATACGGGGAGTCCGGGGCGCCGGAATCCGCCCAGGCCGCACGGGTGGGAGAAACGCAGTCGAAAGCGCGCGCGACAACTCCGGCACCCGACGAAGAGTCGCTGGAAGACGTCCTGCGGGAGATGCACGGTCTCATCGGCATGCAGAATGTGAAGCAGCAGGTCGAGACCTTCGTGAATCTCCTGAAAATCCACCGCGAACGGGAGCGCCGGAACCTTCCCATCACCCCGTTCTCCAAGCATGCGGTCTTCTACGGCCCACCGGGGACCGGGAAGACAACAATTGCGCGCTACCTCGGCCGCGTCTACAAGGCCATGGGCTTGCTTACCCAAGGCCATATGGTGGAGACCGACCGCGCCGGGCTTGTGGCCGGGTATGTCGGTCAGACGGCAATTCAAGTCGACCAAACGGTTCAGGAAGCTCTCGACGGGGTGTTGTTCATTGACGAGGCCTACACACTCAGTCCCCCCGGAGGTGGTTCCGACTTCGGACAGGAAGCAATCGACACCCTCTTGAAGCGGATGGAGGATTATCGCGACCGGCTCGTGGTGATTGTCGCCGGATATCCGGATTTGATGCGCGCCTTCATCGACAGCAATCCCGGTCTGAAGTCGCGTTTTAGCCGCTACTTCTACTTTGATCACTATGCGCCGAAAGAACTGATGGGAATATTCGATCTCTTCGCGAACGGTGCATCCTTGCAGCTCACGCACCCGGCGCGGAGGTCGGTGTTGGAACTGATCCGGAGACTGCACAACGAACGCGACCGGAGCTTTGGCAATGGCCGGGTTGTCCGGAATCTCTTCGAGCGGATTATCGAGAAACAGGCAAATCGTATTTCAGCGCTTACCGTGTTGACGGATGATGTGCTTTGCTCCATTACGAAGCACGACATTCCCTCGTATGAGGAATTCACGCCCTGATTCCCAAAGGTTGAATGCAAGGAAAAGGAGTACGCAAGGTGGAGAAGGCCACTGTTCCGTCAATGATGCAGCACGCTGCCGATAGTTTCAGCGATGTTCCCTATGTATGGGGCAAGAGCGACGCTGGGTGGCAAGCCTTGAGCTTTTCGGAGGTGCAAGAAGCGTCCCGCGCGGTCGCCGCAAAGCTCCTGGATATGGGCTTCGGCAAGGACTCGAAGATGGTCGTTCTCAGCGAAGGGCGCCGTGAGTGGGTCGTCTGCGAGTTTGCGGCGCTCTACGCGGGCGGCGTCTCGGTCCCGCTCTCCATAAAGCTGCTTGCCGAGGAAATTCCCTACCGAGTCAACCACTCGGAGGCGGAAGTTATTGTCGCTTCAAAGAATACCCTTCCAAAGGTGTTGCAGGTTTGGGAGAAGCTCGACCACTCGCCGCGAGTACTCTTCCTCGATCCCATTGATGAACTGCCCGACGAGGGAAAAGGACTTGCCGAGAAGGGGCGTATTGTAGATTACGCAAGCGTCCTCAAGGAAGGCAGGCGCCTGGCGCCGGAGAAGGCGCAGAAGTTACAGGAGATCGAATCCGCAATCCAAGAGGACGATGTAGTCACTATCTCCTACACCTCGGGAACCACGGGGAACCCGAAGGGGATCATGCTCACCCACCGCAACTACTTTGCGAACTGTCGTGACTCGGTCGAAGCCTTTCAGGTTCCCCTGGGATTCAAGACGCTCCTCATCCTGCCCTGCGACCACTCTTTCGCCCACACCGTGGGCCTCTACGCGGCCCTCCTGCGGGGAATCTCGATTTACTTCGTGGACGCCCGGGGCGGCTCCATGGCGACGCTGCGGAATATTCCCATCAACCTGAAGGAGGCAAATCCCGTTTTTCTCCTGACGGTTCCCGCGCTAACGGGAAATTTCATGAAGAAGATCCGGGGTGCCATTGAGGAAAAGGGCGGGCTGGTCAACCGCATCTTCAACAGCGGAGTAGCGGCGGGCATTGCCTATCACGGCAACGGCTATCACAAGCCGCCGACGTGGACCCGTCTGCGCAACTGGCTTCCGTACAAGCTCGCCGACGCAATTGTTTTCCGCAAAGTTCGCGAGACATTCGGGAAAGACATTGAGTTCTGCGTGGGAGGCGGTGCCCTCCTCGATATTCGCCAGCAGGAGTTCTACAAGGCGATCGGCGTACCGATCTACCAGGGCTATGGACTCACCGAGGCTGCGCCCGTTATCTCGTCGAACACGCAGTTTGCCCACAAGATGGGATCATCCGGCAAGGTGCTTGCCACGGTGCACTGTCGTATTGTCCGTGAGGACGGCGTAGAGGCGGACACCGGAGAGACCGGCCAGATTGTCATTCAGGGCGACAACGTCATGAAGGGCTATTTCAAGAACCCCGATGCGACGGCGGAGACGATCAAAGACGGCTGGCTCTATACCGGCGACCGCGGCTTCATGGACGAGGACGGCTTTCTGAATGTCGTTGGTCGAGAAAAGGCGCTTCTGATCTCGCCGGACGGGGAGAAGTACTCGCCGGAGGAGATCGAAGAAGCGATCGTGAACAGCTCCCGCATGATCGAGCAGGCGCTTGTCTACAACGACCACAGTCGCTTCACCGGAGCACTGGTGACCCTGAACACGGATGCCGTTGAACAGGCAGTCCGAGACAAAAAGCTCGCCGGCGCCGACGCGGTTTTGGACGAGATCCGAAGCTCCTTCTACGCCTTCAAAAACGAAGAGACCTACCGCGGCCGATTTCCCGAGCAGTGGACGCCGGCGACCTTTCAGATCGTGGAAGAACACTTCAGCGAGGAGAACAAGCTCATCAACTCAAGCATGAAGATGGTGCGCTTTCGCGTCATTGAGACCTACCAACACCTTCTCGATCGTATGTACGCGCCGGACGGTCCCAACCACAAGAATGACGCCAACCGCGAGGCCGTGCGGACGCTCTTTGGTGTGACCTAGCGTCAGTCGAGCGAGACGTCCGAACGCAGGGAAGGCGCGGTGCGCCCGCCATTGGACTGCCGGGCGACAAGGGGCTCACCGCTCCGCCCGTTCTCCACGGTGCGGATCTCCGCCAGAATGCTCAGGGCAATATCCTCGGGCTCCTTGCCCCCGAGGTCGAGGCCCACGGGAGTGTGGATCTTCGGCAAGGCATTGAGATCCACACCGGCCGCGCCGGCTCGTTCCATGCGCTCCTCGTGGCGGCGTCGCTTCCCGATGGCGCCCAGGTAGAAGGGACGAGCATAGGCGAGAAGCGAATGCAACAGGTCGTCCTCGAAGCGGGGTTCGTGGTTGAGTGAGACGATTGCGCTACGAGCATCCGGCTGGAGTCGCTCGAGTACCTCATGCGGCCACCCCACCATCACCTGATCTGCCTCTGGAAAGCGTGACTCCCGGGCGTAATCGCTCCTCGGATCGCTCACCACGGTGAAGAAGCCGAGTATGCTCCCGATACGTGTCAGTGGCACCGCAATGTCGTGAGCGCCGAAGATCAAGAGGCGCCGAGGCGGCAGGGCGGGCTCGCTCAAGAGAATGCGGCCGTCGCCGAGGAGGTGAGTTTCCGGTGCCGTCGACGCTCGCAGTGCCTCGAGTCGATCGGCGTCGAAGGCAAGCGGGGCAGCCTCCGAGGCGCGGGACTCCAGGGCGTGAGCTCCCGCCGGGTCGATCCATCCGTGCCACGGCTGCGGATCCTCGTACTTCCTTGGGTCGCATACGGTCAGGTTAATTCGACCGGTCTCAGGCATCAGAAAGCGGTCCAACTGCGGGGTTAGCGGCTCGAGAAGCACGTCGATTGCGCCCTCACAGTTGAGACCAATATCAATATCTCCGTCCTCCACCTGGTCGTAGTGCAGCATCCGCGCCTGTCCCGTCCGCACTACCTCTTCCGATCGCTCTCGGACGTCGCTCTCGACGCAGCCACCGCTCACGGCGCCGAAGAAGTCTTCCTTCCTAGTCGCCATTCGCGCCGCGAGGGGCTCACTCGAGGAGCCATGGATTTGGACGATCGTGGCTATTACCACCGAGCGGCCCGCCTCGAGCCAGGCGTGGGCCCGGTTGAGTACCTCATCGCGAATCACGGCGCACCTCCCTTACCGGGCCCCCGCAAGCGTTTCCCGCGGCGCGGCGGAGTGTACCGGAGCGAGCTCGAGAATTTGCAGGACGTGATCAATCGCAGTGAGTTGCGTACGAATACGAGCTACTTGCTCCCCAGAGAGTGCGTCACGGTAGGGAGCGATTGCTCCCAGGATATTCACCAGATTATCGACTCCCTTATCTACGTGGAGGTCGTTGTCCATCTCCACCTCGAAGAGGGGCGAAATTTCATCGATCAGCGGCTCCGCCTCGGGCGCCCCCTTTCCGTTTCCGGACGACAACAGCGCCTCGGCGCGATCCGTGAACACGCGCAGGCGCTCAGCAGCGTGATCCAGCGTTTTGTCCGTAAGGTTCCCCTTCCTCCGGTAGTACCCGTACATCAGGAAGAAGCGGAGCTCCGCCGCGCTTCGCCCCTTATCGATGAGCTGTTCCGGGTAGATCACATTTCCTTTTGACTTGGACATTTTCTCGTTGTCTACAAAGAGGTGCTCGCCATGCATCCAGTAGTGGACGAATTCCGTGCCGGTCACGCCCTCGACGACAGCGCGGTTGTAATCGTGATGACGATAGACGTTGTCTATTCCACCGCAGTGGATATCCAGCTCATAGCCGAGGTGCTTCGTAATTATGGCGGGATCCTGTACGTTCCACGCGGGCCGTCCCTTTCCGATTTTCGTGTCCCAGGAGTACCGGCCGTCCTTGTGCCCGTGCCACAGGATGAAGTCGCCAAGGTTCCACCGCTGGCCAGGGTATGTGTCCTTTGAGTAGCGGTACCGCTTTTTCGGCCACTTCGAAAGGTCGAGGCCGTACACGGCGCCGAAGCTGGGGTGGCTCAGAGCGTCGTAATATACGTTCCCGTCGTGCCGGTAGGCGTGCCCCCGTTCGAGGAGCCGGGCAATGAGCTCCGCCGCCTGGTCAACACTATTTGTGGAGCGGGGAATGGGCCGAGGCAACTTCAGCTTCAAGAGCTCCCCGTCGGACAAGAATATCTGCGCATTGGGCTCCGTAAGATCAGACAATGCGACGTGGCGATCCTCGCTTTCGGCAATAGCCTTATCCTCGAGATCGGTGAAGTTGATGAGTCGTTCTACGGAAAAACCGCGGTACTCGAGGTATCGCTGGAGGACATCCTCAAAAACATAGGTACGGTAGTTTCCCATGTGCGGTCTTCGATAGATTGAGGGCCCGCAGGTGAAGATCTTCACAACTCCGGGCGAGCGCTCACGAAACACCTCCTTTCGTTTGGTCATGGTGTTGTAAAAGACAATACGAGGTTTGTGCGGCGTTTCCATGTACTTCCTCCGATCTTTCTTCCCTTAACTTGACGAAATCACCCGCTCCTGACAAGCACACGGAACGAGGTGACGCCCCGGCGATGCCTGTGGTATCGTCGGCGCGACAATGCGAGTGATTCACGCTTCGGACCTTCACCTTCGAGATACGGCGGGTGAGCGAGACTACGGGATATCGGTTCTCCAAGATATCATCGAGATCGTTCGGAGCACCGAGTCGCAGGTGCTCCTCATAACCGGCGACCTCTTCGATAGCTTCGACGATGCCGAGTCTCTTCGGCGCACCCTTGCCGAGCGCCTCGCGACGCTTCCCGAGCCGACTCGCGTCCTGTACATACCCGGCAACCACGAATACCTCCGCGCAAAGGACCGCGCCTTCGACCGTTTCGAGTTCGGCCGTGCCGAGCTACACTGTGCACCCCCCTTTTCGCGGGTAACAATCGGAGCAGTCGAGTTCCTGCTCATTCCGCATCAGGCCAACTACGGGGGATACCTGGAGTGGAGCATCCCCGAACGACGCGGAGCCGTTCGAATTCTTGCGGCGCACGCCACGGTGGCCGGTCTATTCTTCAACGACTCCGATGAAGAGGGCGGCGGCTATCTGGATCGGGATCTGCTCGAGCGTTTTGATCCCGACTACGTAGCCCTGGGCCATATCCACGCGGGACAGAGCTTTCCCGCCGGCCGCGGGGATGCCGTCTATCCGGGTTCCGCCCGGGTGTGGCGAAAGGGGGAATTCGGCCCGCGTTCCGTGGTTGCCGTCGAGACCGACGGAGAACTGTCCTGGCGTCGGATTCCCATTCCGTCGGCGGGACAGTACCGGAACATCAATGTGTCCCTCGATCCCGACGGTCGGATCGGTGAGGATCTCGACGACCTCGAGGTCGGTCCCGCCGATCTTCTGGACCTCAATCTTGTGGGAGTGGTGGAGAGCGACACGGTTCTCTCCCGGACGGTTCAGACACTGACGAAGCGCTTTGCACCTCGGGTCCGCGAGCTCTCCGTGTCGACGGAGGGGGTGATCCTTGTAGACGGGGTTTCCCGGGAGCCCATCGTAGAGCGCTTTCTCGCGGTGTGGCGTCGCCACGGAGCGGAAATCCCCTCCGGCGAAGAAGGGGCACAACGACGCCGGGAGTGGTACAAAGCGCGGGAGCTCGGCCTGCGAGTCGTGAAAGATGTGATTGAGCAGAAGAGATGATCGAATCCCTGGAACTGCGACACTATGGCCGCTTTCAGAGGCGGCGCTTTGATTTCTCGCCGGTAACGCTCTTTGTGGGACCCAACGAGAGCGGAAAGAGCACGATCTTCGACGCCGTTGCCGAAGCGCTCTGCGCTCCGGCAAAGACGACGAACTTCGGCAAGCGTCTCGAGCGGCGCTACGGGGGAGCGCGTTCACTGACCGTCACGCCCTCCGAGTTCCAAGGCGCCCTGTCTCAGGATACATTGTTCAACCTCCTTGCCGTCAGCGCAGACGGCGTTACGATCTCCGTCAGTGAAAAGTCCGCTTGGATGGATCGCGTGAAGTCCGAGCTCTTCTCCGGCGGCGTCGACCCCAAGCGCGTAAAGCGTCACCTCGAAGCCCAGGGCGATAGTCACGGGAATCGAACGCACATGAAGGAGCGGGCGCAACGGCAGCGCGAGCTTGAAGCCCTTACGGAGCGAAGACAAGAGCTGGTAGCTGAACGAGACGCCGTACTTCGTCGCCGGCAGGAGGGGCACGCGGTTGACCACCAACTATCGCAAGCGGAGAGCTCCCTTGAGGTCACCGATCGTCGTTTGGGGGAGATCGACGAGGAGCTGGCGCAGCAGAAGCGTATTGACGAGCGAGATCGGTTCAAAGCGCTGTGGCGAGACAGTGCGGCCGCCGCTGAGACCGCAGAGGAGCTTCGCGGCTTGTCGAAAATCGCGGCGGATGAGGGCAACGAGCTCGAGGATCTCAACTCGCGGTCCCGGGAGGAGCGCGAGCGTGCCGAACGCGCAAGGATTCAGGCCGAGCACTCCCAGCAGGAAGTGACACAACGAAGATCGGCCCTTCATGAGGCGGAGCGGGCGGTGGAGGAGATTGAGCCGCGCAGCACGACTGCCGCCGAGTTGCGCGCACGTTTGCGCGCCCTCGAGCCTGCTCAAGTCAAGACTGTTGTCACCTGGCGCCCGTGGATGCTCATTCTTGCAGTGACGGCTCTGGTGGCCGGGGTCGCCTCTCTCCTGCTGTTCCCGGGTGCGCCGGGCGTAATCGGTGCAACTGCCGGTGCGCTCCTTTCGGTCGTATGCATTATTCTCTCGCGCTCGCTAGGGCAAGAACAGGACACGCGGCACGCAGAGGAAACCCTTGCACAAACACGCCGAGAGTGGCAGCAACGAACCGGAGAGGAAGCACATGCGCAGGACGCTGCGGCGCTACGGGAGGAGCTGTACGCAGTAGAGCTCGAGCACGAACGCAGAAAGGCGCAATTACCCCAGCTTCGCGAGGAGCTTCGCGCAGCGGAGCACCGGCGTGATCAGGCGCAGCAGCACGCACATCAGGCTGCCGATGCCGTCCAGCAGGCGGACCGAAGCGTCGCAGATTGGCTCCGAGAGCGCGGGGTCCAAAGGATCGAGGATTACTGGCGTCTTCGTGAGCGCGCTGCCTACCTGAAACGTCGAGAGGCGGAAGTGCAGGAGGCTATCACGGAGGCCCTGAGCGAGTTCGGCGTATCCTCCCTTCCCGACCTTCAGCGCGAGCTCAGCCGTCGGATCACGGAGATCGAAGGAGATATTACGAATGAGGCGAAGAGCGAGACCGAGGTCCGCGCCCTCGAGAAGGAGCGAGCCCGGCTGAGCGGGGAGCGGCGCTCATTGCAACAGCGCAAGGAGCAGCTGATCCACCGCGCCGGGGATGCCGGCGGCACCTTTCGCTCCTCCATGGGGAGCCTCCCGGAGCAGATTGCCGAAACCGACCGTGACATTGCGCGGCTACGGTCGCAGATCGAGGAATTGGACACCACGCGGCGAGCTGCCGCCTGGGCGGCTTCCATGTTCGAAGAAGTTGCCGAAGACAGCTCCGTCATGCTGGGAGAGCTCGCCGAACAGATCGGCACGCAATACGGGAGCGTGGTTGGCGCCGACCGTGGCGCACGCTTCGCCGAGCTCGATCCCATGGCGGGGCAGGTCCAAGACTCCTCCGGCGTTCTGCGCGCGGTGGAGGGCTTGAGTCAGGGGACGCGGGACGCCTTCGTTCTGGCAAGCCGGCTGGTCTTGGCGGAGCGCGCTCAGCCCCCCGTTGGTATTCTGATCTTCGATGAAGCCTTCGGCAGCCTGGACGACGGTCGACGACAGCGGGCGCTCTCGCTTCTCGAGGAGTTTCGTTCACGAAGCGATTGGCAACTTGTCTTCTTCACCATGGATCCGCGGTTGGCGGAAATGGTCGAGCAGCATTTCCCGCAGGTCGGACGACACGATCTGGCCCTGGCCTCGCCGGCCACGGGAGCGGAGGGATAATGAGCGTTCGTGGAGCAGTTGCGCGGGACGTGGTCGGGT
>CAYPTH010000009.1:0-15946 GCA_964413635.1 uncultured Spirochaetaceae bacterium
GCGCGTTCATGAAGCGTTGGCCCTCGTGCAACCCGACTACACGGAGTTGGAGCCGATCCTGAGTGATGACTCCGATGGGGCGCAGGTAGCGGGCGAACGCTTCGGACAGCGCGGTGAGCCGCAAGCCTACCTCCGCACCGCCTTCCAAATTGTCCAGGGCACCTATACGACCGGCCCCCAAGAACACCTCTACAGTGAACCGCAGGCTGCCTTCGCGTCGCCGGAGGGGAGCAACTCCCTCACCATCTACACCTCCACGCAGTGGCCGCATCACGTGCAGCGCGCCGTCTGTGCCGCCCTGAGCCTGCCGCCCAAACGTGTGCGAGTCGTCGCCACCGAAACCGGGGTGCATCTTGACGGCAAGCTGTGGATTCCCTCTCTGATTTCGGTTCACGCCGGTCTGGTCGCGCTACGCACCGGTCGTCCGGTAAAGCTCGTGTATACCCGGCAAGAGGATTTTCGCTTCACCTCCAAACGGGCGCCGGTACGAGTCAGCCACACCAGCGCTCTGGATGCCGACGGTCGCCTTCGCGCCATGATCGTTTTCTTGCGCGTCAACGTCGGCGCCTACCCCGTGCAGCTCAACGAGCTCCTTGATCGGCTGGTGGTCCACGCCACCGGCGACTATCGTTGTGAACACGTGAGCGTCCACGCCGTGGCAATGAAGACGAACCTCCCGCCCTTTGACGCCTTTTCGGGCTTGGGAAGCGCCCAGGCCTTCTTCGCCTGCGAGAGCCACACAACTCGCGTGGCTGAGGTTGCGGAGCAGTCGCCCCTGTCCTGGAAAGCGGAGCATATCCTCGGGAAGGGGGATACCCTCCCCCTCGGAGGCACCGAGCACGAAGGGCGGGAGGCGTACAAGCTCCTCGAACGCGTCGACGAGGCGGCCGACTTCTCTCGAAAGCACGCCGCCTTTGAGCTGCAGAAGAAACGCCGAACGAGCTTCCTTGAGGCCTTCGAGGACCAGCGTGGTATTGGCCTTGCCTTCGCGTCCCAGGGAAGCGGCTTTGTTGGCCGGGGAGAAGACGACATCTCCGCCTCAGTGCGCGTTCGCCTGGATCAAGAGGGTGTGGCTACGGTCTTCACGTCGGCGGTTTCAGACGGTGAGGCGCTCCGCGGCATCTGGCGAGCTCGCGTAGCGGAGGCGCTCAACGTTGAAAAGAACGAGGTGCGCTTTGCCGAAACCGATACGGATACCGTTCCCGACTCGGGCCCCTCCTTTCTCTCTCGCAACATTACCGCCGTGACCCGCGCCCTCGATCTGGCCTGTGCAGCGGTACAGAAGCGCCGGTTCCGCGATCCTCTTCCCATCGATGTCAGGCGCTCCTACCGTGCGCCGCGCAACCTCAATTGGAGCAGCAAGACAGCGTCGGGGAAACCCTTCGCGGAGCGGGCGCGCGTCGCTGCAGTGGTCGAAGTCTCCGCCCATCCCTCAACTCTCGATGTCAGGGTGCGCGGTATCTGGCTCGTCGTCTACGCCGGGAAGGTCTTGAATCCGAAGGCAGCACGGAAGAAGCTCGAGATGGGCGTGTATCAGGCAATGGGATGGGCGGCTACGGAGTTTCTCGACTACCAGTCCGGCGCGCTCCCACCGTACGCCTACGAGCAGTACGCGCCGGAACTGTGGTCGCAGTACCCGCCGGTTGAAATTGAGTTTGCCGGAGATCTGGACAATCTTCCCGCTCTCGGGCTCGAGGAGTTGCCCTTCAATTCGGTTCCGGCGGCCTATGCTGCAGCGGTAACCCAAGCGACGGGTCATTACGTTGATCGGATTCCCGCTACCGCCGCACTGCTGCGTTCCTACTTGGAGGAGGAGTGAGAGTAAGCTTCATCTTGAATCGGCGGAGGGTCTCGACCGACTGCCACCCGGAGACATTGCTCATTGATGTGCTCCGCGAAAGCTTTGAGCAAATTGGTGCCCGCCCCGGGTGCGTCCAAGGCGAATGCGGTTTTTGCTCTGTTCTTGTTGACGACAGTCTCGCACTGTCCTGTATGCTCCCGATGTTCCGACTGCGAGATCGTCGAGTCACGACGATCGACTCATTCGTCAAGAGCTCCGAGTACCGCGACATTGAGCTGGGATTCCGCCGTGCCGGTATCGAGCCGTGCCGCTTCTGCGTAGCCGGGAAGGTTCTCACCGCATATGAGGTAATCCGACACCCAGGCCGGCCGGCCCCGGACGAGCTGGACCGAGCCGCCGCCGCCGTCCAGTGCCGGTGCACGAGTTACTCTCGCTACCGGCTTGCCATCCGATACGCCGCCGAGTTTCGGAGAAAGAGAGAGAATGTCAGACGACGCTCCTAACACCTACATCCACTATCCCCGCAACCTCGCCGAGCTCATTACCCTCTACCACCGGCGCCCCCACGCCATGCTCTACGCCGGCGGGAACTACATCCTGAAGACGCGACGGGAACGGTACCTCAGCTTTGGCACGGACACTATCTACATTGGGGACGTGGCGGAGCTCCGGCGCATTACCCGGAGCGAGCGAACCGTCGAGATCGGTGCAGCGGCACCTGTCGCCGATATTCTGGATCTCGGCCGAAACGTCCTCCCGGCCCCCTTTCTCGCCGCACTCCGTCGCATAGGACCGATCGGTGTGCGCCACACCGCCACCATTGGCGGCAACCTGGGGGTACAGGAGGAAATCCTCACCGTAGAACCGGTCTTGCACCTCCTCGATGCGCGAGTTGAGCTCCGCCGCCACGGCAATTCCCGGTGGCTGCCAATCGCTCGCCTGCGCGACGAGGACGGCTCACTTTCCCTGAAACCGGGAGAGCTCATTACCAGGGTTCGCGTGCCGGTAAACGCGTGGAATCATTCGGAGTTTCAGCAATTCGGCAAGCCCTATCTTTCGGATTCCGAGCCGGTGGTGTTTTCCGCCTTGGCGCGGACGACCAAGGAAGTACTCGAAGATCTGCGAATTGCGGCAAGTGCCGGAAGCGGGAGCATTATTCGCAGTCGAGAGCTCGAAGCCGAGTTGGTGGGACGGCGCTATCCCTTCCCAGCGCGGGAACTGCAAGCCTTCCTTCGAGATGCCGAAGGCTACGTCTCTTCGATTGGGACTCCGCTGACGGGGCTGCAGCGGCATCGTCTCGTCTCGCTGCTGCGCGACTTCGTTACCAGCCTTCCGAAACGAGAATCTTCTCCGAGGAGCATTGAGGCACTTCGCCCCTAGTAGTATCATGAGTCAACTTCAGCCGAGGTAGCCTGGGTGCCGCAATTCGTTCATCTCCACAACCACTCCGACTACAGTCTTCTCAAGGGGGCGAGCCGGATACAAGACATGATCCGGAAGGCCTCGGAGCTCGGAATGGACCACCTCGCCATTACCGACGACGGCAACATGTTCGGCGCCCTGGAGTTCTACCAGGCGTGTCGCAGTGCCGGGATCAACCCGATCATCGGCTGCGACTTCTACGTTGCCGGCGAGTCGCGCCACGTCAAGACACCGGGCAACGCGGCAAACCGCCCCACGCGACTGGTCTTGCTTGCACGGGACGCCGTCGGGTACCGGAATCTCATCGAGCTGAGCTCCCTGGGCTACACCGAGGGCTTCTATTACAAGCCGCGAGTGGATAAGGAGCTCCTGGCTCGACACGCCGAAGGCCTCATTGCGCTCTCCGGCGGCCTCTCCGGTGAGGTACCGTCCCTCATTCGCCGCAACCGCCTGGACGACGCCGCCGAGGCCGCGCGCTGGTATCGCGACCTCTACGGCCAGGAGAACTACTACTTCGAGCTCCAGGACCACAGCCTTCCGGAGCAGCGAATTATCAATCAAGGTCTCACGGAGCTCTCAGAGCGCCTCGACATCCCGGTTGTTGCAACGAACGACACGCACTACGTGAGTAAGGACGACGCAAAGGCGCAGGACGTACTCCTCTGTATTGGATCGAACAAGAAACGCCATGAGACCAATCGCTTCAAGTTTTCCTCACAAGAGTTCTACGTAAAATCCCCCGAAGAGATGGCTGCCCTCTTCCCGGACCATCCGCAGGCGCTCGAAAACAGCGTTCGCATTGCGGAACGGTGCAAGCTGGAGATCGAGCTTCCGGGTCCCATGTTCCCGGATTACACCATCCCCGCGGAGTTTGCCTCTCCGGATGAGTACTTACGCCACATCACCTTCGAGGGCTTGAAGGAGCGCTACGACCCGGTAACCGAGGAGCATGAGAAGCGCGCACGCTACGAGCTCGACACCATCATCGATATGGGCTTTACCGGGTACTTCCTCATTGTCTGGGACTTCATAAAATTTGCGCGAGACAACGGCATTCCGGTGGGGCCGGGACGCGGCTCGGGCGCGGGAAGCATTGTCGCCTACGCACTCAAGATCACCGACATTGAGCCACTGAAGTACGGGCTCCTGTTCGAGCGCTTTCTCAATCCCGACCGCGTCTCCATGCCGGACTTCGACATCGATTTCTGTTACGAGCGCCGTGGCGAGGTGATCGACTACGTCACGCGGAAGTACGGCAACGATAAAGTGGGCCAGATCATCACCTTTGGCACCCTCAAGGCAAAGGCGGTCATTCGTGACGTCGCTCGCGTCTTGGATTACTCCTTCGCGGAGGCGGATCAGATTGCCAAGAAGATTCCTGCCGGTCCAAAGGTGAAGCTTGCCGAGGCAATCGAGGCCGACCCGGAGCTTCAGGAGATGGCGCAGCCCGAAAGCCCACACGCCGAGCTCTTGGCAATTGCGCAGAAGCTCGAGGGACTTCACCGCCACGCCTCCACCCACGCTGCGGGTATTGTGATTGGACAGAAGGCGCTGACGGAGTACGTCCCTCTGTACCGGGATCCCCGCACCGCTAGCATCTCCACGCAGTTCACCATGGATCAGCTGGAGGACTGCGGACTGGTGAAGATGGATTTCTTGGGCCTGAAGACGCTCACCCTCATCGAGCACACCCAAGAGCTGATCCGGAAGCGCGGTATCGATTTCAGTCACGAAGAGATCCCCGAGGACGATGCCAATACCTTCCGCCTCCTCGGCGAGGGAAGAAGCGCCGCGATCTTCCAGTTTGAAAGCGGCGGCATGCAGCAGGTCCTGACCAAGGCGAAGCCGACGCGAATCGAGGACCTCATTGCCTTGAACGCGCTCTACCGTCCCGGGCCAATGGAGAACATTGATCAGTTCGTTGAATCCAAGCACGGGCGAACGCCGATTCGCTTTCCCCTGAAAGAGCTCGAGCCCGTCCTCAAAGAGACCTACGGCGTCATTGTCTACCAAGAGCAGGTCATGGAGATCGTCCGGATCGTCGGCGGCTTCTCCCTGGGCCAGGCGGATATTCTCCGTCGGGCCATGGGGAAAAAGAAGGTCGACGTCATGGAGAAGATGAAGCAGGAGTTCCTCGAAGGCGCCGTGGCAAAGGGCTTTACACGGGACCAGGCCGAGGGCATCTTCGACCTCCTCAAGCCCTTTGCAGGCTATGGCTTCAACAAGTCCCACGCGGCGGCCTACTCAATCCTTGCCTACAAGACCGCCTTCCTGAAGGCGAACTACCCGGTCGAGTTCATGGCGGCCAACCTCACGAACGAAATCAACAACCCCGACACCTTCGCCTGGTACCTCGAAGAGACTCGGGCGATGGGCGTGGACGTCCGCCCGCCCGACATCAACCGAAGCGACAAGTACTTCATAGTCTCGGAGGGCGTGATATTCTACGGTCTGGTGGGCATCAAGAACATGGGTTCCGGCGCCGTGGACGAGATTCTGCGGGAGCGGCGTGAGAACGGTCCCTTTGCCTCGGTCCAGGACTTCCTGGAGCGGATAGACCTGCGCACGGTGAATCGCAAGATGCTCGAGGTGGGCATTCAATGCGGCCTCTTCGACAGTCTCGACAAGCGCCGGCGAACCCTGGTGGCGAATCTCGACTCACTCCTCGATCACGCCTCGAAGACCCAGGAACGACGGCGAAGCGGCCAGGGATCCCTATTTGAGGCGGAGGAGGCGGCACTGTCGACGCATATGGAACAGGTCGAGGAGACCGACCCGGTGGAATGGCTCGAATATGAGCGAGAGTTCCTTGGCGCCTACTTCTCAGGCCATCCAATGGATAGCTATCGCCGCCGGTGGGAGCGCTGCGTTCATGTAAATCTCGGAGTCCTCGCCGGAGCCTCGGCGGACCGCACGCACCAACTCTTGGGTCTCCTCACGGATACGCGGGTTATCTTCACGAAGAACGGGAAACCCATGGCCTTTGGCAAGCTGGAGGATTTCAACGGGCAGATCGAAATCGTACTCTTCGAGAAGGCCTTTGAGGCGAGCCGTGAGCTTCTGCACGACCGCAGCGTCGTCGGCGCCTTCGGAAGCTTCGAAGAGCGCCGCGGAAAGATGCAATTCGTCGTCGAGAAGCTGGTGGGGCCGGAGGATCTCGAGGAAACCGCCCCGGTCCCGGTGCACATTCGGCTCGCCCTCGGCAATAATGCTCAATCAGACAAGGACACGTTGCACGCCTTGCGCGCCTTTCTGTACGAGCGCCGCGGTAACTGTCCGGTCTTTCTTCACCTGGGCGAGAATGGTCAGGAGAAGGTCGTCAAGGCCTCCTCACAACTGACGGTCTCAGGCAAAGAGAGTATTTTGGAGGAGATCAGGTCCTACGGTCCCGTCACGGCCGTCTGGACTGAATAGTCCGCGAGGAGGACCCAATGCTTCAGGGAATCATGACTTTCATCAGCACGCTGATTTCGATCTACATGCTCATCATATTCATCCGAATCGTGATGTCGTGGTTCAGCGGCGGGTACTATGGACGCGCCATGGATTTGCTTCGCGCTATCACCGACCCGTATCTGAACATCTTTCGCGGCTCGAAGTGGACCAGAATCGGGCACATGGACTTCTCTCCGGTGGTGGCAATCATTGCGCTCTCGATTCTGAGCAACCTGGCGAGCCGCATTGCCTTCGCGGGCACCATCTCGGTTGGAATTGTGCTCGCCATGGTCCTGCAAGCGCTCGCCTCCGCCATCTCCTTCTTCATCGTGCTCTTTCTTATCCTGGGCGCAATCAGACTGGTCTCGACCTTCCTGAATGTGAACACCACCGGACGATTTTGGATGGCCCTCGACGAGATTCTGCAGCCTCTTGCCGCGCGCATTACCGACCGCTTCACCGGAGGCAGGGAGATCACCTATCGAAACGCCCTCCTCATCTTCGGCGCAGTCATGATTTTGGTGCTGTTCCTCGGCAACCTCGGAGTCGATGTACTTTCCGATGGCCTGCGGCGCCTCCCGTTCTAGGGCAGTTTTCTCCGGATGACAATCTCGGAGCTTCAACTCCCGGTCCGGCGCGTCCCGGGCGTTGGCGCGGCGGTTGCCGGACTCCTGGCGAATCTCGGAGTCTATACCGTCTCCGATCTCCTCCTCCACGCTCCTCGCAGCTATGAGGATCGCTCCAGTCACCGCCCCTTCGCCTCGGCGTATCGAGGTGAGACGGTAAACACCACGGCAACCGTACTTGCCCACGACTACATTGGCAGCGGCCATAGACGCACGCTCCGGGTATACCTGCAAGACGAGAGTGGAGTCGCGGCGCTGCTGTGCTTCGGGCGGAACTTCTTGGCCGATAAACTGCTTCCCGGAACGGAAATTCGCGTAGCCGGTGCATTTCAGTACCGCCGGGGAGAGCTCCAGGCGTCTGCCTTCGACTTCGCGCCGGCCGGAGCAGCGGGTGAGGAATTCGAACGCATCCTGCCGATATACCCTGCAACCGAGGGGCTTGGGCAGAAGCAGATGAGGAAGATCATAGGCAACGCCTTGCGCGACTACGGTGGGCACGTCCAAGAGACCGTTCCGGAGGCACTGTTGCAGCGGCATGAACTGATGGAGAGTGACCTCGCAATCCGAGCGCTTCATTTTCCGGAAAGCCTGACGCAAGCCGAGCAGGCACGCCGTAGCCTGGCCTACTCGGAGCTATTCGAGCTCCAAGTCGAGGTTGCGCACCGCGCAGTACTTCGCGCGTCGCAGCGGGTCTCCAAGCTCGTTGCCCCAACGACCCTGCAGCGTGCCGTCATTGACGATCTCCCCTTCGAGCTCACCGAGGACCAACGACACGCCCTCAAAGATCTTTCCCGCGACATGGAAAGCGAAAGCCCCGCGGCGCGACTGCTCCAGGGAGATGTCGGCTGCGGAAAGACGCTCGTGGCATTTCTTGCCGCCGCCCCCTACCTCGAATCGAAACACCAGGCGGTCTTCCTGGCACCGACGGAGCTATTGGCACAGCAGCACTACAAAAACGCCACGGCCCTCTTGGAGCCAAAGGGTATCCGTGTTGCGTTTCTCTCCGGTGCCGGCCGTGGTGAGGAACGGAGGGCTACGGAAGAGGCGATAGCTTCCGGAGAAGCGGGCTTCATCGTTGGTACCCATGCGACGTTCACCGAGCACGTGCGCTTTCATACCCTTCGTTTCGTAATTGTCGATGAGCAACACCGTTTCGGCGTGCGTCAGAGGCAAGCCCTCATTGCAAAGGGGAACCACCCCGACGTGCTGTTCATGACGGCGACACCAATTCCCCGCACCTTGGCGCTCACGGTATTTGGTGACATGGAGACCACCATGATTCGACAGATGCCGGCGGGGCGCAAGCCCGTAAAGACGCACCTGGCCAAGACCGGCAGCGCCGCACGCGTGTACGAAAAGGTGCGCGGGGAGCTCGCCCGGGGCAGACAGGCCTACTTTGTGTATCCCATCATAGAACGCACCGAAAAGAGCGATCTCCAGGACGCGGAGTCCATGGCACAACGCCTTGCAGACACGGTCTTCCCGGAGTACCGGGTACACTTGATCCACTCCCGCGTCGGCGAGGAGGAGAAGGAGGCCCGTATGGCAGCCTTCGTCGCCGGGGACGCGCAGGTACTCGTCGCCACGAGCGTTGTAGAGGTGGGGGTCGATGTAGCCAACGCCACAAACATGGTCATTACCCACGCGGAGCGCTTTGGCCTGGCCTCCCTACACCAACTACGCGGGCGCGTCGGCCGTGGATCCGAGCAGTCCTACTGCTTCCTGGTATACGAGGAGCCGCTTACCGAGGACGCTACCGAACGTCTCAAGGTCATGAAGGAGAACAATGACGGCTTCGCGATAGCGGAAGAAGACCTCCGGATCCGCGGACCGGGTGACCTGGCAGGCACGCGGCAGGCGGGCTACCTTCGCTTTCGGGTGGCCGATCTCTCCCGGGACATGGAGCTGATGCTTGCCGCCCGGAACGACGCCTTCGACACCCTCGAGACAGATCCCGGACTCTTGGCGCCGGAGCACGCCCACCTACGCAGCCGCCTGGCCGAACGCGACGGATCGCCGGGGGAGCCATGAGGGTCATCTCCGGCAGGCTCGGTGGACGTAGGCTGAAGGTCCCTCCCGGCATTATCCGCCCCGCCATGGACCAGATGCGAGAGAGCGTCTTTGCGACGCTGGGGGACATCTCCGGGGCGCACTTTCTCGACCTCTTTGCCGGCTCCGGCTCAATCGGCATTGAGGCCGCCTCCCGCGGCGCCGTGCGAATCATTTTCGTTGAGTCGGATCGGAAGAAGATGGCGGTCCTTCGTGAGAACGTTGCCATCATTGGGGCCGCGGGGGCCGAGGGCGCCGCCGACGCCGGTGCGACGCCGATCACGCGCGTGATCTCCCGACCTGTTGAGCGCTTTCTGACATCTCCAACGGAACGCGAGCCGGTCGACTACGTCTTCGCCGATCCTCCCTTTCCCTACTCGCACCGCGGGAAGGTGCTTCGACTACTCGGCGCCTCCGAGCTCGTGAGACCGGAGGGTACCGTCCTCATGCACTACCCGGTGGAGTCTCCCCTACCTGAGGAGGTATCCGGTCTCGAACGGCTCCGAGACAAGAAGTTCGGCCGGTCAATGGTTGCCTACTTTCGGCGCACCGCGGTTTCCTAAGGAATCGCGATCTGCTACCCTCAGGCTCTCACTACCGGATCACAATCGACGACACATAGGGACGTTTCCGTGACGGCACAAGGCAAGAACATCCTGCGATTACCGCAGGGAACCGAAAGCTTCCATCTGGGAGAGGCGCTTCGCCACCGAGAGCGGCTCCGCCGCTTGGAGGATCTGTACAGCTCCTGGGGCTACCTCCCGGTCGAGACTCCGGTCTTTGACTTCTACGACGTATACGCTCCGCTCATGCGCTCGAAGGCCGTTGGCGACGTCTATCGCCTGATTGACCGTGAGGGCGAATTGCTCCTCCTTCGTTCAGACGCAACGCTCTTTCTCGCAAAGCAGCTCGGCTTGATTCTGCAGGACGAAGATCTTCCCGTTCGGGTGTACTACGCAGATACGATCCTCCGGCACCAGGATCCGGATGATATTTCCAAGAACGAGTTTGTGCAGACTGGGGTCGAGCTCATTGGAGTTCCCGACCGCTCAGCCGAGGCGGAGATACTGCTGTTGCTCTCGGAGACGCTGGCGGAGGCGGGCGCGACCGACGCGGTTATTCATATCGGCTCGCGACGGCTCATCAACGCGATTGGTGACGCCATGAGCCTCGACGAGCGTGAAATACTGCGCAACGCCGTACAACTGCGGGATGCCGTGGCCATTTCGGAAGCCCTGGCCGGCCACTACGGGGACCGGAACCTCCGCATGGCCCTCGAGATGCTTCTCGCCTTCCTCGGCAATGTCGATGAGCTTCGCCGGCTTCGTCGGGAGCTGCCGTCCCCACTCACCAGTGAGGTCGATGCAGAGCTCACTCGCCTCGAAGAGCTTGCCACGGAGCTCGGCACGGTCATTCCCGCTGAGCAACTCCGCGTCGACTTCTCGGAGGTTGGCGTCCAGCCCTACTACACCGGTGTGGTTTTCCGCGCGTACATACCGGGCACCGACGCCGAGATTGCCTCCGGTGGCCGATACGACGAGCTACTCGGCACCTTCGGCTTCCACGCGCCGTCGGTGGGATTCTCGCTAATCCCCGGGAAGGTGGATTCGGCTCGCACGACGAGGGGCGCGGCTGGACGAAGGGCTCCCGAACGCGCGCAAGAGCTGCCGGTCGCGAGCCGCGCCGAGGGAAGCACTCTTCGCGAGCGCTATGAGAACGCCCGTCGCCGCCGCCACGCGGGGGAAAGGGTGCAGCTATGAGCGCGCAGGGTACGGAGCCACTCACCCTGGCTCTGCCGAAGGGCCGTCTCCTGGATCAGACCCGTGAGTTCTTTGAGGCGGCGGGCTTGCGCTTCGACGTGGAAAGCCGGCGACTGGTCGCTCGAGACCGGGAGGGCTTGCTCACCATCATGTTCGTGAAGAACAGCGATGTACCCACTTATCTGCACCACGGCATCGCCGGACTGGCGATCTGTGGAGAGGATGTCGTCTACGAGTCCGGGCACGCCTTCTATCGCTTGTTGGAAATGCCCTACGGAGGCACGCGGATCTGTCTTGCGACGAAACGGGACTTCGATCCGGGGCAAGAAGCGACGGGGCGCATGCGCGTTGCGACCAAGTTCACCCGCTTCACCCGCGACTTCTTCCACCGGCGGGGGCTGCCGGTTGAGGTAATCCGCCTGAACGGATCGGTGGAGCTGGCGCCAATTCTCGGACTGGCGCCCTACATTGTCGACCTCGTGGAAACCGGCTCCACGCTCAAGGCGAATAATCTGATTGTCAGAGAGGAGTTGGCGCAGATCAAGGTCCACCTCCTTGCAAATCCAGCATACTACAAGTATTACTTCCGTCAGATAGACCGGCTGATTACGCGGCTGCGCGAAACCGCGCCGTATAGGGAGCAGTCATGACGAGTAGCAAGAGCCGAACGACAAAGGAAACCTCCATCACCCTCTCTCTGGATCTCAGCTCCGCGCCGGATCCGGAGATCGATACGGGACTCCCCTTCTTCGATCACATGCTTACCGCCATGTCCTTTCACGGCGCCCTTGGATTGAAGCTCGCCGCCGGCGGTGACGTTGAGGTCGACGCTCACCACACGGTGGAGGATGTCGGGATTGTCTTGGGCTCGGCGCTCGAGGAGATACAGCAATCCGCTCCGAATATTCGCCGATTCGGTTCCGCCCTTGTCCCGATGGACGATGCATTGGTCGAGGTTTCCGTGGACTTCGGCGGGCGGCCCTATATCGTCACAAATCTCCGCTTCCCCCAAGAGTACGCAGGAGGCTTTCAGCTCCCTCTCATCCGTGAGTTCCTCCACGGCTTGGCCGTCCACGGAAAGTGCAACCTTCACGCAAACGCGAGATACGGAGAGAATGGCCACCACGTCGCGGAGGCTTGCTTCAAGGCGCTCGGAATCGCCATATACGGCGCCTTTTCGCCGGGTCCGTATCGGAAGGGCGCATCGACGAAGGGTGCCAGATAGCCGCGAATTGTTGATTTATCTTAGTAGCTACGCTACGGTAGTCGGAAGCGCCATGGCTAAGCTCAAGACGAACATCGATCCCCTGCCGGGATTCGTGAAGGTATCCGAAAACACGCGACCGGCCCTAACTCGGGAGCAGCGCACCGCTCTGATTCGGAAAGGAAATGAGCTGTTCAACGCCAAACGCCTCGAGGAGGCGCGAAGGATCTTCCTTACGGCGAGTTACGGAGACGGGCTCATTCGTCTCGGCGACTATTACTACAAGAAGAATCAACCGCTCGAGGCCTTCAAGATGTACTGGCAGGCCTCCGCGTCGGACCGGACCGGGAAGATGGTCGAGCAGATGGCCGGGGTCGTGCGACACTGGCTTGAGGAAGACAACGGTGAGCACTGAGGATCAAGAACCTACGAGACCGACACCGGAGAGCCAGGACCGTGATGAGCGCGCGCGGATCCGCGCGTATATCGCAGAGCTCTCACAGGAAGCGTATCAGCTTCTCCGGGAGAACTACCTCCGCGAGGCGGAGGCGAAGTTCGACGAGATTCTCACCTATGACGAAAACAACAACTACGCCCTCGTTGGTCTCGGAGATGCCGCGCGGAAGCGCAAGGACTGCAATTCCGCTGTGGTCCATTACCAGCGCTGCTTGGTGGCGCATCCGAAGAACAACTACGCCCTCTTCGGACTGGCGGACTGTTACAAAACCATGCGGCACTTCCATCGGGCAATCGAGGTCTGGGAGGAGTATCTCACCCTCGACGATGGCAACGTCACCGTTCTTACCCGAGTAGCGGATGCATATCGCAAGGTGAAGAACTATCAGCGCTCCCGGGAGCTCTACGAGCAAGTTCTCGAGATGGAGACCGACAACGCCTACGCCCTCATTGGCCTCGGCCACCTAAACTACGACTTCAAGCGTTACGAAGACGCCCTCTACTACTGGGAGCGCATGCTGCAGATCAGCGGCCGGAACGCCGATATTCGCGTCCTCACGTCAATTGGCAACTGCCATCGGAAGCTCAAGACCTTCGAGGAGGGAATCCCCTACTTCGAGGAGGCGCTCAATCGAGAGCCGAAGAACTTCTACGCGCTGTTCGGCCTCGCCGACTGTTACCGTGGCCTCGGAATCCCGGACAAGAGTCTGACCTATTGGAACCGGATTCTGGATCGGGATCCTCGAAACAAGGTAATACTCACCCGCGCCGCCGACGCGTACCGCGCCATGGGCGAGTTCGAGCAGGCCCGAGAGTACTACGAGCAGGCACTCAACATTGAGTACGATACCTACGCGGTTCTCGGTCTCGCCCTGCTCAATCGCAGCGAGGGTCGTCCCGACCAGGCCATCGAATCATTGAGGCGCCTCGTCGCCAACGAGCCGAAGAACCACCGCCTCTACATTGAGCTTGTCCACACCTACCTGCAAGTCCAGGACGAGCGGAACGCCATGGTGGTCTTGCGACAGTTCTTCGAGGAAGGACTCCAAGATCACCACGCCGCTGAGCTCTACAACAAGCTAAAGGGTCCGCGCTGACGGTGGGAGCAACTCCTATCGTCCCGGCAACGCCGCTGACCGTGGTGCCGGAAGATGACCCGGCCGCCGCACATTGCGATACCCCGACGCACCTCGAGCAATGCTTCCGCCTCATCCACGGACGGCCGGCGGGGGAGGTGTCGAAGCGTGTCCGTGCGCTCGCAGACAAAATAGGGACCCTCGGAAGCGAGGTGATCCGCCTCGATCACGGCACCGACGAGACGAGCAAACTCCTGCTTCGCACCGCCGACGGTCTCCGTGTGGAGTGCGTCCTCCTCCGCGACCGCCGCGTCGGCGGGCCCGTGCGCCGTACCGCCTGCCTCTCCTCCCAAGTGGGATGCGCCGTCGGATGCACATTCTGCATGACCGGCCGGATGAGCTTGCTGCGAAACCTTAGCGCACAGGAGATCGTGGAGCAGTTCATCCACCTCCGGCGGCGTTTCGGAGAGATTGCAAATGTCGTGTTTATGGGAATGGGAGAGCCGCTTCACAACTTTGAAGCGGTGCTCGCGTCAATCCGCGTCCTGACACATCCCGTCGGACCGGCTGTCCCGTTTGGCCGCGTCACAATATCCACCTCAGGCGTGACACGCGGAATCCGGAAGCTTGCGGCCATGCGCACGTTTTCCCCGCGCGCCGCGGGACGACCACGCCTGGCCGTATCCCTCATTACGGCGCGCGCCGAGGTCAGAGCGGCTCTGGTGAGCGCTTCGCATGTCCAGGGTGCGAGTAGCCGCGGTGAGAGCGCGGTCGCGCGTCTGGCACGCCTCCGGGAAGCGCTCGTGGACTACCAGTCGCGCACGGGACAGCCGACGACCTTGGAGGTGGTCCTTCTCGGTGGAGTGACGGACACCGCCGACGACGCCTCGGAGGTCGCGACGTTCATGCGCGGACGCAACGCCGGCGAGCCGCCGCTCCGGGGGGACGTTAACCTGATTCGATGGAATCCCGTGGAGGCCCTGCCCTTCCGACCCCCGGAGGAAGCTGCGGTTAACGCCTACGCGCAAGCCCTCATAGACGCGGGCATTCAGGTCACACACCGTTACCCGCGCGGAAAGAGCACAAGCGCCGGCTGCGGCCAACTCGGCTGGCGTTGACCCTAGGCTGATTCGACGGTCGCCTTGATGCGACGAACGCCTTGAGAGGAGGACTGCTCCTTCTTAATCCGAAACCTGCCGAGCTCACCCGTACGCTCGACGTGGGGACCACCGCAGACTTCCTTGGAGTAGTCCCCAATGCTGTATACCTTCACGACCTCGTCGTAGCGCTCGCCAAAGAGTGCAATTGCGCCACGCTCCTTCGCCTCTTCCAGCGTCATGGTCTCCCATGAGACCGGTAGATCGCGGTCGATCTGCTCGTTTACGATCCGCTCCACCTCTTTTAGCTGCTCCGGCGTCATCTTTTCCGGGTGACTGAAGTCGAATCGGAGACGTTCCTGGGTGATGTTGCTCCCCTTCTGTCCAACGTGGTCCCCGAGAACCTTACGGAGCGCCTGATGGAGGAGATGCGTCGCCGTGTGGAGCTTGGTGGTCTGCTCGGTGTGGTCGGCGAGTCCGCCTTTAAAGGTACCGGAAGCATCACTCTTCGAGGCCTCCTGGTGCTTCTTGAAGGCCTCATCGAAGCCCTCCCGGTCCACCGTCAGACCGTGCTCGGAGGCGAGCTCCTCGGTGATTTCGATCGGGAAGCCGAAGGTGTCGTAGAGCTTAAACGCTACCCGCCCCGGGATGACTCGATCCGGATTCCGCATGAGGTTCGGAAGCATCTTCTCGAACTCATGCTCCCCTTTCTGCAAGGTAATGAGGAACTTCTCCTCTTCTTGATGGAGCTCCTCGAGGACCTGATCCCGCTTCTCGTACAAGCTTGGATAGGCTTCACGATACATGTCCAGCACGGTTTGAGCCGGCGTGTGCAGAAAGCCCGCCTCCAGGCCGAGCTTTCGGCCGTGACGCACGGCTCGACGAATGAGGCGCCGCAGAATGTAGCCCTGCCCCACATTGGATGGGGAAACGCCACGCTCATCGCCAATGATGAAGCTTGCCGCCTTCACGTGATCACTAATGATGCGGATGGACCGGTCGACAGCCTCGTCGTTTCCG
>CAYPTH010000009.1:16046-48931 GCA_964413635.1 uncultured Spirochaetaceae bacterium
GTGAAGAGCTCGGTCTCGTACACGGATGACTTACCCTGCAGAATCGCGATAGTCCGTTCAATGCCCATGCCCGTGTCGACGCACTTTCGCTCCAGGGTGTCGAAGGTACCGTCCGCCTTCTGATTGTACTGCATGAACACATCGTTCCAAATCTCCATGTACTTCCCATCCGAAACCCCCGGGCGACTCTTCGGCGTCCCGGGAATGCCGGTATCGATGAACATCTCAGAGTCGGGACCGCAGGGCCCGGTTTGGCCGGCGGGCCCCCACCAGTTGTCACTGCGAGGAAGCCAAAAGATTCGTTCATCAGGGATTCCGAGTTGCCGCCAGATCGCCGCAGATTCCTCGTCGGGAGGAACCTGCTCGTCTCCCGCGAAAACGGTTATCGAAAGATTGTCCAGGGGCAGACCAAGCCACTTCGGGGAGGTCAAGAACTCATAACTCAGCTTGAGGGCCTCCTCCTTGAAGTAATCTCCGAGGGACCAATTACCCAACATCTCGAAGAAAGTCAGGTGGCTCGAATCCCCTACCTCGTCGATATCGATGGTCCGGATACACTTCTGGTAGTCCACCAGCCGTGTCCCGGCCGGGTGCGGCTGGCCCAGCAGATAGGGAACCAGGGGGTGCATGCCGGCGGTTGTAAAGAGCACGGTCGGATCGTTCTCAGGAATCAGTGAGCTACCGGAGATTTCGGCATGCCCCTTCGATGTGAAGAAATCGATGTATTTCTTTCGTAGCTCGTCCGCAGTCATATCAATGTGTCCTCTTGTCCCATTTTTGGGTGGTTCCGGGTGCCGTGCTAGAAGTCTTCGTACTCTTCCTCGGATCCTTCGGCGAAGAACTCGGGAAACACGTAGACCATGGACCCTGTTCGCCGGCGAATCCGCATCTCGGCAAATCCGTTGCGCACCAGGTCCTCGAGCTTCTCCCGCGCTTCTTCGGCGGGGATGTTCGCCTCCAGGGCGATCTCGGAGGGAGTCGTGGACCCAGCGTTTTTCTTGGCAGTTCGAAGGATTACGTGCTCCACGGATGCTGCGTCCGGCTCCTCGCGTTCCATGGCAAGGAAGAGATCGTGTATCCCGCCGCGTTGCGGTCCCTCGAGGCGCTGCTTCAGGTTCTCGGTACGGACCTGATCAGGTAGCGTGAAGGCGTCGTAGATCGTGCCGAGCCCAAAAAGCCCACCGGTTATGAGATAGAGGATCCCGGTTCCGATCTTTCCCAGGTAGATCCGCTGGAGGCCGGCCACGCCGAACAGAGAAGGGATCCAGAACAGATAGGCGTATCTCACTGAAAACACGAGAACTCCTTAAGCGATTGTCGCGTACCGGGAATATATCGTGGACCTGCGGCGCCGCTCAAGTCCGTTGCCGGCTCACCTGGGTGCAGCGGGTGCAGGGGGCGCAGCGGACTTTCAAAGGTACTCCTCGTCGGGGCGCCGGACAAGCAGGGAGCCATCCTCCTCCAGTCGTTGCAGGTATCGGAGAAACTCCGTCGAAGCGTCGTCGGCATCGCGCTTGCGGACCGGACCGAGGCGGGCGTACTCCTCTGAGATGATCTGTCGCCGCCGCTCGCTCACGTTGTGGAGAATTCGGCTGCGAATCTTCTCTTCCTTTCCCTTCAGAATGAGCGCGACGCTCTTGTCGTCAAACTCCCGCAACACCCCCGACAAGTCCTTGTCGTCGATGTACTCCAGCGTATCAATGGTGAAGAGCCGATCGCGAACGTCCGCGGAGAGCTGGGGATCGGCGTCAGCCAATTCGTGAAGGATGGCGTCCTCGTCTCGGACGTTCATGAAGCGCAAAATCCGAGCGAGCGCTTCGCGGCCGTCAAGCTCTTCGGAGACGACACGACCCTGGGTCTCTATCCGGGACCGAAGCCCCTCTTCAATGCGATCCAGAGTCTCGGTGCCGACCTCGGACATTCTCGCCATGCGTACGCCAACTCCTTGTTTTGTATCTTCCGGGAGCTTCGATAGTACCGCTGCTGCCTTCTCCGAGGGCATGTTGCCCAACACGACGCTCATCACAGCCTCCGACTCGCCCCGCAGCAAGGTCACAATCTGCTGCGCCTCGAGCTCTCCGAGGAAGGCGAAGCGCTTCTCGCCCCGGCGTGCCCTGACGAGCTTCATGAAGCTGCCGGCGCGCTCGCTTCCAAAGGCAGCCTCCAACATCTTCTCCGCCACCTTCGGCCCGGCGGGGATGTTCTTCGCACCTGAGGTCGGTGTCGGGCTACGAAGAAGCCGATCGATCTCGCTCCGGCGCACCGACTTTGTCGCCGCCACACGCGCCATGAGCGCTTCAACTTGCTGTTCCGGCAGGTGTTTCAGCACCTCTGAGGCTTGATCGGCACCGAGAGCCACCAGGAGTCGCGCCGCCTTGTCCAGCCCCTCCTCGGAGACGGTCTTCTCGAAGCCGGCGAGCTCGGGCTGCCGCGGCGTGGAATCACTCGATCCGGATCGCTCTCCGCCGGAACTCGTCTTCTGTCCCCTTTGGTACGCCCTCAAGCGCTTTTCATTCGGATCCATACGCCATTTCCGAGCTTATGCGCCGGACGCAAAGGCGGTCAACACCGTCCGTCCTCCACGTAGATGTGTCATGAATCATCGGTATCACCTCCGTTCGCTTGACAGTCTAACGGCTTTTTCATACCATCGCTTGGAAATCAAAGACATGCCGCTGTAGCTCAGTCGGTAGAGCAGGGGACTGAAAATCCCCGTGTCATCAGTTCGATTCTGATCGGCGGCACCAAGCAATGCCCCACCTTCGGGTGGGGCGTTTTTTTAACCGCACCTTCGATCACTGCGCTACAGACCCAACTCATCCCGTGACCACGCCATGACCCGCTGCCACACCTCGTTGGGCTCCCAGACTGCAAACATGGGCGACCGCGCGTCCTCCTCGGTGTATCCCGCCACCTTGCGGAGGTAGTGGTACATGAAGGCGGACACGCGGTGATTCATGATGCAGTGGATGAAGAGGCGGTCCTCCCACAGGGCGGACACGATACGGCAGAATTCCCGCACGTGTGCCGGTTCCGGCGCATCGAAGGGAACCGGTTGGTGGATGTAGGTCATTCCGAGGCGTGTAATGATATCACCCTCGTCGGCCACGGCATCCGGGTGGTCCGGCATGCCAATGTTCACAACCTGGGTGTAGCCCGCTTCCGCTACAAGGCTGAACTGATCCCGCGTCGGTTGCCCCGCCGTGCCAATGTGTTTCGTCAACTGTACGAAGTTGCGAATCTGCTGCATTGTTCACTCCCCTCCTCCAATCCTACGAAATGCGGCGGCTCCGGGCAAAAAAAAGCCGGACCGCATGGTCCGGCTTTCAGATGTGCTGGAAGATCGCCACCTCGTGGCGATCCCGCTCCAGCAATGCGTCCTACTTGTTCTCCGTCGCTGCCCGAGCTGCCGCCAGCCGCGCAATGGGGACGCGGTAGGGTGAGCAGGAGACGTAGTTCATCCCTACCTTGTAGCAGAACTCGACGGAGCGCGGCTCGCCGCCGTGCTCACCGCAGATGCCAACCTTCAACTTCGGGTTCGTCTTCCGGCCGAGCTCGGTACCCGTTCTAACGAGCTGTCCGACGCCCTCCTGGTCGAGCACCGCGAAGGGATCATCCTCGAGAATGCCGTCATCGACATACTGCGGGAGGAAGGAGCCCACGTCGTCGCGGGAGAAGCCAAAAGTCATCTGCGTGAGGTCGTTGGTGCCGAAGCTGAAGAACTCGGCGTCCTCGGCTATCTGGTCGGCAATCAGTGCCGCCCGCGGGATCTCGATCATGGTGCCAATGAGGTAGTCGAGCTTCACGTTGTGCTTGTCGAGCACCTTTTGCACGACGCCCTCGGCGTTCTGCTTCATGACCTCGAGCTCCTTCTTGGAGCCGACGAGGGGAATCATGATTTCAGGCTGCACGTCGCCGCCGCCCTTCTTCACCTCGACGGCCGCTTCCATGATCGCCTCGACCTGCATGTCGTAGACCTCGGGATAGGTAATGCCGAGGCGCACACCGCGGTGGCCGAGCATGGGGTTGAACTCATGGAGGGAATCGATCTTCGCCTTCAGGGCGTCGACGCCGACACCGGTGTCCTTGGCCAACTCCTTGATGTCGTCCTCTTCGGTCGGAACGAACTCGTGGAGGGGCGGGTCGAGAAGACGCACGGTGACCGGATATCCGTCCATGGCCTTAAAGATACCGACGAAGTCCTCCTTCTGATAGGGAAGCAACTTCTGCAGCGCCTTCTCTCGCGCTTCCTTCGTCTCGGCGACGATCATCTGGCGGAAGATCTTGATGCGGCCTTCTTCGAAGAACATGTGCTCGGTACGGCACAGGCCAATGCCCTCAGCGCCGAACTCACGCGCTCGCTTGGCGTCATCAGGGGTATCGGCATTGGTCCGAACGCCGAAGCCGACCTGATCCATGTTCGGCCGCTTCGCCTTGTTGCGAATCTCATCCGTCCAACTGAGGAAGGTGGAGAGCTCGCCGGAGATCTCCGGCTGAATCAGGTCCAGCTGACCCTCGTAGATCTCTCCGCTCGTTCCATCAACCGTGATGAAATCACCTTCCTTGAACTCGGAACCGCTCTTCGATTTCGCCAACTTGTTGGCAATCGTAAGGTCCTTCGCTCCGACAACGGCGGGCTTGCCCATACCGCGGGCGACGACCGCCGCATGGCTCGTCATGCCGCCGGTGGAAGTGAGGATGCCCTCGGCAGCGTGCATGCCGCCAATGTCCTCAGGGCTGGTCTCTTTGCGGACCAGAACGACCTTCTTTCCGTCCTTGACCCACTCTTCCGCTTCGTCGGCCGTGAAAACGACGTGGCCGGTTGCAGCACCGGGCGAGGCGTTCAAGCCCTTCGCGATCGCCTTCACCTTATCCTGCGCCTTGGGATCAATCATGGGGTGGAAGACCTGGTCGAGGTGGGCGGGAGTCACGCGCTCCATGGCGAGCTCCTTGTCGATGAGGCCCTCGTTGAACATCTCGACGGCAATCCGGATGGCCGCGGCGCCGGTGCGCTTTCCGTTTCGGGTCTGCAGCAGGAAGAGATCACCCTGTTGGATGGTGAACTCCATATCCTGCATATCTTGGTAATGCGCCTCGAGCTTGTCTTTCACGTCGACAAGCTGCTGGTAGATCTTCGGATCCTGTTCGGCGAGGGTGCTGATTGCCATTGGCGTGCGGATACCGGCGACGACGTCCTCACCCTGAGCGTTCATGAGGTACTCGCCGTAGAACACCTTCTCACCGGTCGCGGGATCTCGAGAGAAACACACGCCCGTGCCCGAGTCCTCTCCGAAATTGCCGAAAACCATGGACTGCACGGTTACGGCGGTACCCTTGAGCCCGGTGATGTCATTGAGCTTGCGGTAGTGAATTGCCCGCGGGTTGTTCCAAGAGCCGAAGACCGCGTTGATGGACTTCCACATCTGCTCAGTCGGCTCCTGCGGAAAGTCCTCGTTTGTGTGGCTCTTGTAGACCTGCTTGTACTGATTCACCACTTCTTTCAGATCATCCGCATCCAGCCCGGTGTCGAGCTCAACGCCCTTTTTCCGCTTGATCTTGTCGAGGGCTTCTTCGAAATGCTCGTGATCAACGCCCATGACCACGTCACCGAACATGTTGATGAACCGGCGGTACGAGTCCCAGGCGAAGCGCTCATTCTTCGAGATCTTTGCCAAGCCCAAAACGGCT
Organism: uncultured Spirochaetaceae bacterium; assembly: GCA_964413635.1. Classification (GTDB taxonomy): domain Bacteria; phylum Spirochaetota; class Spirochaetia; order DSM-27196; family PWMO01; genus CAYFQV01. Next base: position 21,735 of record CAYPTH010000009.1, read on the forward strand.
TCGTCATTGAGCCCCAGGTTGAGGACGGTGTCCATCATGCCCGGCATGGAGACGGCCGCGCCGGAGCGAACCGATACCAGAAGCGGATCGTCCCGGTCTCCGAGCTTCTTTCCCATCATCTCCTCGAGACGGGCGCGATTCTTCTCAACCTCTTCCTCGAGCCCATCCGGATAGCTGTTTCCGTGCTCGTAGTAGTATCCGCAAACCTCGGTAGAAATCGTGAAACCAGGCGGGACCGGAACGCCGACATTCGTCATCTCGGCTAAATTGGCGCCCTTGCCGCCAAGAAGGTCCTTCATTTCACGAGAACCGTCGGCTTTTCCACCACCGAAAAAGTAGACGTGTTTCTGTGCCATAGACGTGTTAACCCCCGGAAATATAATGATCTGTCAGATTATTCAAGCTGAGGCTATGAGAAAACGGCCCGCATGTCAACTGAAGGACACGCGGGCCGATTGCTATCCGATGCATCAGGGAATAATGTTACGCGATGTAGCTTTCGAGAAACTGGCTTCGCTTTGGGTGCTGGAGGCGCTTGAGGGCCTTTTTCTCGATCTGTCGAATCCGTTCCTTCGTCAGATGGTACTTGTCGCCAATCTCCTTGAGGGAGAGCGGACTGCGTCCATTCAGGCCGAAGCGGTACTGGATGATCTCCGCCTCTTTGTCGGTCAGCGTGTGGAGCACGTCGTTGATATCATCCTTCAAGGACTGCTCAATGAAAAGGTCCTCCGGCAGGCGGTGACCTTGATCCTCTACGAAATCCCCGAGAAGTGAGGAATCCTTCTCCGCATAGACCGGCGTCTCGAGGGAAATCAGATCACGGGAGATGTTGATGAGATCCGCTACGTGATCCTGATCCATGTTGAGGGTCTTTGCGATGCGCTGCATCTCCGCGTCCTCGTTCTGCTGACCCTGGATCTCCTTGCGCACCTTCTCGATTTGCACCAGCTCGTTCGCCCGATTCAAGGGCAAGCGGATCATGCGGGACTTTTCGCAGATGGCCTTGAGAATGGCCTGTCGAATCCACCACACCGCGTAGGAGATGAAGTGGTAGCCCTTCTCCACATCGAAGCGCTCGATTGCGTTCATGAGCCCAATGTTCCCCTCACTGATAAGGTCGGAGAGAGGCAGCCCCTGGTTCTGATATTTCTTGGCTACATTTACGACGAAGCGCAGGTTCGCTTGGACCAGCTTATCCTTTGCATGCTTGTCGTCTTTGGCGGCCAGCCGGGCGTAGTAGTCTTCTTCCTCCCTGGTGAGCAGGGGAATTCGATTTATTTCTTTGAGATACATGGACAGGACGTTTTCATCATCCCTGGTCATGCTCGTAGATCTCTGTTGTGGGGCAGTCTTTGTTGTCGTCGCCATTACGTCCTCCTATATACACCCCGAAAGGTAGCAATAGGTGTGCCAATCTATCGACGGTTGACCGGGAAGCTAATTTCTTTTGCTGAAACAGTTTGGAAGTAACCCATCGGGAGCGGACAAATCAGACTGCGCCCCGCCTGGGTCATAATGCCACAAACATACAAATAGAGCTATATAGTGTGGCAATATAGACCATGCACCCCCACTTGGCGCATTTGTGTGGAGAAATGCCCCAAGCGGTCGATTTCCGCATGGGGAGCGTGTTCACCGTTTATGGAGAAATTACCCTCCCCAGCGCCTCCCGGTCAAGGAATTCGCCCCATCCGATAGCCCAAAGCGGCTAGCACAAGTCTTCCAACGCTCCTTGACCGGCTCGATGCAGCATACTATATTCTGCGCAGAATTTCCTGGTTACAACGAACGATAGATCCACAGGAGGAAAAGATGAAGATCAAGCCACTTGGAGATCGTGTGCTCCTGAAGACTGAGAAGGAAGAGGAGAAGACCAAGGGCGGACTGTACATCCCGGAAACGGCCCAGGAAAAGACCCAGACCGGAAAGGTTGTCGCCGTCGGAGATGACGACGAAACCATTACCGTAAAGGTTGGCCAGAAGGTCATGTACGACAAGTACGCCGGCACCATGGTCACGGTCGACGACGTCGACCACCTCGTGATTCGGATGGACGACATCATTGCTGTCGTCGAAGACTAGCAGTCTGCACGGTACTTGAACCGCGGGATCCATTCGGATCCCGCTTTTTTTGTCCAGGAATCCGGACAGCTCGATTGCGGCCCGCCTATCGCGCCTACTCCACCGGATAGAGAAAGCTCTCGATCTCTTCGACGAGCCGCTCGGCCGGCGCTACAACCTGCCGCGCCGCCGGCAGGGACGAGAGAAAGGTTCGACCGTAGGATTTCCGCAATATCCGTGAGTCGGGTATGAGGACGACGCCACGATCCGAGGTGCGGCGCATGAGACGCCCGAATCCTTGTTTTAGCTTCATGACCGCTTCCGGAAGGGATAGATCCCGGAACGGATTTCCGCCGGCGGCGCGGACGGCATCCATTCGTGCCAACAGTACGGGATCAGTGGGAACGCGAAAGGGCAAGCGACACAGCACGACGACCTGAAGGGTCTCACCGGGGGAGTCAATTCCCTGCCAGAAACTGTCGGTCGCAAAGAGACAACTGGCCGTGTCGGTGCGGAAGCCGTCCAGCAGTCTCCCGCGCTCATCGTCGCCCTGGCGAAAGAGGGTAATTCCCTTCGTGTCGGCCCAGGGTTTCACCAAGTCGTAGACTCGCCGCAGCATCTCGTATGAGGTAAAGAGCACCAGTCCCTTGCCCTCCGTCACGTCGAGGGTCTTTATGAGGAAGTCCGCCAGCCAGGAGTTGTACTCAGGCTGATTCGGTTCCGGCGGATCCTCCGGGAGACCGAGAAGCACGTTCTTCGCGTAGTCGAAGGGAGACGGAAAGATCTCCTCCACGGAGTCTTCACGGTCCATCCCAACGCGTCCCGTCCAGTAGTCGAAGCTCTGCGCCACGGTCAGGGTGGCACTCGTAAAGGCAACAGTCTCGTAGGGCTCATACACCGCCTCCTGCATTACCGTTCCGATATCGACCGGTGTTGCCAGGAAGCGCATGACGGGGCCCTCTTTCCGCTCCTTCAGTCGCTCGACCCAGTGCACCTCATCTGGCTTCGTATCGAAGTCCTGAAAGCTGGAACAGAGGCCGGCGATGTCTTGGAGCCGCCGCAATACCATTCCCGCGTCATACGCGTCGTCGCTCTCCTGCTCGACATCCGAAAGCTCCTGGATGCGGTCGCGGGTCTCTTCAACCAGTGAGAGAATTCTGCTCTGCAGCTCCTTCAGCTCGCGCAGGAGACGGGCCGTTGCATCCTCGGCAAGCTCCGGACCGAGGCGGATGGGCACTCGGTCGCCGAGGAGATCGGCAACCGCCGTATTTGCCTGGTGCGCCTGAGCACGCACCTCCTCGATGCGATTCACCAACTCGTTCCACCGTTCCGGCGCGTCGGAGCTCCCGGCCAAATTGTGGATAAGCCCGAGACGTCGCGCCTGTCGGGCTCGTGACAGGCGACCGAGATGCTTCATGAGAGACCAGAGGGAGAAGCTTCGAGAGAAGAACGATGTTGCGCTTGCCTCAATGCTATGGGCCTCATCAAAGATCACCCGGGTAAATGGAGGCAAAATGGCGGTCGTATCGAAGCCGAGCCCGCGCAGGCGCAGCGAGAGATCGGAAAAGAGGAGGTGGTGGTTGACGATAAGCACCCGCGCGGCGGCGGCGCGTCGACGCGCCTTGACAAGGAAACAGTCGCCTCGACTGCGGCAGCGGTAGGCCGAGCACGAGTCGGCGTCCGAGTTCACCCGCTGCCACACGGATTCCGTCGGCAGGAAGGGAAGGTCGCTCTTGCTTCCCGTGACGGTCTCATGTGCCCAGTTTCTGATGGCCTCCAGCTCGGGCGAGGGCTCCTGAAAGAGCTCGGCCTCGCTTTGCTCCTCCTGCAGTCGTCGCGGGCAGAGGTAGTTGCCGCGCCCCTTTACCAGTACGGCCTCGACGTCGACGCCGAGAAGCTCCGTGGCCAGAGGTATGTCCTTTTCGATGAGTTGCTGCTGGAGATTGATGGTTGCCGTCGAAATAACGATTCGTTCGTTGTTTCGGTGCGCCCACGACAGCGCGGGAAGAAGGTAGGCCATGGACTTGCCGACGCCGGTGCCCGCCTCGGCCGCCAGGATGCCCCCTTCGTTGAGAGAGGCGACGACGGCACGCAACATGTCCATTTGCGACTGCCGTGGCTCGAAGTGGGGGAGAACGTCGCTGAGCCTACCGCCGTCGTCGATCAACGCGGCGAGCTCCTCCCCGTTAAGAGGCGTCACCGGCGGCACGACAAGCGGCTCGACCAAGACGTAAACCTCGGTAACGTCGTTATTGACGATGTACGAGCCTATACCCTGATTACCGATCTCCGCGGCGACCTGCACGTCCGCACTGGAGGGCCGGAGGACTCCCCCGGGATGATTGTGGATAATGACATCGCCTTGCACCAGATGCGGAAGAGGTGCGGGAGTCGAAGAGGGATCTCCCCGGGCGACGACTCGAAGCTCAACCACGCCGCCCTCTTCATCCGTGCGGCATACGGCGGTGACCTCGTTACCGCCGGCCTCCGCAATGGCGTTGCGGAGGTCGTGAATTGCGTCTTCAGAAAGGCGTGAGTCGGCGCGCATGCGTCTTTGGATACTACCGAAGCTCCGCCACAGCTGCAATTGCCGGGGCGGCGAGAGAAGCCGGCGGCGGGAGAAGCCGGCGCGCCGTCTTGACACCCCCATGGGCACTCTTTACCTTTCCAGGCAATTCCAAGGGCAGGGAGTGTTCAATGGCACGGCAGATCGATGTCGCTATTCTCGGTGCTACGGGCACCGTGGGACAGAAGTTTGTCCTTCTCTTACAGGATCATCCACTCTTTCGCATTCGAGAGCTCGTTGCATCCGAACGCTCCGCGGGCAAGCGCTACGAGGAGGTCTGCGGTTGGAAGCAGGACCGACCAATCCCAACCGACATTGCCGGACTCACCGTCAAATCGCTCAGCGATTCGCTGGAGGCGAAGGTGCTCTTCTCCGGCCTCGATTCGAGTGTCGCCGGCGAGGCGGAGAGCGCCTATGCGCAAGCCGGTCACTTCGTCGTCAGCAACTCGAAGAATCACCGGATGGATCGCGATGTTCCCCTCGTAATTCCCGAGATAAACAGCGACCACCTGGCTTTAGTGAAGGAACAGCAACACGCCGGCGCCATTGTTACGAATCCAAACTGCTCGACAATGTTTCTCACCATGGCCCTTGCGCCACTTCGCGACAGCTTCGGGATCGAGGCGGTGGCGGTAAGCACAATGCAAGCGATCTCCGGCGCCGGGTACCCGGGTGTGCCGTCCATGGACATACTCGGCAACGTCATCCCCCGGATCGGCGGAGAAGAAGAAAAAATGGAGACGGAAACTCAGCGCATTCTCGGCACCCTCCGCGGATCCGCCGTTGAGGCCGCACCCTTCCCGGTGAGCGCTCAGTGCAACCGCGTTCCGGTATTCGATGGGCACACGGAATCCGTGTCCGTGAAGCTCGCCGGGAATCCCACGCCGGAGGCTGTCGCCGAGGCCATGCGCAGCTTCCGCGGCATGCCGCAGGAATACGATCTCCACAGCGCCCCGGTCCATCCACTCATTGTCACGGAGAAGCCGGATCGCCCGCAGCCTGCCCGTGACATCTGGCTCGAAGGGGGCATGTCGACGGTGGTTGGACGGATTCGCCGGTGTCCGGTCTTGGGTATCAAGTTCGTCGCCATGGGTCACAACACCGTTCGCGGCGCCGCAGGCGCCGCGGTGTTGAACGCCGAGGCGGCTCACGCCCTGGGGTACCTTACAAAGTGATCATTCTCAAGTTCGGCGGAACATCTGTCCGTGACGCCCATTGGATCGGGCGGGCAATCTCAATAGCCGAGGGGCAACTGGACCGGGACCCGGTGCTGGTCGCCTCCGCCATGGGAAAGACCACCGACACCTTGGTTGAGCTCTCCGAGCTCGCGCTTTCGGGCAAGCGAGAAGAGGTGACTGTCACCGTCGACCGGGTGCAACGCAACCACGAGGCGGCGCTGTCAATCCTTGCTCCCGGCGATTCCGAGACTCACGACGCCCTCGCGGCGCTTATTCAAGAGCTGCGGAACCTGCTGCAGGGCGTCACGCTCATTCGAGAATGCTCGCAGCGGACGCAGGACGCCCTTCTATCTTTCGGCGAGCGCCTATCGACGCTGCTTATTGCCGCCGGGGCTCGCGCCCGCGGCATAGAATGCCGCCTTCATGACAGTCGCACGCTTCTTCGGACCGACAGCAACTTCGGGTCCGCGACGCCCGACATGGAAGAAACGACCACGGCGTTCCGGGAGGCAATCCTGGGCGCCGAAGGCACGAGGGTTCTGCACGTTCTCCAGGGCTTCATTGCGGCCGACTCGGCGGGCGTCACAACCACCCTCGGCAGGGGAGGATCAGACTACACGGCCACCATTGTCGGGGCCTCCCTGGAAGCTGAGGAGGTTCAGATCTGGACCGACGTGGATGGGATCATGAGCGCGGACCCGCGAGTGGTGGAAGGCGCGCGCACGCTCGAGGAAATCAGCTACGTTGAGGCGGCGGAGCTCGCCTTTTTCGGAGCTCGAGTGGTCCACCCCTACACCATCCAGCCCGCAATCGAACGAGGGATCCCGGTATACGTCCGTAATACCGAGCGCCCGGAGCTTCCGGGAACGCGGATCACCGGCGAGTTCGCCGAGCGCGGCGTGCGCGCCATTACGGTGAAGCGCGGAATCACGGTTATCACAATCAATTCATACCGTATGCTCAATGCCTACGGCTTCCTCAGTCGGATCTTTGACGTCTTTGCGAGACATCACGTTTCCGTCGACCTGGTCGCGACCTCCGAGGTCTCCGTCAGCATGACCGTGGATACCACGGATCGCATAGCAGAGGTAGTTACGGCCCTCGAGGAGCACGGACAGGCGCACGTCGAGGATCAAAAGGCCATTGTCTCTCTGGTCGGCAAGGATCTCTGGAAGGACAGCTCCGTACTGGCCCGTGTCTTTCAGACCATGGAGGGGATACCGGTGCGACTCATCTCTTTAGGCTCATCCGACACCAATCTCTCCCTCGTCGTTTCCGAAGGAGACGGTGTGTCCACGGTCCAGCGCCTCCACCACGCCTTCTTCACCAGCTGAACCGAGGACCCTGAAGCTCCGGCTTGGCGCCGGCCCGACTGATGGGTATGATTGGGCCGTTGTGGACATCTTCGACAAGCTAAACCGAATCATCGATACATTCATCGACGCTCCCACCGAGTCCGGCTCAGACCGCTTCGATCCCGACTACTCCGCGGCGTGGGATGAGCTCGAAGGCTTCATGCGTGGCGCGAACTACGACGGCGAACCCGGGGGTCACCATGGGCCCTCCGGTTCCGGCGGCGCTAAACGCAGCAGGGTCCCCAACGAGCTCGAGCGGGACTTTCGCAACCTCGAGGTTCCAATCGGCGCGCCCTGGAGGGATGTTCAGCAAGCGTACAAGCATCAGCTCGTCCAGTACCATCCGGACCGTTTTGCAAGCAACCCCAAGAAGTTCGCCACAGCCACCGAGATTACGAAGCAGATCAACTACTCATACCATCGCTTGAAGCAGTACTACGGCGCGGCCTCGTGACACCGCCGGCGCCTACTCCTCGGCCCGCGCCGACACAGGCTCGGTCTCGTCCAAGTGGTACTCGCCAATCTTGCGGTGCAGCGTCTTGCGCCCGATCCCGAGGACCTCGGCGGTACGGCTCTTGTTTCCGTTCTGCTGGTTCAAGGTGCTGCGGATAATCTCCTGTTCCGCTTCGGCGAGCGTTGATCCCATGGGTATCCGGATGTAGTTGTTCTCCGGTTCGCTGGTTACCGAGGGGGGCAGATCGTCCGTCGTAATGATGTTCCCCTTACACATGACCACGGCGCTTTCAATTACGTTACGGACTTCCCGGATGTTTCCGGGCCAGGAGTAGTTGTAGAGGGCCGCACGGGCCTTCGGATCAATGCCCTCCACGGCCTTGTTGTTTTCCTGGGCGAACTCGCGGACGAAGGCCGCCGCGAGAAGCGGGATGTCCTCTTTCCGCTCGCGAAGGGGTGGAATGTGAATATTCACCACGTTGAGACGGTAGTACAAGTCTTCCCGGAAGTTCCCCTTTTCGATCTCCGCCTTGAGATCCTTATTGGTCGCGGAGATGATGCGCACATCGACCTCTATCGTCTCCTCTCCGCCGACCCGTTCGAAGGCCTTCTCTTGCAGCACGCGGAGAATCTTGATCTGGACGCTCTGACTGATCTCACCGATCTCGTCTAAGAAGATTGTTCCCATGTGGGCAAGCTCGAAGCGACCGCGTTTGCGTGCAACCGCACCGGTGAAGGACCCCTTCTCGTGGCCGAAGAGCTCACTTTCCAGGAGAGACTCGGTGAGGGCCGCGCAGTGCACCTTGATGAAGGGTTTGTCCTTCCGATTGGAAAGATTGTGGATCGCATCTGCAATGAGCTCCTTGCCGACACCGCTTTCGCCGGTGACCAAGACTCCCGCCTTCGTGGGTGCAACTTGTTTGACCACGTCGAGGAGCTTGTTCATCTCACTGCTCTTCCCGATGATGTTCGAGAATTGCCGCTGCTGCTGCAGCTCTTCCTGCATGGCCCGGTGCTGCAGGACAAGCTCCCGGTTGGAAAGCGCACGCTTCACGAGCAAGCTCAGCCGGTCGAGATTGACCGGCTTGGTCACAAAGTCAAAGGCGCCGTCGCGCATCGCTTGCACGGCGGTCTCAATGGTCCCGTGCCCAGTGAGAATAATGACGGGGATCGTCGGCCAGGATTCTACGACGCGCCGCAGCAGCTCCTCTCCGGAAATGCGAGGCATGCGCAGGTCGGCAATGACGAGATCTATCTCCTCCTGATGGATAATGTCGAGGGCTTCCTGGCCGTCACGGGCGAGAAAGGTCTCGTGACCGTCCATCTCGAGAGCCTTGCTCAAGCCCTCTCGGATGTTTCGCTCGTCATCCACAATCAAAACGTTGAACTTCATTCCTCTTCTCCGCGGTAACTAAGTAGATGACGTTCCCGCTGGGGGACGGGAAAGGAGAGCGTGAAGGTTGTGCCATGGCCCTCCTGGGTCTGCACGGAGATCTCACCGAGGTGTTCCTTTATTACCTTATACACCAAGGTGAGGCCAATGCCTGACCCGTAGTCCTTCGTGGTATAGTAGGGCTCGAAGATCTTCTCCGCGACATCGTCACTCATCCCTACTCCGGTGTCGGCAATGTCGAGTTGCACGTCATCCCCTCGGCGCTCGCTAGAGACCCGGAGCGTTCCCCCGTCGGGCATGGCCGCAATGGCGTTCTTGATAATGTTCATGAGCGCTTGCTTGAGATACTTCTCATCGAGCTCGATCTTGGGAAGCGTCTCCGCCAAGTCGGCTATGAGCTCAATGTCACTGGTCTCCAACTCGTACTGGACAAAGTCGAGAACACCTCGCACCACCTCGTTGAGATCCCCATCGCTGAGCTCCACATTCATGGGGCGCATGGCAAAGAGAAAGTCCACCACGATCTTGTTGAGCCGGCTCACCTCTTCATTCACAACATCGATGTAGCCGTGCACGCGATCGCGGTCGATATCATCCTCTTGCAAAGACTTCTGGACGAGCTGGATGTGAATTCCGATCGACCCCAGGGGATTCTTGATCTCGTGGGCAACGCCCGCCGCGAGGGTGGTAAGGGAGGCCAAGCTCTCGGCCCTCCGAAGCCGCGCCTCCTTGCTCTTGCGTTCGGTGATGTCCTTCAGATGAAAGAGATTTCCCTGAATGTGTCCCTCTTTCACGACGGGGAGCACGCACACCGCCAAGGTACGATTCTTCCCGCCGTGATCCAGGGTAAACTCTTCGTCGAACACGGATTCTTGATTCGACAGCGATTCTTGCAAGAAGGCCGCGATCTCCTGGTCCGCTATGGCGTCCCAGATTCGCCGCTCGTAGATTTCCGAGGACGCCAGCGGCACGAGGCGCTCGGCCGGCTTGTTCACAAAGATGAGGTTGTGCTGTTCATCCGAAACGAGCACGCCGTCGCTCAGAGAGTCGAGCACGCTTTCCAGCCGGTCGTTCTCATTCGCCAGGTCGTAGATGAGGTTTCGAATCTGCTCAGAGTCGAGCTTTGCGAGTTTCTGCAGGGCCCGGTCAATAAACTTCCGCATTGTGTTCCAACTTGTAGAGCAAGTCCTCGAGGACGTTCAACATTGACATGTTCAATACGTCGCTTCGGTGGGCGGCCTCCGAAATCAACTCGGAGAGGCGCCTTCGGTACATGACATCCCCGATCTGCTCGGGCGCTCCTGCCGCCATTTGCGACATGAGCTCTTCGAAGAATCCGGGATAGCCGTTGCGGTCGAGTGTTTTTTCGATCGTCTCCGCGAGAGGCTCCAACTTGGCGTAGCGATCCCAGCCAGGGCTCTCGGAAAAGAGAGCAGCCGCCTGACCGGCCAATTCAGCCACTGTGTGTCGATCATACCCACCCGCCTGGGTCAAAAAGTACTCGCGCAAGCTGGTCGAATCAACGTCGGAGTCCCGGAATATCCGCTTCACGACGGCGCGCTCGGTATCCATCTCGCGCCCCGAGAAGGTGTAGAGCCGTGCTCGAGAGCGAATGGTGTCGATCACCGCCTGGCTGCGCTCCGATGTCAGCACGAAATGCACCGAGGGCGGAGGCTCTTCGAGAATCTTGAGCATGGCGTTCCGGGACGCCGCGTTCAGTCCCTCGGCATCCTCAATGATGACGATGCGCGCCCGGCCGGACGGCGCGATCCGCGCCCAGAAGGCAATGTTCCGCACAACGGCGATCGGCGCCAAGTCGCTTGGAGCGTGCCGGAGTGCGTCCTCAACCTGGGACACCACCTGCGTGCTCACCTCCTCGAGACGGGCAATCGGAGGGATCTCTCCCTGGGAATCGATGCCGCGAAGCTCCTCCTCTACGTCGTTCAGCACCGCTGTGACCTTCGCGATGCGCTGTTCATCCCCCTCCCACAGGGTGGAATCGAAGCGGCGAACGAGTTTCCGAACGCTGCGCAGGAACAGGTAGAGCGTGGCGGGCTGCGGTTGTCGAAGGAGGGCGTCCCGGCTGAGCCGGATCTCGGGCAAGAAATCGCGATTGCCCACCAGGAGTGTTTCCGGGTGGACGAGAGCGCGCTGCCGGAGGCAGGAGCCGCAGCGGCAACTCCAAGAGCCGTCTTTCTCGCAGGTGATAGCTCGCGCCAACTCCAGCGCGGTGGTGAGTTTCCCGCTAAACTTCGGCCCCCCGAAGAGGATGGTGGCCGGGAGGGAGCCGGTGGCGATGCTGTGAGAAAGCTGGTCGACCAGTTGATCGTGACCAAGGATGTTCTCAAACACTCTGGGTCCTTCGTGTAATAAATTCGGATGCGTACGGTAGAAATGGTAACAGAAGTCGCGCAAAGGCGCTGCCCGAAAGGAGTTGCTCGGGATGGATGAAGGGTTGCACTTGTATCACCAGAATGGCCACAAAGGTGAGAAGGAGGCCCTCGGCTACGCCGAGAAAGAGCCCGAGTGCGTGATCGAGGCTCTCAAGGTGAATGCGCTCGACCAAGCCCTGCAGTCCCTTCTCGAATAGCTTCACTATCGCGTAGGCCAAGACGAAGATCCCCAGGAAGGCGACGATCTGACTCCACGCGGATGAGCCGAAAAACCCGACGATCAACTCGGCAATCATTGCCGAGAACAGGACTGCGGCGAGCACTCCCGCCCCGACCGCCGCCATTGACATGAGCTCCCGAACGAAACCGCGAACCCCCGCTCTGATCGTGGTAAAGACGACGAGGAGGGCAAAGACGATGTCGATGGCAGTGAACTGCATATCGCTTGATTATCGGCGCGAAGCGGCTTCGCGCAGAGTCGTGGCAATGACGCCTGCCGCGTCCCGGGCGGCAAATGCGCGCGCAGCCTGGGACATGTCCGCGCGACGCGTGGCGTCCCCGAGGATCTTCTCGACCTCCCGGGCAATGGCATCCGGGCTCGCCTGATCCCCAACGAGAGAGACCGCCGCTCCCCCGGCGCTGTAGAGCTCCGCGTTTCGCACCTGATCACCGCGAGAGCTGCCGTACATGAGCGGTATGAGCACGGCGGGGCTGCCCGTCGCGGCGAGCTCCCAGATCGTTCCCGCCCCGGCGCGGGCGACCACCAGGTCCGCCGCCGCGAGCACGTCGGCAAACTCGTCCACGACAAACTCAAAAGAAACGTAGTGAGCATCGCTTTCCCGCAGGGCTGGATGTCGCCCGCGCTGGTGCACCACGTCCGCCGATGCGAGTAGCCGTGGGAGTGTGTGCGCGACGGCTTCGTTGATCTGCTGCGCCCCCTGGCTCCCACCGGCAAAGAGTACAATGGGTCTGCTTCCATCCACGCCGAGATAGCGTCGTCCGCGTTCCGCGTCGCCGTCGAGAATTTGCCGCCGCACGGGGTTTCCAATTACCACCAGCTTGGGCTGCACCGCGGCGCCGTAGTATGCGCGGCTCTCCTCGTAGGGGATGAAGAGACGCTCGGAGGAGCGCAGATTGATGCGGGTGGCCAAGCCCGGATCGACGTCGGATTCGTGACTGTATACGGGTATGCCGAGAATTCGCGCCGCAAAGACCGGTGGCACGCTTACAAAACCGCCCTTGGAAAAGAGCACCCGCGGCCGAAGTCGCAGGAGGAGCACAAGGGAGGCGATGACACCGCCGAGAACGCGGAACACATCGATAATGTTCAAAAAAGAAAGGTAGCGGCGCAGTTTTCCGGCCGGAATGCCCCAGAAGGGAATTCCGTAGGAGGCAATGATCTCACGCTCGACGCCCCGGGATGAGCCGATCCATCCGATCTTCCCCTCCCACTGCTCGGAAAGCCTCTCCACGACTGCCACGCCGGGAAAGACGTGTCCTCCGGTCCCGCCACCGGTACAAAGAATCAGCTCGTTTTTCATGCCTTTGTGTCGTTGCCGGTATCGCTATATATTGGAGGCTACCATGAAGAATGAGCACAAAGCAATGTTTCTCGGTCTTGCCGTCTTGCTACTCGGCGGAGGCCTTTGTTTTTCCCAGTCGCCGGACGACTCCCAACTCCGAGTGGTGAGAACTCTGCGGTCCCTTCCCATATACGACCTGGACTCGCTCTTCCCACACCTCGAAGAGGAGGAGCTTTCCGCGTTGCGGTCCGAGGGAAAGGTGTCGGCATTCACCTCGCCGGGATATGATGTGCACTACGGACCGCGGATGTGGACGGTTGACCAGGTTGAGAAAAGTCTTGCATCCCTCGAACCCGCCTTCTCGCTTGAATCCGTCTATCTGATTCCACTGCAGCAAGAAATCCGAAACGCGGAAGACCCCGACCTATTCATCTACAACGTCTTGCGTTCCATAAGCACCATGGAAGGACTACAGTACTACTCCCAAACCCGGGAGAAGTGGCGGGAGCTCTTCCACGAATCGAGGGTTATCAACAACCTGGAGGACCAACGGGAGATCCCGGACCCGAAGGTTTCCCGAATCCCGGCCTACGAACAGATCTACGCCTTCCAGCACGATTCCAGCTTCGGGAAGAACACCTACACCGTGACCTACCGCTATCGAGACGGAGCCTACTATCTACGCTTGGTCAACCAGAGCCCGGTCCGATATCTGGGAATCGTCCCCGTGGTCTCTCGCGAAAACATGCACGTGTATGTAAGCGTTGTTGCCACGGACGAAGGCTTGGTCTTCTATGGACACGCGGCCGTAGACGTGCTCACGACTCTCGGCATGGAAGGCCGCTTGCGCCGGAGCTTCGAAAACCGGGTGGAGGCCATTTTTACCTGGTTCCAGAACGAGGTTGAAGCCCAAGGTCGGTCCTAGAACTGGACAAGCCGAGACAATTTAACACAATTCTCATAAGATTCTGACTGTTAGCTTACCGTGACCGCCGAGGTAACACGTTACTGTGGGGGCGGGTAAGCGCGGAGGATGGCGTGAAACGTGCCATGTGTCTTGTCTTCTGCACCCTTGTGCTCACTTTGCCGGCTCGAGGCGCCGGCCAAGCGGAGCAATCCGCGCAGGGGGCGGCAGACTGGCGGACGGCAAGCGAAGCCGGACGACAGCTTCCCGGTGTGGAGCCCTCGCGGGTGTCCGGGGACCTGACAATTGTCACCGACGCGGCGACTCGGCCGCTGGCAGTGGCATTGCTCGAGCGCTTCGAGAAAGAGGGCTACCGCGGGCTCGCCGAAGTTATCGACACGGAGAAGGCCGGAAGGCGGGCCGACCGCGCGGAGCTTCGTCTGGTGACCCTAAATCACGGGGAGGTGCTGCAATCGAAGGGAAGTGCTGCGCTTGTTCCGCTTGCGCAGCGAAGCGCGGTATTTGCTCTAGGTGCGGCTGTTCCGGCGGGGGCAAGCATCCCGCGCGCCGACGTGCCGCGACTCCTGCGGCACAATGGGACGTGGTCTGATTTTGATAGCGCCTGGCCGGCGGAGCGCATTGTCCGGCTACTGCCGACGCCGGAAGACACCCTCCCCGAGCTCGTGGAGGATACACTGGGCAACGAGGAAGCCCTGCATGGCCGGGTGATTCCGAACCCGGGGGAGCGCCTCGGGAAACTGGCGGAGATCCCGGGGGGAGTTGCGCTCACGGAATACGCGACCGTGCGCCGTTTTCGAGGCATACGCACACTCGGCATCGACGGGATAGGCGCAACGGACAAGACGGTTAGCCGGGGCAGCTATCCGCTCACCTGGCAGACGGTATTGACGGTACCAAGAGCGGACCTTGGACAAAGCGCCGCCGCAGCGTTTACCGTATTCGTCGCCACCTACGCCGCGGAGGAGGTCACCTCGCTCGGGTGGTATCCGGTACCCCAGTGGCAGAGTGCCGACGCGGCCTTGCAGGCGCTCGAGGAAGAGACATAAACGTGGCTAACAGCGAGGTATGAATGGAAGGGCGAACGCATCTCACGACTCAACTCAACTACATGTACGACAGCATTCTGAAATTGAGCGCGCTTGTCGAGGAGGCGCTAAAGAAGGCTCTCGCCGCGCTTTCCCTCGATGACGCGCAACTGGCTCAGACCGTCATTGAAAATGATGCGCGCATCGACGAGCTGCAGCTCGAGATAGACAACCACTGCACGAGAATGCTCGCAACGGAGCAACCGGTGGCACACGACCTCCGGGAGATCATCGCCGCAATGAAGATCTCCACCGATCTGGAACGAATTGGGGATCACGCCAGGCACCTTGCCCGCGCGGTCACGGTAATCTCGGACGCAACGTTCCTTGCCACCGTCCCGAACATCCAGGACATGGGTGAGCTCGGGGTCCAAATGGTGCACGACGTGATTACCGCCTTCGTCGAGCAGGATGCCGACACAGCGGTGGAGATAGCAAGGCGGGACGACGAGCTCGATACCATGCACCGCACTTTGTACAAGAAGATCGTGGAAATCATGCGAAAAAACCCGGAGAAGATCGACAAGGGCATGGATCTCATGTTCCTGAATCGCTTTCTCGAGCGACTCGGTGATCACGTGACGAACATGTGCGAGCTGGTGGTGTTTTCGAAGCGAGGCGAACATGTCGAGCTCAACAACTAGTTCCTTGCACAGGCAGAGCCACGAAGGAAAGGACAAAGAGCGGGTCCTGGTGGTTGATGACGAACAAGACATCCGAGAGCTGATCCAATACAACCTGCAAAAGGAAGGCTACTCGGTCGTCTGTGTTGGAACCGGGGAAGAGGCCATGGAGGCGCTCCAGAGGCGTCTGCCGGATGTTGTTGTTCTCGACCTCATGCTTCCCGGCCTGGACGGGCGGGACGTCTGCAAGCGGCTGAAGCAGGACCCGCGAACGAGTGGCATACCCGTGGTCATGCTCACCGCGAAGTCCGAGGACGCAGACATTGTGTCGGGATTGGAGCTCGGCGCGGATGACTACGTGACGAAGCCCTTTAGTCCCAAGGTTCTCATTGCGCGACTCCGGGCGGTTCTGCGGCGCGCCCACGAAACCGATTCGGACGAGGAAGAGGAGAACAGGATTTCCATCCACGGGATCGTGATTGATGTGTCTCGCCACGCAGTACTCATGGACGGAGAAGAAGTGAGCCTCTCGGCGACTGAGTTCGCCATTCTGCAGTTTCTTGCACGAAATCCAGGGTGGGTTTTCTCGAGAAACAAGATCATCGACAGCGTGAAGGGCAAGGATTATCCGGTTACCGAGCGCAGCGTGGATGTCCAGATCCTCGGACTCCGGAAGAAGCTTGGACAGAAAGGCCACCACATCCAAACGGTGCGTGGGGTCGGATACCGTCTCCAAGCGGAATAGGCCGCCACGGCTGCGAAGGGACCATGCGCAAGACGCTTCTTACCCGCGTGCTACCCGTGTATGTACTCTTGGTTCTCATTGCCCTCGTGGCACTCGGAACGGGAATGGTCCGCCGGAGCGACTCCGAACGCAGGGATCACGCCATAGAGCAGCTTCGACTCACTCGCGTTCTCATTGACGTCCATTCCGTCGGCCTTCGCGCGCCCCTTAACTCGGAAACCTTGCGAGCGGCACGAGAAGATTTCTCCCGGATCGAGGAGGCCACGGGCATCCAAATTGCCCTCTTCTCCGCCCGTGGCGTCCCTATTCTCAGTCATCCCGACCTTGTCCCACGCCCCGTTGTCACACGGCTTGCAAGCGAGGCCGCCCGGAGCGGAGAAGAGACGACGCGCCGACCCGTGGCCTTCGACGGCTCCGCAGGCCCAGGAGCGGCGAGTCTCGACGACGCGGTCCTGCTGGCAGCCCCAATTGAGAACGGTGACCCACGGCCCCCCGTCCTCGTGCTGCGCTACCCCGTCGAGGTCTCCCCCGACAGGCACGGCGACATTGTCGGCTCGGTAGCGGCTACGGGCGTCTTCATCGTCCTACTCTCCCTCGTCTTCCTCGTGGTCCTCGCACAGCGACAGACGGATCCGCTATCGGCAATTCAGGATGCGGCGGACCACTTCGCCGCGGGAGACCTGGAGCACCGGCTCCGCCTCGAGCGCCCGAGAGAGATGGCCGATGTGGCGCGAACATTGAACACCATGGCGTCACAGTTGTCGTGGCAACTCGCCCGAATCCGACGACAACGCAACGAGCTCGAGGCGATCCTCTCGGCCATGGTTGAGGGTGTCATCGTCTTGGATGACGAGCTCCGGATCAAGTCGATGAATACGGCGGCAGCCCGGCTCTTCAATGTCGATGCCCACGCCGGACTGGGAAAGTCCGTCATTCAATACCTGCGAAACTCGGACATCGCCGACTTTGCCGAGCGCACCCTCGCGAGCTCGACCCCCCTTGAAGAGAATATGACCATATACAATCGAGCCATTGTCCATCTCCAACTGCACGGCAGCGTTGTTCGCGGCGAAGAGGGACGCCCAGCCGGGGCACTCATTGTCCTAAACGACATCTCCCGCCTCAAGCGACTGGAGAGCATGCGCAAGGACTTCGTGGCAAACGTATCCCATGAGCTCAAGACGCCGATTACATCGGTCCTCGGCTTCGTCGAGACCCTTTCCGAAGGGGCGATCGATGATCCGGAAAGCGGCCGTCGCTTTCTGAAGATCATTGGCGATCACACCCATCGGCTCAACCTCATCATTGAGGATCTCTTGAGCCTGTCACGCCTGGAGTCCTTTGAGCAGGACATACCGCGAGACTGGTGCAGCGTTGCGGAGATCGTGAATCGCAGCAAGGCTGACTGCGCGACCCTTGCGCATCCGAAGGGCATTACCATCTCAACGAGCTACGACGGCGAGATGTACGTATACGCGAATCAGAATCTTCTCGAGCAAGCGCTCACGAATCTGGTTGACAACGCCGTGAAGTACAGCGAGGAGAGCTCGGAGATCGAGATCGGCGTCTCGAGTCGCGGCGGCAGACTGGAGTTCTCGGTGACGGATAGCGGAAGCGGCATTCCCCGGGAGGAGCAGGACCGGATCTTCGAGCGCTTCTACCGCGTCGATCGCGCCCGAAGTCGGCGTCTCGGCGGGACAGGGCTCGGGCTGGCGATCGTCAAACATATCGCGCTGGCACATGGTGGCCACGTGCACGTCTCGAGCACTCTCGGCGAAGGCAGCACATTTACCGTTAGCATCCCATCCGAGCGGCCGGAACAAGCGACCTAGCTCGAGCCGCTTCCGTCCACTTCGAGCTCCACGCGATTCCGGCCACGCTCCTTCGCACGGTACATGGCGCGGTCCGCCCGGGCGATCCACATGTCGCGCGTCTCGCTCTCACGGTACCGGGCAACACCCACTGAGGCGGTAATGGACAACTCGTCTCCTCTGCCGTTGTCGCAGACAACTACGAGCTCTCCGACACGCTCGCGAATTCGGTCCGCGACAACTGCGGCGTCCGAAAGGGCCGTGTTGGGCAATACCATGAGGAACTCCTCTCCGCCGTAACGGCCGCAGTAGTCGTACTTCCGTCGCTCCGTCTTCAAAACCTCGCCAATCCTACGAATGACCTCGTCGCCACAGCCGTGGCCGTAGTCATCGTTGATGGGTTTGAAGTGGTCAATGTCGATCATGAGGATGCACAGGGGGGCGTCAACGCGGGCGGAACGCTCCATCTCGACGTCCAGGATGTGAAAGAGGCTCGTGCGATTCATGAGCCCGGAAAGCGCGTCGTATCGAGCAACACGTTGCAGCTGCCGGTTCATTCGCGCCAGGTCGCGGTTGCGCTCCTCAACACGATCGTATGCACGGCGCAGATGTACGTTTTGATCCAGCACTCGGGCGGAGAGCTCCTCCTCCTCTTTTGCCGCTCGTCGATAGAACTCTCGCTCCTGGTAGAGATCGAGCTCCTCCCGCAGCCGGACGTAGGCCGCCCGAACCCGCAAGGTGACCTCCAGTGGTCGAAGCGGCTTTCCGACAAAGTCGTCCGCCCCGACCTCGAGGCCGTGTCGCAGCGTGTTGTCGTCGACATTTTGTGATGTAAGGACGATCTGCAACGGCCGATTTCCGGCACGCCCTCGAACATCCTTGGTCAATGCCACACCGGCGTCACTGTCCTGATCCAGATCCATTATGACGATGTCCACGCTCCCCTCTTCAAAGCGCGCATCTCCCTCCTCGTAGCCGGCGGCGGCGACCACCTCGTAGCCCTCGCCTCGCAGCTGGTGGATGAGCAGATTCCGATCCTGGGGATCGTGATCGATGACCAGTACGCTCGTGGTATTCTGCATTACATGACGAACCGAAGAAGGACCTGTGATCCACCGATGAGCGCGCCGAGCAAGGCGCCGAAGAGGTTGATCCACTTCAGATGGCGCGCAATGACCATGAGCAGGAGCTCCTCCACGCGCTTCACGTCCAGGCTGTTCACACGGTCAACCACGAGCTGCCGCACGTCAACCGTCTCGAGAACCTGAGGGATTCGCCGCTCCACCAAGCGCGCGACCTGCTTAGTCGCTGCGACATCGATCTGGCGTTTCTGTCGAGTGGGAATGCGGAGGATCCGTTGCAGACTCTCTCTCTGGAGCCGTTGACGAAAGCGGTGAACCGCGGCACGGAGCTCCTCAGCCAAGTGTTCCGTCGTCCCCTCCCGTTGCAACCAGTTGTCCACGCTGCTCACCACGTACTCAATAGCCTGCTCTCGGCGGATCTCCGTCACGCTCGAGATAATATCCTCCATGCTCCGCTCGCCGTTACGCTCAATGGCGCGCTCGACGCTCTCCACGAGCTGCTCCCGCACCTCAGGGCGCTCGACCACGTCGGCAACGTGGTTGAGAAGCTTTTCGAAAATCGCCGGAATATTCAAATTGCCGCGGGCCGCCGCCTCTCGCATCCCCTGCTCCTGGATGCGCTTCATGGCGTCTATGCCGGCACGAATAACACGCTCCTTGTTCTCCGGATCGCGCCCGGCGTCGCGGAGCAAAGCAATGATATCGTCCACAATCTCCGGCATCTTCTCTTCGAGTTGGCGATCATACTGCGCCGCGGAGACGAAGAAGCGTTGGACGAAGGTAAGCCTGGCGAGAACGCGCCGCAGGAGGGCCTTGCCGCGAACGCTGAGATCCCGCCGCACCTCCGGCTGATTGAGCCACGTAAGGACGTGCTCGAGGGTGGGGTCGTAGATCCCCACCATGATGCGGGCAACTTCCGAGATCACACCGTCGGTAAGAAAGCGCGACATGGGTGCGTCCGAACCAAGCTGCCCGTCCAGCCACTGATGGCCAATGTCAAGGATGGTGCTCTTGAGCTCTCCCTGGGAAAAGGTTGCGAGCATCTGTTCCAGGAGCTCACGCCGAGAGTCCCGGTTCGGTAACACGGAATCCAGCCGCGCGCTCATAAAGCTGTCTACCCCCGCGGCGACGGCGCGGTCGGTCACGCTCTTGAGCTCCTTGGACCGAAGGAGGTCGGGGACTTTACGGGTGATCCACTCCTCAACTCGATCGAAGGCGCGCACGTACGCCTCCTCCGATTCGGCGGGAATGGGACGACTCAAGATTCGCTCGGTTAGTCCCTCGATCCCACGCTCCAAACTCATGTAGAACTTTTGGGAAGCGATGTGCTCGCGAATCGTCTCTTCCGTCAGGAGCTGCGTGGATACCATTCGCCCAATGCTCTCGGCAAGCTGATACCGCTGCTTGGGAATGATTCCCGGTGTCAGCGGAACGCGGATACCAAGAACACGCTTCTCCCGGAGCGGCCGGAAGAGCATGCGAATCGCAATGTAGTTTGTGATGTATCCAATTGCGGCGCCCAGCACAAGCGGCAACACAATGGGAAGCGCATCCAGGAAAGCCGGCGTCATTCACCATCTCCGTCGTCTAAGATCTGTCGGGCTGCATTATCCGCCCGCGCGCGAGACTCGTAGAGCGAGACTCCAGATTCTACCACCCAGCCGTCAACCGCTTCTCCGCGTATCTTGAGCCAGCTCGCTCCGGCATCGTTCCGGGCGTCTTCGATAACCTCCCGGACTTCAACAACGACGCCTCGCCGGACGTAGTCACTGATTGCCGCGCCTTCATTGGGCTCTTCTCGGACGCGCACGTAGCTGCCCGTAACGACGCCCCAGCGGTCGCGTATCGAGACAATGGGGGTTTCCGGGAGCTCGATCTCAGTCGCCGACTGCGCCCTGCGTCCACAGCCAAGAGGTATGAGTAGCTGAGCGGCCACCAGTGTAGAGAGAAGGACAACTCGAAGTGAACCCCGTTTCACGCCGTACCCGCCTGCCGGCCTGTCTGGTCTTTGAGGGAGTTGATCTCATCTCGAATGACGGCGGCCTCTTCGAATTCCAAGTTTTTGGCGTGCTCGAGCATTTGATCCTCGAGCGCCTTGATGAGCTTCTTCCGCTCAGCCGGGACCAGCACGTTGTAGGAATCTTTCAGAATGTCGATGGAAACGCGCTCGGTTTGCTGCTTCTCTTCCTTCTCCCGGACAATTATGTCGTGGATCGCCTTCTCAATGGTCCGCGGCGTTATGCCGTGCTTCTCGTTGTAGTCGAGTTGGATTCGCCGGCGTCGGTCGGTCTCCTCGATCGCCTCGCGCATGGCGTGGCTTTCCTTGTCCGCGTACATGATGACCTTGCCGTTGACGTTGCGCGCGGCACGGCCAATCGTTTGGATGAGCGAAGTGCTCGATCGCAGGAAACCGATCTTGTCCGCATCCAGGATGGCAATGAGGGATACCTCGGGAAGGTCGAGGCCCTCTCGCAGCAGGTTGATCCCAACCAGCACGTCGTATGTTCCTGCGCGGAGATCGGTCAGCAACTCTACGCGCTCGATCGTCTCGATCTCCGAGTGAAGATAACGGATACGAACACCGAGTCCCGATAGGTAATCCGCCAGATCTTCCGCCATCTTCTTGGTCAAGGTCGTGACCAGGACACGTTCCCCCGCGGCAACGCGCTCGCGGATCTGCCCGTAGAGGTGGTCAATTTGGCCCTCGGTCTTGCGAACCTCAATCATGGGGTCCACCAAACCCGTTGGCCGAATAATCTGCTCCACCAGCTGTGTCGATTTCTCCAGCTCCTCGTCTTTCGGCGTCGCGGAGACAAAGATGGTCTTTTCGAGGAGCGAATCGAACTCATCGAAGACCAGGGGGCGGTTGTCCAGCGCCGAGGGGAGCCGAAAGCCGTACTCGACAAGCGAGAGCTTCCGCGACCTGTCGCCGGCGAACATACCGCGGATCTGTGGAACCGTCACATGGGATTCGTCAATGAAGGTGAGGAATCGGCTCGGGAAGTAGTCCAAGAGCACCGCCGGACGCTCGCCCTCATCGCGACCGCTGATGTGGCGCGAGTAATTCTCTATCCCGGAGCAATACCCCATTTCCTCGAGCATTTCGAGGTCGTAGGTTGTCCGAGTCTTCAGGCGCTGCGCCTCTAGGAGCTTACGGCTTTCCACGAGCTCCTGATATCTGACATCGAGCTCGCCCTTGATCCCCTCGATGGCCGCCTGTACCTGCCGTTCCGGGGTGACAAAATGCTTGGCTGGGTAGATGACCGCTACGTCGAGCTCCGCCGCCGTGTTCCCGGTGAGCGGATTGAACTGCGTAATGCGCGCCACTTCGTCGAAATCGAATTCGACGCGGTAGGCCTCTTCCATGTATGCAGGGAGAATCTCCATGACGTCGCCCCGGATCCGGAAGGTCCCTCGCTCGAGCGTTGCGTCATTGCGATCGTACTGGAGCGAAACCAACCGGCGCCGGATGTCTTGGAGGTCGACCTCTGCGCCTCGGTCGATGCGGACCTTCATGTCGCGGTAGTCCCTGGGGCTTCCCAGGCCGTAGATGCAGGAGACAGTTGCGACAACAATCACGTCGTTGCGCTCGAGCAGGTTGGTCGTCGCCGACAGCCGAAGGCGATCGATCTCGTCGTTGATGGAGGCATCCTTCTCAATATAGAGGTCCTTCGAGGCAACGTATGCTTCCGGCTGGTAGTAGTCGTAGTACGAGACGAAGTACTCGACGGCGTTCTCCGGGAAGAACTCTTTGAACTCTCGATACAGTTGTGCCGCCAGGGTCTTGTTGTGTGAGATCACCAGAGTCGGCACCTGCTCGGCCTCAATGATCTTCGCCATGGTGTAGGTCTTTCCCGACCCGGTTACACCCTTGAGCGTTTGGAACGTATGGTCCGCTGCCAAACCCTCGCTGAGCTTCTGGATTGCCTGTCCCTGGTCGCCTGCCGGCTCGTACTTGGAGACCGCCTTGAATTTGCGCACGCTCATAGAGTTCCGCTGCTAATCCCACTGGAACCGTTCCGGACGCTCGGAGAGGACAACTGTTGTCTCACGTCGGCGACTGCCGCGTAGGTACTCAACCCTTACCTCCTGGCCGGGCCGGTTGTCCTCCAGGGCCTCATAGAGGTTCTCCAGTGACTGGACGGCTGTCCCGTCCACCTCGACGATGATGTCGCCACCGAGATAGATGATTGTACTACCGTAGCGAACAGGCCGGGACGTATCACCACCCCGGAGTCCGGCTTCATCCGCGTTTCCGCCCTCCACGACCTCCGAGATGAGGACTCCCCGGTCAACCGGCAAATCGGCGTACTGCACAAGGCGCGGAAAGAGCTGCCTGGGGACGATCTCGATCCAGCCGCGTCGCACACGGCCGAACTCAATCAGATCCGGAACGATTCGCCGCGCCGTGTCCACGGGCACGGCGAAGCCAATCCCAATACTCCCGCCGTTCGGAGAAAAGATCACCGTGTTGATGCCAATCATGTTGCCGGACGTATCCAAGAGGGGACCGCCCGAATTCCCACGGTTGATCGAGGCGTCTGTTTGAATCATGTCTCGGATCACCAGATTGCCGGCGGCGCGGATTGCGCGACCGAGACCACTGACAACCCCCGTTGTCAGCGTTCGATCCAGACCAAAGGGATTGCCTATCGCAAGGACCTTCTGGCCAACGCGAAGATCTCGAGACGTTGACATGGGAATGGTTACGAGATCACGGTCACCAGGATCGAACTTGATTACTGCCAGGTCGTTCTCGGGGTCGCTACCGATTACCTCGCCCTCTATCTGCTCGCCATCCGATAGCGTGACAAAAACCTTGAATGCCTCTTTCACCACGTGGTGGTTCGTCAGGACGTATCCGCGTTGATCGATGATGGACCCGGATCCACTGCTGCCCTCTTGAGGGACCGGCTCGAGAAACCAGTTATACGCAACCGTCTCCGTAGTGATGTTGACCACGGCGCGGTTTCGCTGCTCGTAGACGCGAATGTTCTCGAGCTCATCGTCGGTGAAGCGGCTGTCGGAGGCGACAGCGACCGCCCGCTCGTTGGGATAATCGCCGGTCTGATAGCGAAAGCTCGACTGCTGCGAGCTGAGCTTTTCAGACGCACCGGCACCGGCCTGAGATCCCTGCGCCTCCTGCCCCTCTCCAAGGGGAGTCCGAACCAAACCGAACCCAATGGCCAGAAGCGCGACAAGCGCTCCAATAATGGCAAGATAAACTATCCGCTCTCGGACCGATGGACGTTTCATGGTGCACGCCTAATATAGCGGATGACCCGGCAGATGCCAACAATGGGAAGCGCAGAACGGTGGCGGCTGCGCGCTCACTCCCACTGCGCTGCGTATCGGCGGTACTGAAGGGCCTCGGAGACGTGCAGGTCCCGCACTTCTCGCGACGGCTCAATGTCGGCGATTGTTCGAGCAACCCGGAGCGCTTGAATGAGCCCCCGGTTTGAGAGTCGCAGGTGGGAGGCTCCGCTTCGGAGCAGGGACTCTGCCTCCGGCTCCAGCGCCGCCCTCTCACGCAGAGCGCCGTAGGCCGCCGTAGCATTGAGAAGCCCCTCGCCGAAACGGGATTGTTGGGCGGCACGTGCCTCGCGGACCCGGCCCCGCAAATCCGCGGAGCACTCCGTCGTCTCGTCGGAAAGAATGTCCCCACTGATCGGCGGAATTGCGAGACGGAGCTCGATGCGATCGAGAAGAGCTCCGCCGAGACGCTTCCAGTACCGAGAAATCTCGAGCTCGCTACACAGACAGCGCGTTGTTGCACTGTCGCGGTAGCCGCACGGGCAGGGATTTGTTGCCAAGAGAAGCTGGAAGTCCGCCGGAAACCAGTACTGCTCCCCAGCTCGCACAATGCAGACACTTCCGTCTTGCAGCGGCTGGCGTAGGCTCTGCAGCGCCCGCGGAGCGAATTCAAGGGCCTCGTCTAAACAGAGCACACCCCCATGGGCCAACGACGCTTCCCCGGGCAGGACCATGGACCCGCCGCCGATCAAACCCTCCAGCGTTGCAGACTGGTGGGGTCTGCGAACAGGCGGGCGCCGCATGAGCCCACCGTTGGCTTTGAGCGTTCCGGCGAGGGAGTGAATTCGGGTCGCTTCTACCGCCCGGTCGCCTTGAAGGTCCGGCAGAATGGAGGGATAACAGCTGAGCGCCAAGCTCTTCCCGACACCGGGTGCCCCCACCAGTAGCAGGCTGTGGCCGCCGGCCGCGGCTATCTCACTCACGCGTTTCACGAGAGGATGCCCCCGCATCTCCCGGAAGTCGGAATTGCCGAAGGAGGGGGCCTCGACTGTCGAGTCGTCGTGGTCGTTTTCCGTTACGCCCGCGGGAGGCCCGGATGGATCCACGGCCGCAACAGCCTCTTCCAGCGTGCCCGCGCCGCGTATGACCAGCCCGGAGATGATGGACGCTTCGGCGACATTCGCGTGCGGGAGGATGACGTGACGAATTCCGGCCTCTCGCGCAGCAACAATCGCGGCCAATACACCCGAGACCGGGCGGAGCGAGCCGTTCAATTGCAGCTCTCCGAGGGCGAGTATCGCCGGGTAGCCGCGACTCGGCAGTTGACCGCTTGCGTGGAGCACCGCGAGGGCAATGGCGAGGTCGAAGGAAGCGCCGACCTTGGGCACACCGGCCGGCACGAGGTTGATGATTACCCGATCCTGAGGATACACCAGCCCAACATTTCGAGTGGCGGTGCGAACGCGCTCTCTCGCCTCCCGTACCGCTCCGCCCGGAAGACCGACTATGTCGGTTCCAGGTATCCCCCGACGTATGTCAACTTCGACCGTCACCAAATGACCGTCGAACCCGCGCGGAACAAAGCAGTGAATGTCCATGTCACCCAGCCTCCGCCCTTTCCACGGCGGAAACGGGGCTGTGGCTTCAGCCCATCTCTCGAATACCCTGCTGTACCAGGGCGTCGCACTCCTCATTGCCGGGCTCACCCGCGTGACCTTCTACCCACTCCCAGGAGGGGCCGACCTCGGAAACCAGTGCGTCGAGACGCCGCCAGAGATCCTGGTTCTTCACCGGTTTCTTGGAAGCGGTACGCCAGCCGTTCCTCTTCCACGTCGAAATCCACGACGTGATCCCTTGTTGCACGTACCGAGAGTCGGTCCTGCAGATGAGTCCGCCTTCACACTCCCCGTTCAGTCGAACGTACTCCAGACCTTCTATAACCGCCGAGAGTTCCATTCTATTGTTGGTGGTGTCCTCTTCCGCACCGAAAAGCCGAACCACTTCGTCCGAGCCGTCTCGACGGTAGAGCACAAAGGCCCAGGCCCCGGGGCCCGGGTTTCCGTGACACCCCCCGTCGGTATAGAGTACGCAGACATTCGTGTGTGACATGGCTTCCTCGCATTCGAAGTTGGCGACTTTCTACCACGACGTCGTGACGGTGTCCATTCATTGACACGCCGCGGAAGATGAACGTAAATTAATAAAGGAAGATTTGTACATTTTGAATTACGAAGTACAGGGAGAGAGGGATGCCCTCAAACAATACATTGAACCAAGCTCAAACCATGGGAATTTCGGGCGTAGCGCTGAAGAACGAGGCGCGAATTCTGCGCGCCCCACTCCTTAAGAATGAGGACAACGGAAACGGCGCCGTGTATCGCGTGGCGGCGATTACCGATTTCCCAAACGTTGGATTCATGCCCGCGCCCCTTCGCTCGATTCACGTGAGCGACAGCTTGAAGCTCGCTCGAAAATACGCATTGCAACCCTACGACGTGCTCGTGACAATCGTGGGTACTATAGGCGCCGTGGCCATTGTCCCGCCGGAATTGCCGGATGACCCTGAAAACTCCGAGGGATGGGTTCCTGCGACGAACATGCTCGCGGTTCGCTTTCGAGAGGAAGCGGAGAAGAAGGCGATCGCCTTCGCCGTGTTCATGCAGTCGCGTCATGGCGAACAGGTGCTCGACGAACTGACCCACGGTACAACAATCCCGCTTGTCTCCAAGAAGGAGTTTTCCCGGCGCCTTA
>CAYPTH010000010.1:0-41782 GCA_964413635.1 uncultured Spirochaetaceae bacterium
ACGCACCCCGCCGGCCCGGCTACATGCCGAGCTTTTTCAGGAGGTCACCCATCTCTTTGTTGCCGCCTGCCGGCGGCCGCCACGCCATGTGGACGACCTTGGTGTTTTCGTTCTTGAGGTTGTCCGCAAAGGAGGACAAACCCATGTTGATTGCTTTGAGATCGCTCTTGAAGAGCTTCTGAAGTTTTTCCGTAGAAGCCATGATCTACCTCCGGGTGTTCATGATCTCGAGGGCGAGCTTGGATGCCTGGTAGTTCGAGGGCATTACCACTGCACCGGCCTCCTCGAGGGTCTTTTGCGACTTGCCGAGATCCTGCGGGTCACCGGCGGTACCGGTAATGGACACAATTACGGGTAGATATCCGCCACGCTTCTTAGCCTTCTCTTTTGCGTCGCGAATGCCATCCACCATTGCGCCGGCGGGATCCTCGTGTGATCCATACCCGAGAACGATATCCATGAGCAGAACCGCAACTTCGGGGTCATCCGCTTCCTTCCGCAGTCGCTCCTCGCGAGTTGAGGGGTCGATCATGGGGTGCGGTCGACCGACGGTGAAGACGTCCTCGCCCAGGTCGACAATGGTGTGCTCCTCGGATACGTGCGGATCCTTGAGGCCAAACTTGGGATCCTTGGAGTCAAAAGAGTGAATACCGCCGAGGTCGTCGTTCAGCAGAATGACCGCCTCGTCTGCCAGGGTACCGCCCGTGTACAGCCCGCGCAGGTACTTCTGGTCGGAGGACATGTTCTTGGTCTCCCGATCGACGATTTTCTTCACCTCGGATTCGGGAATGCTGAAGGTGGTCGGAGTGTACTCCTTGCCTTGCGCAAGGGCCACCGCCATGCCCGCAGCTTCCTCGAGGTTGTCGGCGAAGTGCAGGTTTCCCCGGTCCTTCTGACCCATGAGCCCAATGAAGTGAACAACGCAGGGCTTGCCGGTTTCTTCGAGGGCCTTGATGACCTTATCCGCTACCGATTCAGCCGGCGGCTTGGAGACAACCGTGATCACCTTGGTGTCATCATCGTCCCTGAGGGCTTCAATGCCGGTGATCATCATGGCGCCGCCGATCCGATCATCCTTGAGGTCGCGCCCCCCGGTGCCGATGCCCTGCGTCAGGCCGGATCCGCGCTCGTCTATGACGCAACTCACTTCCTGCAGACCCGTTCCGGATGCAGCCACCATACCGATGGGGCCGCGCTTGACAACGTTGGCAAAGCACAGGGGCTTGCCGTTGATGATGGCGGTACCGCAGTCCGGGCCCATCATGAGGAGCCCCTTTTCTCTGGCGGTCTTCTTCAGCTCGATCTCGTCCTCAATGGGCACGTTGTCCGAGAAGAGCATGACGTGGAGGTCCTTGTTCAGGGCCTTTCGCACCTCTTCCGCGGCGTACTCCCCCGGCACCGAGATAATGACCATGTTGGCATCCGGCATGTCCTGCAGCGCTCCGTTGAGAGATGCAGGGTTATACTCACCCTCACTCTCCGACGCCGAGGCCTTGTTGCGGATCATGTCATGCGCCGCCGCGATTGCCTGATCGGCAGCATCCTCGCTCTCAGCATCCACGGCAACGATGAGGTCATTCGGGGTGACGTCCTTCACGTCGAAACCGAGATTCTCAAGGATTTCCAGGTTCATGGGCGTTCCCATGGATACGACGGCGTCGTTCACGCCCTCGAAGCCCTTTGCTTCCTTGTTGACCAACATCAAGAATACCGAGTCATGATACGAGTCTTTGTTAATATCAACCTTCTTCACGACTTCCTCCTCCGCGCTAAAGGCGCGGTTTTTGCGTTCGGCACGCGTTTCGCGGCTCAGTGCCACAGCGCGTTCTATGTTTTCACTGTCTGTGCGTACTAGGCATGGTACTACCGGTCCGCGAGTTTGACAATCAAACTTTGGAAAGCTCTTTGAAATTTGAATTGACATGTGCCACAGGAGGTCTACAATGCACGTATAGGGAGAAAAATTATGGCAAGCATTGACATTGACAAGGCGAACGAGAAAGGTCTGAAAAAGCTCCTCGCCGCCAAGCCGACGTGGGTCGACATGGCCAAGGCCGAGGAAGTCATCCCCGGTATGAAGAAGAACCTCATTCTGCATGCGGGCCCCCCCGTAACGTGGGATCGGATGTGCGGTCCTCAACGGGGCGCAGTGATTGGCGCTCTCATCTACGAGGGCCTGGCAAAGAGTCCGGAAGAGGCGGAAGAGTTGGCAAAGTCGGGCGACATTGAGTTCGACCCCTGCCACCACCACAACACGGTCGGTCCCATGGCCGGAATCGTGTCCGCCTCCATGCCGGTCGTCGTGACCGAGAACAAGGAGAACGGAAACCGCGCCTACAACACCTTGAATGAGGGCATCGGCAAGGTGCTTCGAATGGGCGCCTACTCAGAAGAGGTCATCAAGGGCCTGAAGTGGCTCGAGAATGTGCAGTACCCCGTGCTGAAGCGCGCCATCAACAAGGCCGGAGAGCTGGATCTCAAGAACATCATGGTCCAGGCCCTCACCATGGGTGACGAGCTGCACAACCGCAGCCGGGCGGCGTCCTACATTCTCTTCGCGCGTATTGCGCCCTACATTGCCGAGACCATGGAGAATCCAAGTGAAACGCACGAGGTCCTGCGCTTCATGGAAGAGAACATCCACACCTTCCTCGGCTTCGCAATGACCAGCGCCAAGTCCAGCCTGGACGCAATACGCGGCATTGAAGGCTGCTCCATCGTCACCGCTATGGCTCGGAACGGTACGGACTTCGGCATTCAGGTTGCAGGCCTCGGCGACCAGTGGTTCACCGCCCCGGCGGGAATCCCCGACGTGCTTCTCTTCCCCGGCTTCACCAAAGAGGATGTGAACCCCGACATCGGCGACAGCACAATCCTCGAGACGGTGGGACTCGGTGGATTTACGATTGCCGCGGCGCCGGCGATCATTCAGTTCGTCGGAGGGAACGTGAAGGACTCCCTGCGACGAAACCTCTCCATGTACGAGATCGCCGTGGGCGAGAACGATGCCTTTACGATTCCGTTCCTCGACTTCCGTGGATCTCCGACTGGAATCGACATTCGGAAGGTAGTTGAAACCGGAACAGTACCATTTCTCGACACCGGCGTTGCTCATAGGGAGCCCGGAGTCGGCCAGGTCGGCGCAGGCCTCGTAGATGCGCCGCTCGAATGCTTCGAGAAGGCGCTGCGCGGTTTCGCAGAGAAATATGCATCCTGATAACAGGAAGGAGAACGAAGAATGAACAATACCGATTTTATCGATGTCCTAGAAAAAGAAAATTTCTACGCCCCCCCCCACCCGCTGAGCTTCTTCCCCCCGCCACACCCGCACGATCAGGCACTCACGGTGCACTTCTTCAAGCGCGTAACAGGGGGCTACCTCGGCGGCCAGGGTGCCAACGGCCAGATCCTGAAGTGGAGCAACACCGTCGGTACTCATCTGGTCGGCGAGACGAGCTGGAAGTCCTCCGGCCGAAAGGTGAGCGACATTCCCCTCGAGGATCTCGCCGGAGAAGGCGTCGTCGCCGACATTTCCGATCAGGTCTCCGACTACAGCCTCTACACGCCGGAAATGATTGAAAAGAAGGTCGATGTAAAAGAAGGCGACGTTCTTGTCATCTACACCGGCTACAGCAAGTACTCCTGGGAACAGAAAGACTCCAGTGAGTTTGGCTTTCTCGTGCGCCATCCCGGCCCGGCCCCCGGTTTCTTCGAGTGGGCCATCAAGAAGAAACTCAAGTGGGTCGGCGTCGACTGCGGATCAATTGAGCACCCCATGAACACTCCGACGCGGTACTACCACGCCGCCGATTTTGCGCGAGCGGAGGCGAAGGCCAAGAAGGAACACGGTAAGAGCTGGGACGAGCTGTTCCCCCCGGATGACTACTACAAGCTCATGCACACCGACGTCCCGAAGGCGCATCTGGTCTTCGTCGAGGCAATTGGAGCCGACGTTGCAAAGCTCGCAAACACGCGGGCATGGATCACCGCGGATCCGATCCCCATGGTGGAGACCGAGGCGGCGTGGTGTCGAGTCATGGCTTACACCGCCCCCAAAGGCATGAGTGAAGGCGACTTCTTCGGCGCACTCAACAAAACAAAGCGCCACGATCTCACCAGCCCCTTCAGCGTGTGCACACCGCAGTGGCTCAACTACAAGCCCCTGTCCATTGAGTATCACAAACGCGTTGGTCAGAAGCAGTTTGGCTTGGGCCGTAACGGTACCATCTGTGAGGCCAGTATTCATCTGGCTACCCACATGGACGGAGAAACCCACTTCTATCCCGCCGGACGCACCATTGGCCAGGTACCCTTCGACCGGTGGGTCGGCCCGGGCGTTGTCGCAGACATTTCCGACAGAGTAAGCCGTGCGAGCGTCTACACTCCGGAGATGGTTGAGTCCGTCGTCGAGGTCAAGGAAGGAGACATTCTGCTCCTCAAGACCGGTTGGCAGAAGTACGGCTGGAATAGCCCGGACAACAACGAGTTCCTCTATATGGTGGAGCACCCGGGACCCTCAGCCGACTTTCGCGACTGGGCAATCGAAAAAAAGATCAAATGGATCGGCGTCGACTGTGTCAGCGCGGACCATCCCATGAACACCATCATGCGCAATTGGCATCCCAAGACCTTTGAGGAGGCCAATGAGAAGCTCAAGAAGGACTTTGGCAAGGACTGGGATGAGATGTATCCGCTGGCGGAGTACTACCAAGACATGCACCTGAATCTCTTTCCGCACGGTATCGTCCATGCGGAGAACCTTACCGGGGCCCTCAAGGACCTCAAGAGCGGCCGCTACTACATTGGCGCCTACATGCCGAAGACCATGGAAACTGAGTCCATGTGGGGCCGCTTCATTGCATGGGAGTACACCGGCTGACCTGCCACCCGCATTGTAGCTGTAGCAGTGAAAGGCTGTATTCTTCCAAACGGCACGCGCCCCGGAGCGGAAACGCTTCGGGGCGCGTGTTTCTGAAAGCCTATCCCTCTTGTCGGAGTGTTTCACCGTAATGCGCAAGTCCCGTCAGCGAATGCACCTCAAACGCATCGAGATTCTAAACGCCGCCCAGACGGCCATTCTCACGACGGGCCCCGCCACCCGGATGGCAGACGTTGCCAAGCGCCTCGGCATCGAAACGAGCTCTCTCTACTACTACTTCAAGGGAATGCCGGAGATCCTCAACGAGCTCTTGGCGCACTGCCGCTACGATCTTCCCGCCTATGAAGCGCAGATCGTCACACCGGAGAAACAGAAGCTAACGGTTCTGTATGAGCTACTCTCCTACCTTCTCCGCTTCTATCACGAGCACGCTGAGCTCATGGGACTCTTGCTGACACAAACGTTTCCGCTCTTTCAGTCAACTCACCTGGAGGAGGACTATCGTTCCATAAACGCGTACCTCACTGCGTACCGGCAGGCGAATGAGGTGCTTCTGCGCTATTTGCGGGACGCGCACGAGGAGGGCACCATCACGAAGGAGCTCCCTCCGGAGACGCTGCTCTTACTGCTGCGGGGCACAATCTGGGGAATGGTGGCTTCTTGGCAGGAGCACCCTCCAGAGGAGAGCGCACTTCCTGGCTACGTTCAGCGTTTGATGCGCCTCATCAAGTAGTCAACCTGCGCCTACACTACTTCATCTTCTTCAGATGGCGACGCACGCGCCGTCGCGCCAGCCAGTAGATCATCCGATTCTTCACGCCCAGGTTCCGCAGAAAGTCATCCGCAATATATTCGTCGCTCTTGCCGGCCGCACGGAGCTCGTCCACCTGCCTCTTGTTTTGATCCAGCATGTACTCGAGGGGATGGCTGCTCGATTCCCGCGTGAGAATGATGACAATGATCCCAACCGAGAGGCCCAGCAGCATGGTTACCATCAGATCGTACGAGGTGTCTTCCACTATGTAGCGCAGAGGGGAGTTCGGGTTCCCGACGCCACGAAAAATCATGTAGAAGGTCGAGATCATGAGCACAACTAGGAGAACAATGAGGGCGATCCGGATGGCCTTGTGCATACGCTGTAGTTGTTCCTTGCAGTCCCGTGAGGTGTGAGAAAAGGCAGATGCGGGGCCGCATGACCCCGCATCCAGAAGTCTTGTGAAAACTGAAAACCGGCTACTTAGCGAACCTCTCGCATCTCGCCGACCTTCAGCTTGGCCCATTCGGCCTCTGCCCGTTCCCAAGCCTCGTCGGTTGCTTCCTTCTCCCAGACGTCCATGCCACGCTCCGACCTAGATGCGCCGGGCAGGAGGTTGTCCAACAGAATCGTCAAGAATGCAGTGACGGCAACACCGGTGCTCAGAAGCGTCTGGATGATGCTACCGATCGTGCCTGCGAACTGTCCCGCGTCGGTCCAGTTGATCGGGACCGCACCAAAGTGCGCGGGGAAGGTCAAACCGGCGAACAATCCGATACCGATAATGAACAGGTTGCGGGGATTGTTCAGGTTGACGTACTGCAGGTTCGAGAGTCCGACGGATGCGATCATTCCGAACACACCCACGAAGAGTGCCCCTCGGACCGGCTCCGGCAACGTCGAAAGTGCCGCCGAGAACTTGCCGAAGAAGGGCAGAATGATCATGGCAATTGCGCCTGCGCGAACAACGCGGCGGCTGGCTACGCGGGTCAGACCGATTGCACCAATGTTCTCCGAGTAGGAGGTGGTGGCATTACCGGTCTGGAGGAAACCTGCAATGAGACAGCCAAGACCTTCCGCGCCAAGACCGCGGGAGATCATTCGCTCAGTCGGAACCGGCGCCTCCGACATTCGAGCACAAGAGTAGTAGTCGCCGATTGACTCGACCATGGAACCCAGATACCCGGCCAACATACCCAAGGAACCTGCCAGGGTAATGTCGATCAGGCTCGGTGCACCGAACTTGAAGGGAAGAATCGGGCGCAGATAGAACCACGGAGCTTCACCGATCAGTCCGGCCTGTCCGGCAATATTCGCGGCGTTCCCCGCGGGAATCCATCCGACAAGCGTGCCAATAATGGCAGCAATCCACCCAGTGAGGATCGCGAGCAAGACCGGGAAGAGCATAAAGACCTTCGACCGGCGCGAAAACACCTGGGAGTAGAGAACCAATGCCAGCAAGGTTATGAGTGAGATCACCCAGTTGCTTGCCATGGCGGGGGCACCGGTGCTGTACAAGGGCAGCGCGACCATTGCGATTGTCGGCGCAATGGCAACCGGCGTGATGACCCGCTTGATGTACCCGAGCAATCCAGTGTAACCGAGGATAATCTCAGCTACGGATGCGAACATGATCGCCGCAGCGACCTGCTGGATACCGACTTCCCATCCAAGGCCGCGCGCGCCGACCATGCCAACAATCGCAAACATGGGACCCAGGAAGGCAAAGGAGCCGCCTTGGATAATAGGCAGTTTGTTCCCCATGACGGACTGCTGGATCAGGGTTGTAATTCCCGAGGTCAGGAACATCGTCGCGATAATTAACGCGAGCGCCTCCTGCGGCAAGGGAATTCCGTTGCCTTCGAACGCTCCTGCTACAATGAACGGGATTAGCACCGTTGCACCAAGCATGGTCAGGTAATGCTGAATACCCAGCAGCACCGCCATTCCGATTTTGGGCTTGCTGCCGATTGGATATACAATCCAACCGCTGGTCGCCGCACCCTGCCCACTCTGAGCATCACTCATAGCTACCTCCGATCACTCCTCCGAATTTTTATAACCTCCGGCTACTCAACGAGCCACCAAAGATATTCTAAGAGGGCTCTTTCCAGACCACAACCATTTTTTAGCCTCTTTGGCCTATATGGCTCAGTCAGGAACGCTCCCAATTAGCGTTTTACCGGCCGGCGGACACAAGACGAGCCACACCCCGGAAGGAGCGTGGCTCGTGTGATCCTGCAAAAGAAGGTGTACCGCGGCCGTTCGAGTCACCTACTCTCCCCTACTCTTGCCGTGCTTCCGCATGGTCGGGGCGGAGCGGCAGCTGCCGAAGGGGCTCTTCGTGATCCAGTTGTCGACCGGAACCTGGTTGGTCACTGCCCGCCAGACATCCTCGAAACGGATGGGCATATGAGTTAGCTCCGCGTCAGTCGCCTGCTGAATTGCATTCCCCAGCGCCGGGGCCACCGAGATCATAGAGTGCTCACCGACACCACGGGCACCGTAGGGCCCGTCGAGTTGCGCCGTCTCAACGGCAATGGCCTCTACTTCGAGGGGCAGATCCGCCGCGGTTGGAATCTTGTTGTCCGTGAAGGACGGATTCAAGAGACGCCCCTGTTGGTCGTAGATGTAGCCCTCGCAAATGGCGGTGCCCAGCCCCTGCATCATGCCGCCGATGGCCTGGCCGCGCACGGCCTGGGGGTTGATGACTTTTCCGACATCGTAGGCGGAAGCAATCTTCAGGATGTTGTACTCGCCGGTTTCGGTGTTGACCTCGACGATCATGCCGTGGGCGCCGTAGGTCCAGTCCAGAGCGGGAAGCCCCTGTCCGGTCTCCTTGTCCAGGTTCGTCAGTCCCTGGGCAATGTAGCGACCGACACCAATCATCGGCCCGCCGATGGAGCGGCCGTCGGGATAGGCGTAACCGATCGCAAGCTGCTCGAAGGTTACGTAGTCCTCCGGACTGTGCTTGATGAAGACCTTGCCGTCGTCGTGGTCGAGATCCACCGGGTCGGCCTTCAGCGGCCGACAGGCGAGCTCATACATCTTCTTGATGAGGTCGTCCGCGGCCATGAGGGCGGCGTTACCGCTGAGAATGAGTCCCTTCGACGCAACGGTTTGCCAGTCGTAGGGATCCCGGTCGGTATCCTTCTCCAAGGCCATCTTCACTTTGTCGATGGGGATTCGCAGGCGCTCGGAAATCATCTGGGCAAGGGCGGTCGGTGTTCCCTGCCCGATCTCCATAAGCGACTGATTGACGGTGACACTCCCGTCCTCGTTCATCTTGATCACACAGGAGGTCGATGCAAACGAGGGCATGGCAGGCGCCTTGTGAAGAGCCGCTACAGCCTTACCGATCTTCATGCCGGTCTTCTTCTCGCGCTCCTGCTCTTCCTTGGTAAGCGTACCGTAGTTGATCGCCTTCTCCGCCTCTTCAATGCACTTCAAGACACTGCCCGTGTGAGAGGTGATCTTCTCTCCGGTCAGGGTAATTGAGCCCGGACGGAGAGCGTTCTTCTTGCGAAACTCCTGCGGATCCATGCCGATGGCGTGGGCAATCAGGTTCATGTGGCGCTCAATGCCCCAGTGGAACTCGACGTGGCCGAACCCGCGGTAGGCAGTACCGAAGACCTTGTTGGTGTAGACGGTATACCCGTCGACCCAGGCGTTCGGGATTTCGTAGGGACCGGCTGCAGAATAGCTCGATGCGCGGCACACGTTCACCGTGTAGTCGGCGTACGCGCCGGTGTCCCAGTACATGGTCATCTTTTGGGCAAGAATCTTGCCGTCCTGGCGAATGCCGGTCTTGATCCGATAGGTAAGCTGGCTCCGGCAGGGAATGAGGTTGAACTCTTCCTCCCGGGTGGCCTGGATCTTCACCGCACGGCCGCCGGCGGCCTTCGAAAGAATGGCGCAGAGCGGCTCAATGCCGATGCCGGCTTTGCCGCCGAAACCGCCGCCCACGTGGGGAATGATGATTCGAAACTTCCGGTGAGGGATGTTGAAAGCCCGAGACAGCAGGTTCCGCAGGGTGAAGGGACTCTGAGAGGAGGACCAGATCGTCATGTGGTCGTCCTTGCCCCACTGCACGATTGACACGTGCGTCTCCATGGGAACGTGCTGTACCGACGGGTTCGTGTACTCGCGTTCAATGACCCACTCCGACTCCGCGAAACCCTTCTCAATGTCGCCCTTTCGGATCTTCATATGATGGGCAATGTTGGTGCCGGGAATGGGGTTCATGGCGGACTTCATGTAGTCGTAGCTGCCGAGGTCCGGATGAAGCAGGTGCGCATCTTCCTTCAACGCCTCGAGGGGCTGCAGCAGCGGCTCGAGCACCTCGTACTCGACGTCAATGAGGTCCACCGCCTTCTGAGCAATGAGCTCGGTGTCCGCGGCGACCGCCACGACCGCCTCGCCGGCGTAGCGCACCTCGCCTTTGGCCAGAATGGCCTTGTCGACAATGTACATGCCCTGGAGATAGTTAATCTCGTCGCCCTTGACGATCGCACGGACACCGGGCAGCTTTGCGGCCTTGCTGGTGTCGATGCTCTTGATCTTTGCCCGGGCGTGGGGACTCTGCTTCACCTTGCCCCAAAGCATGCCGGGAAACTGCATATCGCTGACGTACTGTGCATCCCCGGTTAGCTTGACGAAGGTGTCCAGCCGCTCAGTCCGTTTCCCAACGTATTTCAGCTTCGTGTCGTTCTCATACATCGCGGGTATCCTCGCTCTTGACCGTAATGACGTCAGGCTTATCCTCCCACTGACCGGTCACATCCAGAACGGCATCAACCATCTGGTCGTAGCCGGTGCAACGGCAAAAATTGCTCTCAATGCCGTGGATGATCTCCTGGCGGTTGGGCTTGGGATTGCGCCGAAGAAGGTCCTTTACGGTCATCACCATGCCCGGGGTGCAGAACCCGCACTGTACGGCGTGGTGCTTTGAAAATGCCTTCTGGATATCGGAGAGCTCACCGTCTTTTGCCTCTCCCTCAATGGTCTCGAGGGTGGCGCCGTCACACTCCGCGGCAAGAACCAGGCAGGAATTCACCGTCTCGCCGTTCATGAAGATGGTGCATGCACCGCACTCACCCATTTCGCAGCCGCCCTTGGTCCCGGTGAGACCGAGGTCCCGGCGCAGGAACTCCAGAAGCGTGGTGTGCTCCTCCACGTTTCGGACGTAATCTTCTCCGTTAATCGTTACAGTTATGTTCACCATAGCTATACAACCTCTTTCATGAGCCGCTTGATGTACTCACCCACCATGAAAGAGCGGTACTCGGCGGTGCATCGAACGTCGTCAATTGGGCTGATCGCCTTCATTGCTGCGTCCTTCACCTCTTCGTAGCTCGCCTTCGCGTCGAAGTCGGACAACAAGACCGGGGTCGGCGCCGCGGAGCTGATGGCTACGCGGAAGCCGCCGTTCTTCTTCGCCAGGGCAACGGCAATCAATCCGAGGTCATGCCCCTTGATGCGCTTCAGCTTCTTGTAGCCGGCAGCCATCCCTTCAGTCTCAGCAGGGACGATAATCTTCTCTACGATCTCATCCGGCTCAATGGCGGTCTTCTTGACGCCGACGATGAACTCCTTCAGAGGAAGCTCACGGCTTCCCTTCTTGGAGGTCAGCACCACCTTCGCGCCGAGAACCAGCAACGGCGACGACATGTCCCCACAGGGTGATGCCGTGACAATGTTGCCGATCACGGTTGCGCGGTTTCGCAACTGATAGGTGGCCAGCTCATTGCCGGCAATGTGGAGCATCGGGTAGTGCTTCTGCACCTCCGGATTGTCCACCAACTTATTCACAGTGACGCACGTACCAATGGACAAACCATCTTTCGGTGCATAGGTGAGCTCATGGAACTCCGCAACCCTTTTGAGGTTGACCACAAACTCCGGCTTACTCAGCCCCCCACGGACATTAACGAAGAGATCCGTCCCTCCGGAGAACACGGCAGCCTTTTCCCGTTTCTCCGCGAGGAAGTCCAACAACTCCGCCTTGCTCGTTGGGGCAACGTACTCAAACTCGTGGTTCATCGTGCCCTCCGATGCTAATTCGACGCTGACACACCTCTCGCGCCTATCACGTCGTTTGCCCGTCCACGAGACTGGACGAGCGCTCAAAACAGAATGCCGCGCACCAGTTCTGGTTCTGCACGTCAAATAGTTTTTGAATAAGTCATTGAAGCACGGGACGCGGGCGATGTCAAGAAGAGTTATAGGGTTGGAGGAATTGACGCAGCGCGGTAGCAGTGCTCAAAAAAACCCCGGCCTTGCCGGGGTTTTTCGGGACAACGTGGGCGGTAGTGGATTCGAACCACCGACCCCTTGCGTGTCGAGCAAGTGCTCTAACCAACTGAGCTAACCGCCCAAATATCGGCTGAAACATATCGTATTCAGCCCGTTTGTTCAAGCCGCGTTAGGACTGCTTCAGCGACATGAGAATACGTTCAAGGACCTTTTTCCGGTCGAGGGGCTTCACGATATAGTTCTTTGCCCCAATCAGCAGAGCCTTCTTGACCAGATCCTGCTTGCCGAGAGCGCTGATCATCACCACCACGGCGTTTTTGTCGAACTCAACGATCTGTTCGAGTGCCGCTACACCATCCATCTTCGGCATGGTGATATCCATGGTAACCAGATCAACGTTCGGATAGAGCTCTTTGTACTTCTCAATCCCTTCTTGTCCATCCGACGCCGTGCCGACAACGTCAAAGCCCTCGGATGTAAGAATCTGGCTGATCTGCTTGGTCACAAACATTGAGTCATCCACCACCAAGACGCGATACGGGGTGCCGTCTTCACGCATACCCTCCGCCTTGCGCTCGTTGATGCTCGGGAAGTCTTGCTTGGTCTTCATTGGCTGACCCCTTAACTACGCTCGCGAATGGCGACGTTGATTTCAATTTTTCCCTGAGGCACTTCCATCGGGACTATCAGCGCCTCAACCCCCGTATCGCTGACCTCCATGTTCTCTCCGGTAAAAATTGCCGGCGGAGTGAGGTCGAACTTAAAGCCGAGGTTGTGGAGTTTGGTCACGGACTGCCCGGTAATCATGTTGGCAAGCTCGGTAATGGTCGCCTTGCCCATGTCGTTGAGCTCCTCGATCTTCTCCATCTCCATGCCTTCAAGCATGCGCGATGCAATGTGAATCGCCGTTTCCCGGGTCATATCAAAGAGAACGCGACCCTCCACGCCACCAGCGAGTCCGACTACGGCCGCGACCCCGAGCACCGGCATGGATGTCGACTTCAGGTATAGCTCCCCGCGGGTAACTTCCGTGTTGAGCACTTCTTTCAGCACGTTATACGCGGACTCGACGAAGGGGTTGATGTACTCAACTCTCATTCTTGGTTCACTCCTCTGGGATGATTCATCGGTTCGATACGCGTGATTCTAAACTTTGCCATACGCGTTCAGGCCGCCGCCCTTGCGTTCCAGCTCCGGCTCCGACGACAGATCCTCGTTTTCACCCGGAATAATGATACCGCCAGGGGCGAGTTTCTCCTTCATCTCCGCAACAACCTTCCGCTGATCCGGCTCCCGGAGAAAGGAAAGTAGATCACGGCTGAGGATGATACTCACCTCAGGAATGGTGTTCGGGTTGAGCACGTCGTGATACTCGAAGAGGACGGCGTCTTTGATCTCGGAGGCAAAGCTGTACCCATTCGTTCCTTCGACCACGAAGTCTTGACAGTAACCCGGCACATCATCAATCGGGAAGACCAAATTCGGTGCAGTAGAGATGCTCAAGAGATCGCTATCGCTCGCCCAAATCTTGATCTGCTTCCCGGGATAGTGGCGCCTCAGGATCACCGCAAGGCAGTAGCTTCCAAAACCCTTCCCACAACCCGGATTCCACACCTGTACGAGATTTCCCTGGATGTCAGGCAATGCAGCCTCGACTCTGTCCGCGTAGTCTTTCCCCCAGAAACGCCCCGTGTACGGGGAGTAGAAGGGGCGGATGAAAGCCTTTGCCTCGTCTTCGGTCTGGAACTGCACATCCGCACCTTGAGCGGCGCGTTCGCGCTTCCAATCCTCGAAGCGGCTTTTCACCCACTCGCGATTGATATCGCTGACATACATGACCCGGAATGTGGCAAGCCCCTCGGCGACAAACTCAAAACTGCTGTCGGCCGTCGGGCCGGCCCCGCCCTCCGCCGCGTGCGAGGCAGTGCCACCGGCAGGGCCGGCGGCACCGGCCGATTCGGGCCCGGGGGCAGGGGCCGGTGCGGAGATAGGAGCCGCTCCCAAGCCACGTGTGCCGGACCCCGTGGCGGCTCGCTCCAAACCGGATTTGTCGCTGCCCGCATCTTTGCTGAAGATTTTGTCCACGTCGAGGATGATGTAGAGGCGGTCCTCGAACTCCACAACGCCACTGATGTAACTCAAATTGATATCCGCAAAGATCGGATGAGGCGGCTGAATGTTGGAAGAGGCGATACCAACAACCCGGTCGATTCGGTCCACAACCACGCCCAAGGTGTTGTCCTCCAGCCTGAGGATCAAACCATCCTCGGCTTGTCCCTCAGGCCGCTCTTCACCCGGCAGATTGAACATGGTTCGGAGATCGATGATCGAGATTATCTCCCCGCGCAGGTTGTATACGCCTCTGACGAAGGGCATCGTGTTCGGGACGTAGGTGAAATGCGTGAACTTCGCGATCTCCTTCACCTTCATGATGTCGATGGCATAATCCTTCCCACCGAGGGAAAAGGTCACCATTTTGAAGTCGATCTGCTCCTGCTGCTCTTCTTCCTGGCCGTTGCGGTCCGCCCACTGCGAATGCGTTATCGTGCCGCTGATTGTGTTGAAGTTGTGTTCCAAGGTCGCTTCCTCAGCCGATCGTCGTCTCGCGTCGTCGGCGTTGTTCGGCTTCGTGCTTGAGCCCCAATTCCAGCAACTGCCCCACATCGATAATCAAGGAGACGGTACCATCACCGGTGATATTGGCCCCGGCGATTCCAGGTGCGTTCGTATAGTGATCCCGCAGCGGCTTGATCACCACATCCTCTTCGCCGATCAAGGAGTCGACAACGAGACCCATCTTCTTGTCACCGCTTCCGACAATCACCACGAAAAGATACTCCCGGTTTTCATCGGTCTCGATGCCGAAGAGCCGATTCAAACGAAGCAAGGACACAACGTCGTCGCGAACGTTAAAAACCTCGTAATTGTCGATGAGCTTAATGTCCGACGGCTTAATTCGATGGCTATCCAGCACGGATGTGATGGGAATTGCATACATTTCCGGGCCCACGCGGACGAGAAGCCCC
The DNA here is from genome assembly GCA_964413635.1 of uncultured Spirochaetaceae bacterium. Taxonomy (GTDB): domain Bacteria; phylum Spirochaetota; class Spirochaetia; order DSM-27196; family PWMO01; genus CAYFQV01. The sequence continues at coordinate 14,915 of CAYPTH010000010.1, forward strand.
TGAATGATTGCCAGAGTTAGCGGTATCTTCACGGTGAAGCGAGTTCCAACGCCCATCTCCGACCACACCGTCACGCTACCGTTCAAGCGCTCGATTTGTCGCTTCACTACGTCCAAACCGACACCGCGACCCGACACGTTCGTGATCTTGGCCGCGGTAGAGAAGCCGGGATCGAAAATCAGGTTGAATGCTTCGACGTCCGAGAGCGTCTTGTTGCGGTGAATGACACCGCGCTCAACGGCTTTCCGCTGAATTCCTTGGACATCGATCCCCTTCCCATCGTCCTCGATCTCGATAATGATCATGTTGCCTTCATTGCTTGCACGAAGGCTCAACGTTCCCTGCTCGGCCTTACCGGCCTCTCGGCGCTCCGCCGGCGATTCAATACCGTGGTCGATTGAGTTGCGCACCGCGTGAATCAGTGGATCAAGGAGATCCTCGATGACCGACTTGTCCAATTCCGTGTCTTCGCCCTGAATGTCGAGATACACCTGCTTGTGTAAGGACTTCGAGAGGTCACGCACGAGGCGCGGGAAACGGGAAAATATCTGCGAAATGGGCACCATGCGTATCCGCATGACGCCTTCCTGCAGTTCCCCGGTGATTCGGCCGAGATTCTGGGCGGTGCTGCGAAACTTCGCGACCGTCGACTTGAAGTCGCCGTAGAACGTGTCGAAGGTGTTGTACACCTCTCCGAACCGGCTCAGGATTTCTTTCTTGACCGCCGACACGGATTTCCCATTTTCGATTTGCTGCAAGTAGTCGGGGAGTGACTCAAACAACTCCTTCAACAGCTCTCGATGCCGCGCGTCGGCGGCTTGGAAACTGGTCAAACTCTCGGCGAAGGCGGTGCTAATCTGATTGAACGTGGCCTTGTTGATGACGGTTTCACTGACGAGATTGAGCAGATTGTCAATGCGAGCGCTGTCGACTCGCAAAACTGAGCTCATCTGCGTACCACGCTGGGACTGCTGGGCGGGAGCCTTCTCTTCGCTCGCCGCGCCCCCGGCTCCCGTTGCCCCCCCCGCGCCCCCCGCTCGTGCGCGAGCAAGGGCCTCCTGCTTTGCCTCTTCCGCCGCCTCGGCCGGGTCATCCGGCTCATCCGCCTGTGTCGCGGAGCTCGTCGGCGCCTGGACCGTCGAATCCGGCGTCCGTGCTTCCGCCTTTGCGGAGCCGTCGATAGCCTCCACCTCAATGTCGAGAGTCACATCCGGAATCTTGATAGCATCGGCAAGCGACTCCGTATCTTCCTCAGTTGCAAGGAAGTAGTCGACCACCTGGAAGAATGCATCTTCGTAGAGTTTTTCGAATTCAGGATCAGTCTTCAGGACGGTACCTTGACGCTTTAGCGACGCAAACACCTGAATACCACCAACCGTGTTCATGGGGTTGTCTTCGTTGAAGTGTACTCTCACCCGGTATACAGGGTTCCCCTCTGCGGCTTCTCGTAGCTCCAGGGCATCGTACTCGCTGAGCTCTGCCGCAGAGGGCCCAGAAGAACCGGCGGAACTCGCCTCAGTTGTCGTGGGGGAAGTGCTGGTCGCTTCGACGGAGCCGGCCTCCGACTCGGCCCCGGCCGCCGGTGCCTCCGCCGTCTGTAACAAGCGGCGTAGCCGCCCTTGCGTCTCCGAGATGTCCTGGTCAAAGACGCCGGCATTCTGCCGGGCGGCCAGCATTTCCTTGACAATGTCGATGCTTGTGAGAAACAGATCGATAATATCTTCGGTGACGTGGAGCGCGTCACTACGAACGCGGTCAAGGACGTCTTCAACGAGATGCGTAAACTCAGACAGCTCCAACATTTGCACCGTGGCGGAGGCGCCCTTGAGTGTGTGCGCTGCGCGAAAGATCTCGTCGATCGCATCGTGGTTGGTGGGCTCATTTTCGAGAACGAGGATATTGCTTTCGAGGGATTCAACTTGCAGCTGAGCTTCTACAAAAAAATCCTTCAGCAGCTCCTCGTTATTGGGGTCCAAGTAGTCGCTCATCGCATCTCCCATCTTAGCAGCCTCGACTTTTAAGTCAAGCCGTGGCGCCGACGATAATAAGATCGGCCGGGGTTCACATATCTTTGATTTCTTTAAGGCCCGTAGTAGACTCTATGGAAAGAGGTTAAGCATGCCGCGTCTCCATCACATTGCAGCTAAAGCTTTTATGGTCGTCTTCTTGGTTTTCTTCTCGGCGGGCGCTCTATTTGCCGCCGACGTCACGGTACCCCGTTTCTCTCTGACCAGCCGCGGCACCATCGAAGATAGCACATTCCAACTGGACACCCGCGCCGACGTGGATGTCGCTCTTGAAGGGGGTTACAAGTTCGGTGGGAATCTGGCGTTCTCATTCGAAAGCACGCAACTCGAAGAGGCCGCCGACCTCCCGGAAACCTACGACGCCCAGGAGCTTGCCGAACGTCTCTCCCGCACCCTTCTCTTCCAATCCGCAAGCATCACCATCCGCGAGCTCTTCGGCGCGCCTCTGAATATGCGATACTACAGCGGGCGGATGGAGCGATTCGGCACAGCCGAGGAGTTCATCCGCACATTCGGGACGAACGACTTCGGCACCCACTTTCAAGGTTACACGACGTTCCCGGATGGCGTGCCGTATGAGGGGCTCTTTCAAGTTGAGGGAACCGGCATCGAGCTGCAAACGAGCCCCCTCGCGGATACATACGTTCTGCGAGGCTACACCTATCAGGATCCTCGCTTGGGTTCGGGCCGCTACTCAAGCGACCTGCGCTTCTTGGCAAACACCGAACTACTCAAAGCGGAGCTCTTCCTCGGGGCATCCTACCCACAAGCCGCCTACGGCATCTATCGGGCGGGCCTCCTCACCTTCTTCCAAACATCCGGCGACGGCCCCGTCCAGGGACAGTTTTTCACCCAACTCGGCCTTCCGCGGTGGAACCCGGAGGGTGCAAGCGACCTCTCCCTGGAAGATTTCTATTTCCTCTTTGAGCCCCGCCTGAAGTTTCCCGCATTCTCCCTGCTGCTCACCCTCTTTTGGCACCCGGAGTACTACCTTCAGGCCTCCACGGCCGAAGGTGGAGCCCTGGACGCCAATATTCGGGCAATTATCGGCGACGAGCAGACCTCCCAAATTCGCGGGGGACTGGATACCCGAATGACATACAATCCCTCTGCGACGCAGCAACTCGCGGTTCGGGTGGTACCGTTTCTCCGCGTTGCGGCCTCGGGGATCCTCTGGGACATCTCCATCCGCGCGCGGGTGTATCCTTTCAACCTCCAGGAGTCCTTTGACGGACAAATCGGAATTACGACGGAGTTCTAAACTATGCGCAGAATTGCTTTTGTCACCACGCTCCTGGCGCTCGTCCTTGCGTTGAGCCCCATATACGCCATCTCCGTCAGCGCTTCATTCAACGCCGGCAACATGTTCTACGGCACCAAGCGCAGCGCTACCGACCAGAGCCTCCCAGCGGATACCTATCTCTTTGGCGGAGCGGCGTCCCTTACCGCAGATCTCACGGAGGATCTCTCGCTGCGCGTCGGTCTCGAACGTGACCACGTTCTCCGCAACTACGCCTATCTCCGCTTCGCTCACGCCGGACCAATTGCTACCATTGCGGTCGGTCCCGTCCTCGGGGCAATCAACGACCTGTCACGCTGGTACTACGTGACGCCCGGCATATTCTCTCTCGTCCGCGTCGAGCTGGGAACGCTCGGCTACGTCTCCTTCTCTTCCATATCATCCGGCTTCCTGGCCCTCGACGACGTCGGCGACTCCAACCAGAGCAGCTACACCGCCGAAGTCGGGTTCTACGGCAACGGTATCAATACATCGCTATATCTCGACAATCGCGCATACACCACGCTCACTGATTCCGGACGCAGCGAAGACTCCGCAACGGAGTACGGACTGCGCATGGAAGCGTTCAAAAAGAACATCTCATATCGCATTGTCCTCGACTTCTCCTACGCTTCCTTGAAACGCCGCTATGTGGTGGGGGATACAGCCACGGTCCACAACCTCGGAACCGTCCTCTTCACTCCGCGCGTCGAACTGGACCTTGGAAGTAGTGTAACCGTCGGCGTGGGAGCCGAGAATGGATTATATACCTTCGGCTTGGATTACTTGCTCGGAGAGTTTGATGCGACGAAGTACTTCTTCGACGCCGTCGTCGATGTAACCCTCACCATCTGATCCCCAACGGCGAAGGCCGGTACGCGGGCCACCGTGCTATAAAGACGGAGCGCTCTCTGTCCGAGTTGCGTGCGCCTTTTTGGATCAATAGGAAGGGTAAATGCGCAAGAATTGCGGCCCCGTACGCTCACCGCACGGGGCCGCAATTACTTAGCGGTTCTTGTTTCGAGAACTGTCGAGCTTCGAAGAGCCAGGCGAGTCGCTACTCGCCCTCGCCTTCTTCTTCCTGTCCGAACTCGTCACCCGAATCGTCCATCTTCTGGTTTTCGAGAAAACGCAGCACCTGCAGGTTTCCAAGGCGGCGGAACTCGGCCTCGCGGCGTTCCCGTTCCCGTTCTTGGAGAATGCCCCAGACGTTCTCGTCGTCAATGTCACGCTGCACTTCCAGAGTGGCAAGGTCGTACTTCATCCGCACGTCTTTCACGTAGGTAATGAAGTCGCCACCCTGCATGGCTGCGTCCCGATAGATCCGGATGCCGATCAGCTTTCTCATGGGCTGCAGGTTCGGATAGAGCGGAAAGGTGCGCAACTCTCGGTCTCGGACCTGGTCGAGGTAATTTGGGTTGTCCCAAATCATTGTCCGCCATCCCTCGAAGTCGAGATAACCGAGGAAGATCTCTTCCTGCTCGTTGTTTTGATCCTGCAATATCAGGCTAACACCGTGAGGGAAGTTTAGACCGTAGGCGTTCAGTGCGATCGACTTCAACGTACCCACGTTCTTTATGACGCCTTTGGTGTCGAACTTGCCCCCCGCGGCGCCCTCGTCGGCGGCCTGCAGATTTCCATCTCCGTCCACCTGAGTCGGATCGGCATACGCCGGAATCTCGAAGGGCGGTCGAACAAGAGCCCAGCCGTTGTAGGGCTCAGTGGGGAAATTCACCCGGACGCCCATGACTGTCTCGCCGCCAAAATTGTTCGCATCCTGATTGACGGGCGCAGAGCGAATCTCGCTCAGACGCTGAGTCGTCGCGAATTGGGAGGAAGAGCTCAACACTACTTCCCAATTCTCGATTGCGAGAGAGGTGCGCATTTGCTGCAGCTCTTCTTCGCTGTACAGCGTACCGGCTGCCTCAGCGCTCACATCAATAAGGGTCGCTTCATTCTCACGAGGATTGTCGGCCGGCCAGTCGGGTGTAAGCTCCGAAAAGTCGATCAGCACGGACTCTTCCGCAAATGCGGTTCCAGCCAGGCAGATCATTACACCGATGAAGAGTATGAAGAACCGTTTCATCCCGTTGCTCCTTTGCTTAGTCTCCAAGGTCAGTTGTCACGCTCCATTATATGGAACCCAAACCCTTTGTCAACGCATTCCAGTTCCCACGCTATGTCTCATTTTCGAGATTTTGCGTCTTGGGACGTTCCAAATCAAAGTATGGTGTATACGGGACCTGCCCGTCCACCGTAATCACTACATCCTGCACCGATCGGAAGTTGAAGAGCACGTTCCGCTCGAGCAACTCCAAGGCGTCGGCGAAGTCCACACGCACATCTGGAGAATCTCCGATTGCCCGGGGATTCAGATCGAGGTACACGGTCCGATCGTCAAGGAAAATGGCCTCTATCCGCGTGGTCTTTGGGACCACGCGAGAGCTGTTGATGGAGGCGGGACCGAGAATCACCTCTTCGAGGAGCAACTGCACCGCATCTCTCGAAGTCGCACGTCGCGTCACAATTCGCGCCTCCGCGTGCACTTCATCAGACAATAGATCCGGGAAGAACAGCGTTCGACGTACCCGCTCTTGGCCGAGCATGAGGTAGAGCGCCAAAGAGATGACCGCGCTTGCAAGCACGAATGAGAGCGCAATTGTTACGACTGATGATGCTTCCCGCTTCATGTTCCCGCCGCAATTCCTGCCGGCTACTGCTGATAACTTCGAATGAACCGTGAGATGCCACTATAAATGGCGTTCGCAATACTCTGCAAGTACGCAGGATCCCGGAGGCGCTCGAGCTCTTCCGAATTGCTGACAAAGCCAACCTCAACGAGGACGGAAGGCATTTTCGCATTGCGAACTACGTACCAGGTTTCTTCCTTTAGCCCGCGATTCGGCGACACATCGCCTACCGCCTCGTCCAGACTCGCCGTAATGTGTTGCGCAAGAAGAACACTATCAATCGTAAGCTCCTCCTCACGAAGCGCGTTGAGCACACGCAATACGTCGGGATCCTCAACGCCGACCTCCTCGCCGCTCACCAAATCGCTTCTCCGATACTCGGGCGGAAGGTACCACACCTCGAAGCCTTGCGCCCTTCGATTGAAGGAAGCGTTCGCATGCAAGGAGACGAATATGATTGCTTCGTCGCTCTCGAGCTCTACCCCATTGGCCAGTTCGGTGCGTTCCTCCAGGCTGATGTACACATCGGTGTCACGGGAAAGGATGATCTCCTTCCCGGGGAATGCCCTCGAAAGAAGCGCCCCGAGACGCTTTGCCACATCGAGAACGATGTCTTTCTCGAAGACCTGCTCCGTCGATTCACCACGGCGGATTCGGCCAATTGTCCCGGGATCCTTTCCACCATGCCCAGGATCGATGAAGATGGCGGCGATCGAACGGCCGCCCTCCTCCTCTATCGGCGCCGACAGAATCTCCGAGACACGCCCCGTGGTTCCGGCAGGGAAGATCACACGACCGTCTTGTCGCCGAACGGTACCGACGTAGAAGGTCTCACGAAAGTCGACAACCAACCACGGAGAGCCGATCTGGAAGCTGACACTGCGTCCGCCACGCCAGATCGAACCGTGCTCCCGAAGAGGATCCCAATACAACTCTCCCTCCACCGTGTCGAGCATCGATTGAAGAGACTCCGAGTCCTGTGCCGCCACGCCGAGAGCGACCAAGGTGAGCAGGACGAAGCTAAGCAGGAAGCGCTTCACACCTTCCATGTGCTCAGGTACTCCTCAATCCACTCGGGCTGCTCGAGCATGGTATCTACGGCGAAAAGCGCGCCTTGAAGCCCTCCAACCCCGAGGCAGCGCCAGATGAGCGTTCCCGGCAGTGATAACTCCGGCACCTCAACTTGCCGAAGCCCACGAAGCTCTCGGACGTACTCAATCGTGCCTCCCACGCTCCGATAGTTCCAGTCGCGTTCGCCGGCATGGTGCTCCGGCAATACGCCCAGTCCGCGGGGTATCGGGAAGACCCGGTCGCGGCGGAAGCGCTCCATGTCCTGCCGCGCAGAGCGCGCCAACGGAGAAGCCCCGCCGAGAGAGACGCTCTGGGAGCTGAGCTCTCTTAGCATCGATGGAAAGAAGGGTGGGAAACCACGTGCCGCGTCGGAAAGGAGATACGCCGCGGTCTCCTCCCGCGCCGGCTCGAGCTCCACGAGCACCGAAGCGACGCTCTGTTCGGCCGCGGCAACAGCTTCGGCCCGAAACGGTGCCGCGGAAATGGCGTTGGCGACCTTTTCCGTGTTGTTTCGGGGCATGTTCACCGAGTCCCCGGCGGCGCAGCGCAGGAAGAGGTCCGTCACGCCCCTTGTCCGCCGGGCCACATCCAGCCCGTGAACCGCGCGGACCACACCGGGAATGGAAATTGCCGCGCGCTCCGCCGAGCTATAGTCGCGCACCGGCGAGAGCCGGACCTCCTTCTCCCCCAAAGCCAGGCGCATTCCCATTTCAACGAGGGAGACGCCGGTCGCGTTGGGATAGGTCCATCCCGACATGTAGCCCCCGGAGAGCCGGGCCGCTATCTCGCCGATTACGACCCCGTTTTCAGTCGAGAATACGTCGCCCTTTGCGGCGCCGTTGCTGATCCCCAGGGCTCGGACGCCGCGACGGAAGCCCTCCTCCAGACGCACGCGCCGCTCCGGCGGCAAATCGGCCGGAAGCGTGTGGCCGAGCTCAATGAAATAGGGCGGGAAGTACACATGCCGGTCCGCCACACCCGTGATCCAGATTTCGCCATCCCGAACCAAGGCATCAATGCTGTACTCCTCACCGGAAATCAGTTCCTCGACAATCACGCGGCGTGTGCGCGAGTAGGCCCGCGCCTCCGCCACTACCGTGGCAAGCTCCTCTCGCGCATCCACCCGCCGGACGCCCCGGGCCCCCATGTTGTCGACCGGCTTTACCACCACCGGGAGCATGCCGTCCTGGTCGACCGCTTCCGCCAATTCCTCCGTGGAATCATTGGGTCCGACTTCCAAGAATCTCGGAACCGGTATTCCTGCCTCGGATAAGGTGCGACGCATAAGCACCTTGTCACTCGCACGCTCTGCGGCGTCGGGAGATGTGCCCGGCAAGCCCAGCTCCCGGGCGACTCTCGCAACGGGAACACTGAAGTCCGTACCAACCGTGAAGACTCCGTCTAGTCCTCGAGACAGGTGTTCCTTCCGTGCCGCCTCCAAGATCGCCTCGGTGTCCTTGAGGTCGATGTGGAGAAACCGGTCCGCCTTTTCGACTCCCGGAGCACACGGATCGCCATCGACCGCAATGGTCTGCCAGCCGCTCCGTCGCGCCGCCTCGAAGGCGGGAAGCTGCATGACTCCGGCGCCGAGAACCATGATCCGCTTCATTGTCGCCCCTCCTTCACGGCGTACACCTCAAAGGTGTCTCCCCGTCGGAAGAGCTTGCTCCACTGGACAAGCAGGCCGCGCAATGATGGAGCGCGCTCACCGAGCGCGAAGCGTTCCGGGTGGTGACCGGTCACGCGAACCCGGCGGACGCGAAATCCGTGGCGTCGGAGCACTCGCCGTGCAATTGCCGGCGTCCATATGGACCGATGGTCCCGGGGACTCGCCGCGAGAAAGGCCTCAAACGAGCGCCGTGCGGAAACACCGGCTCCGTTTGGCGTGGAGAAGGCAAAGACCCCTCCCATCGGCAGCAATGACGCCACCCAGTCAAGGACCAGCTCAATATCATCGACATGCTCAATGACGTACCACATTGTCGCAACGGCAACCGTGTCGATTCCGAGAGCTTCCGAAGTGTCGATCTCACCGGCACCACCCTGTGCGCAGGCGAAACCGAGGGTCTCGCGAACGTAGTCGACCGCACTATCGGCACGGTCAATACCGTAGGGCTCGTAGCCCGCCTCCGCGGCGGCGCGAAGGAAGGGTCCGTATGCGCATCCGATATCCAGGAGACGGAGCCGCGGGCTATCCGCACCGGCCTCTCGGTGCCGAGGCCGGCGCGGCCGACTCGAGTGAAGGCTTTCAATGAGCTCCAAACGACGCGCGCCCATTTCCGCAATATGGTCGAAATCCTCCAAGTAGGTCCGTCCGTATTGCGCCTTGTACTCCTCAAAGAAGTAGGCCTCGTCGTAGGTGATCGGCGATTCATTGAACCCGGAGAGGTAGATCATGGAACAGGCGCGACAGCGAAAGTAGGAGCGCCCCGAAAGCCGGCCGACTGTCGGATTTCTTCTTGTGTGACACGCCGGGCAGCCAAGATTGTCGGCAGATAGATAGCGGGCAAGGACTTCACCGAGCTCACGGGAATCCGGGTGTACCGCCGCTTTCAGGGTCTCGTCGAGGGCGGTGGGATTGCCGATCCAGAAGCCAAGGCGCTGCCACTTCACCCGCGGCCCGCCGCCGCTCGGCAGGCCCGCCCGTTTGGCAAGCTGCTCGTGATAGCGCGAGGGGTTGACCAGCACGACTCGGCACCCTGCCGCAAGGGCTTCGAACGCGGTTATGCCGTAACTGGTAAGCACGAGATCGTACTCCGCGAGAATCTCCCGAAGATGGCTCGGTGCCTCAATTACCGGAATGTTCAGATTGAGCGGGCGCGCCATGAGCGGTCCATGGACGGCGGTGAGCGCCCGTGCCGAGGCGATGCCGTGCGACACCAAGCCTTCGACCACCGTCTCCGTCAGGCCCGCACTGTCCTCTCCTCCAAAGGTGATCAGGAAGCGCTCCGGCGCCTCCGGCAGCTCGTTCCGCCGTGTTCTCGGGACGCGCGGAAGAAAGACCGCCTCCTCATTTGCCACCCCGCGGGCGCGCGAATTGGGAAGCGCATCGATCACGGCGTCGAGAAGGTCGCGCGCGGGACCGGCGGTATCGAGACCGCAGACCGTCAACTGCCGGGGATAGCCTTCGACTTCATCGACATCAATGAAACGACGGTCGATGATGACCGCACCCTCGGCGTCGTCGGGAATGGTCGCAACGACCTCGACCTCCCCCGTCGTCGTGGCGTGGGAGACGAGGCGTTCACGGTGACTGTGATCCTCTTCGGACTCGGCGTGAGGGATCACGATCCGCGAGGCGTGTGGCAGCCGTGAGGCCAACATCGAGACTCGGTGGACGTGTCCAAGGCCGTGCCCGACTGAAACTTCCGGCACGAAGTAGACCATCAGCTCAGGCCATTCTCCTGATGCGGTGGCGAACCGACGTCTCCGTAAGCCAGGAGACGACTTGATCGATCTCTATGGGGTATCCTTCATACAGCTCTTCCACGAGGTCACGCACGTAGTGGAAGTCTTCCGGTGTGTCGACAGTCACTCTCCCGTCGGGGCACTGCAGCTCCGGTGGAGCAGGTATTCGATTGATCCGAAACTGACGGGGACGCCGGTACATATACTGGGTGATGTGTTCGCGCTCGTACTGCTGCGCCGCGGATTGATGAGCCCGCAAAAGGGCCTCTTGCGAGATGATTTCGACTCCGGTCCCGAGCGGAAGGGCGTCGAAGCCACTCACATCCGCCGTAGCGCGGCGGTGAAGATCAAGGATCTCGGTGGCCAGGCGCGGCGAGACCAAGGGATTGTCGCCCGTGGCCCGGATCACCGTATCTACCCCAAAGTCGGAGGCGGCTTCCGCGTATCGCGCCAAAACATCCTCCGGATCGCCGACGTAGAGCTGAAAACCGTAGTCCTCGGCCACGGGTTGCAGAGCCGCGACGCTGTTTTTCTCGGTAAGAATTGCCCGAACATCCGCCTCGACCCAGCGGAGCGCACTCATGGCGTGGCCAATCAATGGAATGCCGGCCAATTCCAGCAATGCTTTGGCCGGAAGTCGATTCGAATCTATTCTCACCTGAAGAAATGCGCCGATCACGGTTGTTCCTCCCAACGTCGGATGACTTCATGGGCATCCTGCTGGAATAAGTATCGGCGTTCGGAGAGCCACCGTTTAACCTGCCTGAAGAGTGCCAATGTGAGGCCCGTGAAGCTCCGCGTCTTCCACAGAAGCAAGAGGATACTGGTCCGGCGAAGCCGGGCGGAACCGTCGCGGACGACGACCCCGAGGTTCTTCAGGAAGAAGCGCACGTAACTCTCACCGGGGGTTGTGTCTTCGGGAATGGGCGCATTGCGCAAGGCAACCCGGAAGTCCGGAGCGTGGAGGATTTGAAAGCCCATCATGTGGGCGCGAAAGCCGAAGTCGAGCTTCTGCCAATGGCTGTCGGGGATCTCGTTGTCAAAGCCCTCGATCGCCAGAAACCGGTTGCGCTCGTAGATTCCGGCAAAGTCCGCGGGGTATAGCGTCTGTTGCCCCACGCGCTCGCGCGGGAGTGTAAGCACGCGGAGCCGCGAGCCGTGGGAAACGGGTACCATGACGGTGGGCACCGCTTCACGACTGGGTCCCCGAATCTCCGGCGCCACGGCGAGTACGCTTTCCCCCTTGAAGACAGAATCCAGGTCCTCCGGGAGCGAGTCGAGAAGCGTATCGTCCCACACTACAAGGACGAAGCGCGTACGCAGCTCCTGCATGGCGGCGTTGATCTGCTCACCGACACTGAAGCTTCGCTGCAGAAGGAGAAAGCGAACCGTCGGGAGGGTCTGGGCGAGTGCTTCGACTTCATACGCGGATGACGCGCGCTCGACGGCGACGATCTCCGCAACCCCCTCGCGTTCCAAGGTACGGATCACCGCAGGGCGATTGAACTTCGCCTCTCGGCCGAGCACCACGGCGGACAGTAACCCGCTGCCCTCGGTGGGTCGTGTGGCGCGCCCACCGGTCACGACGGTATACGGGCCAAGACTGTCAGAAGTTGAATGTGTAGTACTCATCGCATTTCCGACAGATCTCAGGCAGAGATCCGTCCACGTGGCTTTGGTAGTGCTCCTCGTTGCGCGACCAAACCTCGGCCGCACCATCCTCGAAGATGTTACCGAGAAGGTGCTCACGGTCAAGGTCCTCTCGGCACATCGGGACGGTGCCGTCCAGGAGAATGGCAAGATCGCGCTTCAGGTGCCAGCAGGGCATACGTGCGACCGGGGAGATGTCGACTAAGCGTCGATCTGGAAGCACGCCGCAGAAGTGGTCGTACTTCTGAACAATGACGTTCTCCGTCTGTTCCTTCCAGTGGCGATAGAACAGTTCAACGTCCTCGGCGTTGTCCTTCATCCGCGTTGCACGGAGAAAGACCCGGGGTCCATGCGCAGCGAGCATCTCCGCGGCGAAGGCCATTGCCTCGCCGAAGCCCTCACCGCGAAGGTTACGGTAGACATCCTCCGAGTGCGCGTCCAGATCGATCACGATTCGTGAGCGCTTCAGTGACATTTCCCGGAGGGAGCGCCGGGATGACTCACTCCAGCCCACGCCGGAAGTCTCGAGAAGTAGGGACGAAGAGTCCCGGTCTTCCATACCGCGCAGAAGCTCCGTCACTCCGGAGTGGAGCCCGATTTCCCCCCAGAGTGAAACCTGGATGACAATGCCTGGGCTCAAGCGCTCGAGATCATCCACCACGGAGAAAAATCGCGGAAGGGGCATCTCGCGCCCCGGTCCGCCGGGCCCGAGGCCGCCCTCGACGCCGGCCTCGACGTGGGGGAGATAGCTCACCTTCTGAGAGTGGTTCTGCACCACCTGCACGGCCGCAAAGGCAGGGACAACCCGGAGCCGGTCCTGCCTGGCCAACACCGCTTCAGCCACCTCGTCGGGGCTACTCCCCTTGAGGTCAATGAAACGGCGACACAGCTCGGTCCCTCGAGGTGACGCACACGACAAATCCAGTCGGAGCGGCCGGGCGTCCGTCCGGGCGATCATGGTTTCCACGTCAAATGCGTTGATGTCCCGGAGAACAATCGGAAAGAGCTCCCGCGGCGCCGGCTCCCCCTCCTTGGCAAGCCGCTCAATGTGTCGCGGAAACTCGCCTTCGAATACCTCCGGGAGGCAACCGAGGGGGTAGCCGTCGGAACCGGTGAACTGGGCAAAATAGTCAACATGGAGCGCAAGGAGCTCGCGGCTTGAGTCGACGTGGAGCAAGGGGGTGTCCGAAAGGAGATAGAGTACGCAGTCGTAATCAGCGGTCACTGTCCCGAGCGCAGCGAGAAAGGACGCTTCGGTGTTGTCGGGCACCACATGGCGAGTCCATCCCGAGGGGAACTCCGCCGGCGCGCCATCCTCGCGGTGCATCAGGTGCACCTCGGCAACCGGCGTGTCGCCTTCGCGAAGGCGCGCCGATACGGCGTCTACGAGCTCCCGGACTGCGTCGGCCGCTGAGCCCGATCCGAGCTCCGCGGAAGCAAACTCACTGTGGTGTACGGCGTTGATGCAGATTCCCAGTTTCACCAGGTTTCCCTCTCCCCTCGCTCCCCTCGCTCCGATCGAGCAGTTTGTTGAGTTTATCACGACGAAAAGATAGTCTCCAGCTATGGGCGAGCGTGTCTACAACGTTGGTGAAATCACCAATCTCATCAAGGCGACTCTCGAAGCGACCTTCCCGACGGTCACCGTCGAAGGCGAAATCTCAAACTACAAGGCGTCGAGCGCCGGCCACTGGTACTTCTCCCTGAAAGACGAAAACGCCGTCATCCAGGTTGTCATGTTTCGAGGACGCACCTCGCGCGTTCCCTTCACGCCGGAAGACGGCATGTTGGTCCGCGCGACCGGTGAGATCTCCGTTTATGCGAAGCGCGGGAACTACCAGATCATTGTTGAGGAGCTGCAACTCGCCGGGGCCGGACAGATCCTCGCAATGCTCGAAAGGCGCAAGCAGGCGCTCGCAGCGGAGGGGCTCTTTGAATCGGATCGAAAGAGGCCGCTTCCCGCCTTTCCCGAACGGATCGCCGTGGTCACCTCTCCAACCGGGGCCGCCATTCGCGACTTCGTTCAGGTCCTCGGCAGACGCAACGCCGGGATCGACGTGGTGGTTCTCCCCTCCCCGGTCCAAGGCGCGGAGGCGGCACCGAAGCTGGCAGCCCAGATTGGTCGCGCCGATCGCTTGGGATTGGGAGATGTCATTGTCCTCACCCGCGGAGGGGGATCCATCGAAGACCTGTTGCCGTTCTCGGAGGAGGTCGTTGTCCGTGCCGTAGCCGCCACGGAGACGCCGCTTATCTCCGCCGTCGGTCACGAGGTCGATGTCGCCCTCAGCGACTTGGCGGCGGATGTTCGCGCGCCGACGCCGAGTGCCGCTGCGGAGTTGGTCAGTGGTCGGCAAGTGGAGATCCGCCAGCGGATTCTGGAGCTTGGTCGCACCTTGATTTATAGCCTCGGCGCGACCGTACGCCGCGCCCGGATGGCGGCGCGGCAGTTCACCCCCGCCTCGCTCCAGCAGAGCTTTCGCGCCCTCTTGCAGCCCCATATGCTCCGTCTCGACGATGCGAAGGAGTCACTCATCCACGGAATGAATGCCCGTGTACGACAGGAGCGCACACATGTGAAGGGCCTTACCGAGAGTCTCACCGCTCTCTCCCCTCAGAAGGTTCTCGAGCGCGGCTATGCGGTGGTGCGCACGCGAGAGGGGGGAAGGGTCATTACTGATGCGGAGAGTGTTGAAACGGAGAGCGCGATTCGCGTCACGTTCTCGCACTCAGAGCTCGAGGCAAACGTTAGCAAGCGCAGCTCACGAGGGATGGCAGAACAGTGAAGAGTTTCGAAGAACGCTTACAACGCCTGGAAGAGTTGGTCGCGAAAATCCGTGAGGGGGAAGTCTCCCTCGACGAGGCCGTCGGCGCCTTTGAAGAGGGCATCAAGCTCGCGAAGAGCCTGGAGAAGGACCTTTCGAAGGTGGAACGTCGGATCGAGATCCTGGTAAACGAGCCCGACTCGCCGGATGAAAAGCCGACCCTCGAGCTCTTTCCGGAGCTCGAAGAGCTACGTGACCAAGCCGGCAATGACACAGAATGAAATGGCGCAAAGGGTGTTGACGGACACGACTACTCGCCGGCGAGATCCTCGGGCAGCGCAACCGTATCACCGGGACGCACACCGTTGGCCGCGAGCTCTCCTTGGTTGACCTCCAAGGCGTACTTCGCCGGCGCCCGGGACGGGACCGGCTCCTCCGAGTAGGGAGTCATGTCGTGAATGCTCACGATGGTACCGCCGGCATCGATATACGCAATTGAAAGCGGAATCTCGGTATTCCGCATCCAGAAGCTGCGGGGCGCACTCTCGGGAAACACGAATAGCATGCCGTGATTCTCCTCGAGCTCCTCACGAAACATGAGTCCCCGGCGTCGCTCGTCCGGCGTGTCCGCAAGCTCGGCGGTGACGACGTAGGAACCGATCGAAATGCGCACCGTCTCATCTCCGCCCTGACACGCCGCAACGCCGGCGACAAGAATCAAAACCGCCGCCGCGGCCACCGAGCGGCACAAGCGCAGCGCTAGCCGTGAAGCCATACGCTAGAGATCCTCCAAAAAGCGGTCGCGGGACACCTCCCGCAGTGAACGCTCTACCTGAGCCTCTTCACGAAGGGACTCAAAGACATCTCGATCGACGTACTTCACCGTGAGGGGCCGCTCCAAGGAAAGACGGACGTTCTTCCATTCCCAGGCAATTTCCTGGGGAGAGACGCTGTCCGGCTCCCCGTAGGTATCGGTCAACTGCAGATAGACCGAGTAGTGGTCCATTCGGTTTTGCTTGAGCTGAAGGATAATGATATAGAGCGCCTCGTCACTGAATTGGAAGAACCCGCGGTCAATGAAGCTCCTCCCCTCGCTTTCAATGACGCTCCGGTCGGCGCTTGGCAGGAGACTCACATCCGGGTCACCCCGGTAGGTGAAGTAGGTGCTCCCCTCGAGCCGAGCTTTCACCTCTTCCTTATTCGCACCAAGACGAAGGTCTGAGAAGCCCGTCGGCGCGGGGGCCGGTTCGCGTTGTTCCCCTTGCGCTTCTTGCGCCGTCGCGTGCGGAGCGCCGAGTCCGGCGAAAGTCGCCGCCACGAGGATCGCCGCGACGCGAAGTGCCGTTTTCCAATGCATGGATCGCATCATAACCTCACGTAGACAAAGACCATCACCACGAAAAAGACAGCGAGCAGAGCCATGGTCAGCCAGTAGATCCACGGCGGAGCACCGCGCTTCCCCCGTTTCGGCGAACGGCCGGATATGCTCGATACGTCGTAGACCTCGAAGCCGGGAACGCTCCCACCCTGACCGGCGGCCCTTCCTGCAGCTCCGCTACCAGCTCCGGCGGCAGCTCCGGCGTAACCGCAGCTCGGGCAGCCCTGCAGAAAAAGGCCACTCTCTCCGGTAAAACCGCAGACCGGGCAGCGAACCGCGGAAAAGAAGCGTCCACAGCTCGGGCAGACCTTTGCGTTGGCCCGGACCTCGGCGCCGCAGTTCTCACAGTAAAAGCGACTCCGTTTCGTCACATTCCCGCTCCACGCCGCGGAATATCCCTCGTGTACATGGTCGCATGAAAGAACTCTTCAAATCGGTTCGGCAAATGGTAGGCCGTGGAAACGTCAAAGGATGCCCCGTCCACTTGTATGAAGGAACTGCCACCTGGAAGCGAGTTGAGGAAGACCCGCGCTTCGACGAGGAAGCCCGCCTGGGAGAAGTCACCGACGACGCGCGGGTTCTCTTGCCCCGGTCGCCACAGCAGGACAGCGTTTGTTGCCGAGGCGAGTGGCACTTCCAGCGTAAACGCCGGCCGAGAGCTCTCTCGGTTCTCATAGGCGTAGAGAAAGATCGATGTCCGCTCTCCGAACTCCCTCGTGGCCGATGCAAAGAAAAAGAGCTCCGTGTCACCGAGCACGGCCTTCATGACGTCCAGCTGCGTTCCCGCTTTCCGCCAGGAGAGGGATTCCGACATGGGAAGCGTTTCCTTTCCGTCCGAACGCTCTCGAGTGAAACGTTCCGGCGCCGTTGCTTCCGAGAAGCTCGCCATGGGCGACAGCGACTCCCAGTCAACGTAGCGGTTGTCAATGCGAATAGGGGCCCGGGGTAGGCGAATGTCGAGCGCCTGCACCTCCGCGATCCGTTCCTCCCCCGAAGAGGAGGGAACAATCTCTACATCCCTCCCCTGCACCACATGAAGGGACACCGTGTACTCCGCGGCACCCGGAACCACGTGCAACACAACGAGCGTGCCACCCTCCGCCGGCACTGAGACCCCCGTGCGTACCGATCCCGGAGGCACGTAGCGCGTCCGAAACATGTTATTCTGCACGAACTCTTCGAGCTCCCGTTGGTCGGCAATGGTCGCACGAATCTCTTCCGGGGCGCGCTCAGAGACAAAGAAATGCTGCGTTGCCCCACTATTATTCACAATTGAAATTGCAAATGCCGGGCCGGCAATGAGTGCACACAGCAATAGCAAACCGAGTGGACGTTTCATATTTCAAGTATCGACCGTCATATTCCTCGCCTTCACTGCTTGCGAATGGCGAGAATCGTGAGATCGTCCTCCTGCTCGTCCTCGCGAATGTGCGAGAAGTAGCGGTACTCCGGCAGATCTTCAATGTCCATGGGATAATTGAAATACTGTGCGTACTGTCGGAAGTAGCGGCGTAGAAAATCATCGATCTTTGTATCGACCCGTACCCGGTCTTCTCTGCCGGCGTCGGGGTGCCGATAGAGGCGAAACACCTTCTCTACCGCAATAAGACCGAAAACGACGTTTTCCGGCGTTGCCGGACAGGAGCGAAAGTCGAAGACGAGGTCGAGGCCGTCGGGGTCGTACAAACGAGTCAGGTGGTACTCTCGCTGCCCCTGTATAGCCTCGATGACGCCGTAGATGCGGTACATGCCGAACTCCTCCCGTTCTTGGCCCACATCGATCTTGTTCGGCGTACGCGGATCCTCGGACTCTTCCGACGGCACGATTCCGTCCGCATGGTCTTCCTCAGTCACCGCATGCACGTTGTACTGGCGGTCCCGCAAGATGTGCATCGATTCTTCGATACCGTCGGTGTAGAGGAGCGCCGTGTCTCCGGACTTGAGCTTCAAGCGTACCTCCGGAAAGCCGCCCCGCATTTCCACCAAATCCGAGGGAAACACTCCTGCGGCGGGTGGGCTCGGAAGCTTGTGCTGTTCGATGCGACCCGTCCGGCCATCGAGAACATCAATGAGGTTGTCACCCGCATTGCACACCCGCATGTCACCGGTAACGGTGTCCAAAAGAATGAGGGTAAAGGCGGCAAAGCGTCCCTTGAAGGACATGCTCTCAACAATGTCGTTCACCTGAACAACGAGGTCGGTGAGACTCTGTCCGTTTCGGGCGCCGTTCCACTCCCGAAAGAACGAGGTATACAGCGTCGCGACCTGCACCATAATGAGGGCCGCGGCAACCCCGTGCCCGGAAATGTCGCACTTGATGACGGCGTAGTGGCGGTCGTCGAGCTTGTCGTAGCGGAAGTAGTCGCCGGAGACGGCGGACGCGCCTTCGTAGTACCCGGCGAGCTCCACCCCGTCGGCGGTATGGTGGAGTGTCGTCATCTTGCGCCCGGTATCATCCTCCTCGAGGGGAATGAACATCTTCTGGACCTCTTTTCCGACCGTGAGCTCCTTCGTAGTCGCCGCAGCCTTCACCAGTCCCTGGGTCATGGAGTTCACCGTGTCCGCAAGAACGGAGAGCTCATCGCGAGTTCGGAGCGTAATGGCGTGTCCCTCGAGCTCCTCCTTGTCTTCCGTGTCACGAATGCGCTCTACCCCGCGCACCAAGCGGTTTATGGGAATGACAACGATCGTAGCGAGAATGAGCGCGCCGATCACGCCTACGGCAACGGCGACGGCAGCGACAATGCCGGTGCTGATCAGGAGCTCGCGCTGGGCAGTCTGGATCTCCTGCAGGATGAGGTCGGTAGAAATCCCCATCCGCACCGTTCCCCGGTAGTATCGCGCAACTTCCGGGGACTCGCTGGTATTCCACGCCATAATTGGCGTGTAGTAGACGAAACGGGTCTGATCCTCGGAGAGCTGCTGCACGTTGAGCGCGGGGGTACTGCGAATCACACTGCCGATTCGGTTGAGCGTCTGGTTCAGCTCGAGCTCGAGCTCCCGCCGCGTGTTGTCGAGATTCCTCAGCTCAGGGTCGTCCTCCGCGGCTCCCTGGAGAACCAATTCGGTGAGCTGCTGGTTCAGCTCTTGAATATTGCGCGGCGTCTCGCCGAGGGCGGAGCGAGCCTCCTCGTTCAACTCTTCAAAGAGGGTGGCGACCTCCTCCGTTGCGGGATCCTCCAAGCGAGACTCACCCGGAACGTAGCTTGCCGTATCGACCTCCCTTGGCAGGGCGGTGGCCTCCTCGTCCTGCGGCATCTCACGCTCAACATCCGGATTGATCACGGCGTCGTTCGTGGCCCAGACGTAGTTCGTGCCGGAACCGTTCACGTTGGGGCCGGTGAAGGTGACGTAGAGAACTTCGTCCATGACCTGGCTCTGCCCGGTGAGCAGCTGGAGGTCGAGGCGGTTCTCGTTCGGGTTGAGCATTGCGCTTTCCGCTCGGCTGGAGACGCTGCGCAAGAGAACCTCGATACGTTGCTCCAACCCGCGCCCGAGAGTCGCCTGTTGTCGCTCCAAAGAGGCATTCCCGAGTACAACGGCAACGCCGACAACGACGGCGACAACCAGAACCACGACAAAGAGGGCGAACTTCACCCGAAGGCCCACGCCTGTTCGTTTCATCTCTTCCAACCTCTTGCGCTTCTTCTCGATCGAGAGCATCTCTCCCGTGATCAGCGCCTGCGCGTTCTGCTGCAACTGCCTACTGTCTCGGACGATTCCCGCCAAGCGGAAGGAGGAAAACACCACGATCGCCGCCATTACGGCGACAACACTCCACACCAGGAGCCAGGACCCTTGAAATACGAAGAACGCCGGAGTGCGCACACGGAACGCCGGTGCGTACCGGACGGTGTAGTCTCCAAAGGTAATGACTCCGCTCTCCTCGAAGGCGAGCTGCTGTGGCGGGAAGTAGATTCCCCGCTCCGTGTGGCTCAAACCGAGCCGATAGCTACCGGTGGAAATGTCCGATACCGTGAGCCCCTGGATTTCCCGATTGCTCGCGATCTGATAATCCTGCCCAGCGGCAAAAACGTAGTCGAAGGGCTCGCGCCCATCCCCGTCCAAGATAACTCGGTCGATTGTACCATTGGCGGTGAAGCCGCGACCGGTAACGCTGAGACTGTACCGACCGAGGATGTCGCGGTCGCTCGCAATCCGAAATACCTGCGTTGTCGGAATGTACTTGTTCAGCCGTACCGTGATCGACGTGGCCTCGCCGATGTTTCCCACCTCGTCGACCGGCGCCACCGTAAGTCGCCACAGCCCGTTGTCGGCATTTGTCTGAGACAGCGCCGTCGAGGTCGTGAGAACTTGTTGGGGAAGATCGGCGGTCGGGAAGGAGGCCGGCGTCGTCTCTGCGTCAACCGAGCCGACTCGATCAAAGGAGATGCTGTATCCGGCCAGGTCCGGAGTCTCCGGGGGCTGCCACGACAAGCGGAAGGTATTCGAAGCGAGGTAGCCCGCTTCGTCCGTTCGCGGTCGGTTGAATGTCACCGGCGGCGGCGGAGTCGTGTCCCGAAAGAACTCATACGTCTCGGGAGGCGACCAATTTCCGGCGCGGTCGACGGCGGCGATACGAAAGTACCACGAACCATCCTCGGTCGCCTGGAAACTCGCCTGATTCGTTTGAGACGAGTAGTTGAGCTCTTGTGGCACCGATGCATCAGGGTTTCGCGACCACACGTAGTTGTAGCCGCGGATCCCCGACGGATCTTCCGGTGCGCTCCACCGGTACTGTGCCACCTCGTTGCCGGAGCGCCGTCCGGCAACGTGATTCGCCGGAGATGCCGTCGGTGGCCGCGCGCGTTGGTCGGGCTCGAGGTAGGAGATCCGCGCCGGCGCTCCCGGAGGCTCGTACTGCCAGAAGACGTGAAGCCGGTCCCCTGCAATGACCGTGCGGGCGAAGGAGGCAATTCCAGCCTGCGGACTCACCGTTGTCTCCAGCCACAGTCCGCGGTTTCGCGCGGCCAAGGCCACATTCGCGTTGCCCCGGGGGTTGGTAAACCACACCACGTAGGTCTCGCCCTTGTGTCGCAAGAGCCGCGGGAAATTGGCCGAGTCCGTTGCCAAGCTGGCCTGCTCCGGTGTGGTACGAAACACCCCCGCCTGGGTCATCTCGCCGTAGAACACGTCCGGCCGGCGACCACGCCGCCTTCGCTCCCAGACCACGGCAAGCGTTCCCGCAAAGGCCTCAATGTCCGGCCGTTGGTTGTCGTACTCGAGATAGTCCGGCTCATCGGGATCGGAGGCGAAGTCGGTCATGAGCGTCGCCTCGGACCAAGTTCGGCCGCCGTCGTTGCTCACCTTGGAGTAGAGCTGGTACTGCGTTGACTCGTTCGGGTTGAAGCTCTGAAAGACAACGTAGTCTCGGCCCCGGTATGCAACGTGGTCGGGTAGAAAGTTGAATGCAAGGTCCTCGTCCTGCACTAAGGGCGCGAAATCACTCCACTCATCACCGTTCGCCGAGTACGCAGAGAGAACTGTCTGGGTCAGCCCAATGTTCTGATTCACGAAGAGCAGAATCCCGCCGTCGGACGCAACGAAGAGACGCGGCGAAACGCTCGTCACCTCCGTCCCGAGGGCGCCGACCTCTTCGAAGTTTTCGCCGCGATCGCTCGAACGGTACACCCTGGTCGTCCGTGCCGATTCCGCAACGACAACAAAGATGTCACCCGTGGGTCCAACCGTGGAGGCAAAAACGAGGGGCGCCGTCTGACTACGCAACGGGATCGGGCCAATGACGCGCTGTTTCGGCTCCCACTCCCGCCCCGTCTCGGAGATCTGGAGAGATACGTAGATGCTGCCGGATTCCGGTCCTTCCCGTTCGATCTCCTGGTAGATCAGGACGATGAACTCGTCCGTCGCATGCGCATCCGGAAACCGCGCGGTCGCCGGAACCACTTCGCGGGGAGGCTCGAAAAAGAGACCGCGGTCCTGCAGGTCCAGCTCCTGTCCGGGAAGCGCAGCCGTTCCGAGGAGCACGAGGAATATGCTAAGTAGTATGGTCCGCAGGTTCCGTTGCGTCACACCCCGTCCTCGTCAAATACCAAGTCGAGCGGTAATTCGGCGCTCGAGCTCGAGAAGCGGCGCATAGAGCTGATTGTTCCCTTTCTGGAGAAGGCGCTGCACGATGGCGTACGCCTGAGCGACGTTGTTTTGCACAAAGCGTTGTTCCGCCCGCCGAAAGAGTTGCTCGTCCTCGGACGATAGCGCAACCGTGGCACGCCCGCCAAGGCCAATGCGAAGCTCGTCCAAGAGGATCTTCGCCTCGTCGTTATCGGGATTTAAGGTGACGGCTTCTTCGAGAAGCGAGATGGCCGCCTGCGTCTGCGCCTGTCCCGCCCCGCCCTGAACGATGGACTGCGCCTCTTGCAGCAGTTGATTCGATTCGGCTATCTGCGCCTGTGTCACCGGGTCGGGCCGAATGCCGAGATCGATTTCGAGATCGATGATTGCCTGCTGCAGGCCGGGATAGTCGGGATTGAGTGCAGCCAGTGTCTCCAAGGAAGTCAGCGCTTCTTGTGGATTCTCATCACGCTGATCGAGGGCATCTTCGTAGCGGCGCTCAAAGATTTCATCGAAATTCTCGGCGTTTTGTAGCTGGAGGATGCGGAGCTTCAGCACTCGCGCATCCCAATTCAAGGGCCGAACCGCCGTGACGTTGGTCAGATTCTCATCCGCCCGCACGAAGCGCCGTTCAGCGGCCCCCGATTGTCCCTCTTCGAGGAGCTCCTGCGCCTCCACGAAATCCTCTCGAGCCACGTAGAGATAGTTGCTCAAGACCGGGTACAGCGGTTCCGTTTCCGCAAGCTCCCTGCTCCCCTCGAGATTCAGCGCCGCGTTCACGTAACGAAGAATCGCCTGCACCTCCGGATTCTGCTCGTTCGGGTGCGTCCGCGCCCAGGTCTCCTGCGCATCCTGCAAGGTATCGAAGGCCGTTTGATACCGTTCCGCATCGTACTGTTGCTCCGCCTCTTGCACGAGTTGACGCGTGCGACGAACGACTATCTGGTTCTCCGCCTCGAGGATCTCGTCCCCGAGTTGCTGAATGAGCGCGTCGCTCTCCTGCCGAAACGCTACGTCTTGCTGAAGCTCGAGCGCCTGAAAGAAGGCGTCTCGCGCCTCTTCCACAATGGAACGCGCCTCTTCGATCTCTTCCTGGGCGACCGTCTGACGAGCCTCGGCAATCAGCTCATCCCCCTCCTCCCGGAGCTCCTGCGACTCGGCAATCTGGTTCTCAGCCTCAATGATTCGGTCGGCAATTTGATTCTGCGTCGACTGGAGCGTGGTCAACAGGTCGCGTGCATCACTAAGATGGTCTAGAACCGCTTGGGATTGGCGTATGTAGGCCACCTCGCCGTCGAACTCGGCAATAAATGACTGCAAGTCTGTAAGGAGCGAATCGGCTTGGGATTGGGCATTCTGCAGCCGTGTCAGCCCAGCATCCGGATAGCGGTAGCTCACTTGTACGTCGGCTTCCTCTCCTTCCGTTCCTTCCGCCGCTTCTGCCGGTTCGGGCGCCTCTCCCTCTCCCGTGAGCGCTGGAACCGCAGCTTCCTGACTGGAGTAGGGAACCCCTTCCATTAGTCGTACGGCGATGTTGCGAAGCTCATCGAGTTGCTCGTAGCGCTCTTCGAGACGGGATAGACGGATCCCGCCGATCGTATCCACCGTCTCGATTTCCCGAGAGACAAAGCGGCTCTCTCGTTGCTCAAGACGTGTTGAGGTGAACTCAGCCCGGGCACTCACCGCCTCCGACAGCCGGCCGGCCACCGCGGAAATCTGCTCCGAACGGAATGTGTTCCAGACGGCGAGCTCGTCCCGAAGCGCGCCGACGATCTCGGAGTGGACAATTCTCCGCTCCTCGAGCGCAGGCAACTCCTCGGGGAGTGCCGCCGGAATGGACTCGTTTTGAGCCGAGAGCGCCGCACTCTCGACGAGCTTCGCCGAGGCAATATCCGTTATTCGGGCGCTCACCATCCGGCCGCGCAAGGCCTCCGAAACTTCGCCGATCATTTCGGGCAGAGGCGTCTCGGTGGGGGCTTGCACCGGCGTCGCCAGGGTCAGTATGCGCTGATCCGACTCGGCGATCTGCTCGAGTGCGGTGAAGCCATCCTGTGCGTCGTCGTAGCGCTCCTCTTCCACCGCCGTCCGAGCGCGCGCCCACATGGCTTCTTCCTCGGACGCAAAGCTCTCAGCCACTCGATTTCGAGACCCTGAGAGAAAGCGATTGAGAATCCCGATGATCCCCTCGTCGGCCTCCGCTTCGAGGCCGCGGGTGAACTCGCTGATGAGCCGGAGGTGCCAGTCCACCGGGTCATCCGGGTTGAGCTCGGCAATGCGGACACGCAATTCACGGAGGAGCTCCGCGGCCTGCTGCATGCGGCCACGAGCCTCATCAAGCGCGACGAAGGTCTCGCTGTACGGCGCGGCTGTCGTCTGCACCGTCTCAGGCTCCTGCGCGGAGACCGCGGTCACGAGGTCCCGTTCACGGGACAGGAACACTTGCCGGGCGTCGAGAAATGACTGCGCCGCGCTTCGAATCTGTTCGATCGCCTGGTTGGCGCTATCCACAGTGTTTTGGGGATAGTCCTGCTCTTCGAAGCGCGGGCGCTGGAGATCAAAGCCGCTGAGATAGCGGTCGACCGCCTCGGCGTACTGCTGCTGTTCAATGAGCGCCCGCGCCTCCTCCATAATGGTCGCGGCGACATTGCGATCGAAGGCGAGCTGGGCGATCACCCGGGCATCGGTGATCTGCTCCTGGACGAGCTCGTTCGGGAACTCGTCCATCTCTTCCATCTGATCGATGATTTGAAGGGTGGTCTCGATATTGTCCGGATTGTTGATAAGATTGTCGATCAGCTGCTCGAAGAGGTCGTTGTAGTCGCCACGGATACGGCGGATTCGGTCGAGAAGCGCTTCAGCCTCGGTAATACGCTCCGGGTCTTGCCGAACCGCCTCCTGGAGGACCAGTATGGCCTCGTTGAGGCGTCCCTCGATGACCAGTCCGCGCGCTTCCTCAATGGGATCCTCCTGTTGGCCCGCGGCAAATAGCGGTCCCGATACGCCGAGAATGAGCGCAAAAACAATGAGGCAGAAGAACACAGAGTTAGAGCGTGTCGCAATCATGCAGGCGGCACCGTTTTCGTAATTACAGTATCGACTCTCTTGTCCCCTCCCATGAAGGTGCCGACAATTATCGCCGTAGGATGCCTGGTGGCGTGGAACTTGTTATGCTATCTTTAATTATACCATGAAACGCGACAGCTTCATTGCCATCGCAGTCCTATTCACTCTTTTCGCATTTGTAGCGGCGCAGAACCTGACCGCTTCGGACATATTGTACGGAATAGACGGGCCAATCGTCAGTAATCAAACCGCCGGCGGACAGGGAGAAACGGCCTTTCCGATCCTCTTGGTCCCCGTTGGGGGCGAGTATGAGGGAATGGCCGGCGCCTACACTGCTGTCGCCCGGGATATCAGTTTCTTTGAAGCGAATCCGGCCGCAAGCTCCCGCCTGGAAGTGACCGAGCTCGCAGTGTGGCACAACAACCTCATTGACAACGCTGCCCTCGAAGGACTCTTCTACACCGAACGCTTTGAGCACCTCGGCGTGGCCGGCGGTCTCAAGGTCTTCCACGTACCTTTTACCGAGTACGACATCGATGGGCGTCAGGCAACTTCCGCCATTCGCTACACGGAGAGCGTCCTCGGCCTGAACGTCTCCTACAACTTCTTTCACAGCTTCGACTTCCACGGCGTCTCTCTCGGCGCAAACCTCAAGCTTGCCTACCGGAACGTTGCCGAACGGATAGCCCCGGGACAATCGACCCTGGTAGTCATGGGTGACGTCGGTCTCCTCACTCGAGTCGACTTCTTGAAGTTCTACTCCTCCCGGAAGCGTAACTTCTCTGCCGGACTGGTGCTGCGGAATGTCGGGACGCCAGGGAACCTTCAGACCCCGAGTCTGGCCGATCCCGGCTCCACCATCAGTGACCCGCTGCCCACGGAGGCGACACTCGGCATTGCCTACTCCCCCATCAGACCTCTTGTCCTTTCATTCGACCTGACGCGTCCAGTCTCGGTTTTCGGTGACGTCGGCGACACAAGCTTCGAGTACGCCTGGGGAACCGCGGTGACCGTAACGGATTTTCTGACCGCGCACGCCGGTTTTGCCCTCAAGGGCGGCAATCCTCGCTTCACACTGGGCACCTCGGTGTCGGTGAACGACATTGATCTCTTCGTGAATCAGAGCTTGGACCAGACCACGCAAGTCGGCAACGCGGACGGCTTCAGTCTCCAAGCGGGCTTCGACTTTGGTGACAAGGGCCGAGCTGAGCGTCGAGAGACCGTTGAGAACTTCTATCTGGATGCCCTCGTTGCCTTCGCCGAAGGCGATCTGGAGGTCGCCATGGAGCTCTCTCAAAAGGCCCTCGCAATCGATCCGACCTTCACCCCGGCACGAGAGACCTTCGAAACGGCCAGCCGGATGAATGCGCTACAGTCGCAGATGGAAGGTATTCGAACCGGCGAGCAGGCGCTTGGTCCTGAGAACCTCCCCGACGCGGAGCCGGAGGTAACGCCAGGGGCCCCGCCAGAG
>CAYPTH010000010.1:41882-48413 GCA_964413635.1 uncultured Spirochaetaceae bacterium
GAGACCGAGGAAGAGTCCCCAGATGCAGAGGAGCAATCTCCATCCGCGCTGGAAGAAGCTGAAGCCGACGACGAGGCGTCGACGAATTAAGGCTTTCGGGCTTGTTGTCGCTTGAGATTCACGTAGAGAGCAAATAGCGGAAAGTCGACCTTTCGGAGCTGAACCCACCGCTTCACTCCCTCCAGGTCTTTGCTCCTGCCCTTCTCGAGCAGCTTCTTCTCCTGCCGGCGGTACTCCCCAGATCTGAACTTGGTCTCCAGATAGCGGAGAAACTCCTTCGCCTCATCACTCTCCGGGTCGGAGAGCGCCGGAACCTCCCCCGCTTCAATGGCGCGAATGAGCGCTTCCGTCGATGTCGCCTCGGTGTCATGCAGCGCGCGCTCTATCTCAGCGACAAACTCCGACTCCACGAAGCGAATCCCATCCACCTTCTCTCTGAGGGCAATGCGCTTCTTCAAAGCCCCCTCGGAGCGCATGTATCGGCGTCCGAGCAAGATATAGCCGACAATGCTGGCGCCAAGGGACACCGCGAGCTCGTCCACCAGAGGGAGAGGATCGCGAATAACGAAGGAAAGGAAGAAGTAGGCGACAATGAAAATGCCGGCGGACATGAGGAAGCGTGGAATGAACCTCGCCTCGGAGACCCAACCTCGCACTTCATCCTCTATGATGCGGTAGAGCTCATTTCGGAACATGGTGAGCGACTCGACCCGAGGCTCCCGACCGTACAGCCCAATCAATTCGGACTTCTCCAATCGGTCCATCACCTTTTGCCGGTCGAGAAAGGGGTGAAGAAAGAGAGGCGTGCCGTCTTTCCGATAGATGTGGAAAATATGAAGGCGTTGTCGACCGGACATCTTGTGCAAAAGTATCCGTCGCACCCCCTGCTGTCAAGAAAGGCCGAAGGACCGGCGTCTGTCGGCGCTCGCGGCAGCGCCGGAACAGGGATAGATCTACTCGACGCCGAGTAGCGAGAGAATCTCTTTGCTCCGAAAGAGACTCGCGTACTTGACTGCGGTCATTCCCAGATAGTCTACCGCGTCAGTCGTGGCGCCCCGATCTAGGAGATATTCCACGACCTTGCTTCTCCCCTCACCAATCGCCAACATGAGGGCCGTCTGGCCGTACTGGGTTTTTAGATCGGGGTCCGCACCGGCTTCGACGAGGGCTTGTACCGCCTTGAGATCGCCGCGCGTGGCGGCTTCCATGAGGGGACTGTTGCCTCGGTCCTCACTCACGGCGTTTACATCTGCACCATGCTCAACGAGGAGCTCTACCGTATCGTAATCGCCTCTACGAATCGCGTTGACAAGAAGGGGTACCCCTGTCTCGTCTCGAACGTCCGGTGAGAGGCCCACCCGCAGGAAATTGCGGACGGCATCCAAGTTTCCATGATCCACGGCATAGGCAAAGGACGCTTCACTAACCGCAAGTCCCGCAGCCGAGAGCTCGGACCGCGCTTCTTCCACTCGTTGCATTTTCTGAGAGATCAGAAGCTCTGCTTCGAGGTAGTCGCCGAGGGAACCCGTGTCACCGAAGCGACTGTAGCCGTCTAAAAAGGACGGCGGATCAGCGTCCCGGTCGAAAAGCACAATGGCGAGGTCGCGACCCATGAAGAAGCCGGCGACAAAGGGAAACCAACCTGCCTGAACGCAGCCGCTCGAGAGCATGAAGACCGCGTGAGAGATCGTCGCGAAGTTATGTCGGATTTCGTCGGTATGCGCGTCGGACCAGGTCTGTGACAGACGAAAGGCGGATGCAGGTATGTCACGACGCTCGAGGGCGCGCAACAGGTTCTGTACCTCTTTTCCGCAATCCTCCCCGAGGAAGATACCAACTTTCATCATTCTCCAATAATCGGCACGTTGGAACGACCTATTGAATCGCCGGAGCTATTCACGATCGAAGGTGCCGTCTCAAAGCCGCATCAATTTCACCGCTCACGCGTTCCCTCAGCTCATCCGCGAGTGCAGCTAAGGAGTCGTACCTATCCTGAATACTCGCATCGTCCTCGTCAAGAAAGAGCTGAAAGGGCTGAAGTCCCAACGCTGCAGCGATTCGGTCCAGTCGTTCCGCGCCGGGAAAGGCGCGTCCCAGCTCCACGGAGCCGATGAAACTTGCCGGAACGCCGGCGGACTCCGCCAACTGTCTCTGAGACATCCCGAGGCGCTTTCGACCTCGTTTCAGACTTCTCGATAGCAGATACTGGCTACCCCGCTTCATGAACTCGCATACTGTGAAATGCCGCCTACACGGACAACGCGCTACCGGCCATAGGGGGAACTCGCCAAAGGCAGCGGTCCGGCTCTGATTGACAGCGCCGCCCCTCTATGCTCCGCTATCGCAACTATGACGATACACAAGATCCCGCCGCACACGACCGTGAACCCCTTCGGGCGAACGCTCCACTTCGCCGGTGGCGCAGAGGCCGTGCTCATACTCCACGGTTTCACCGGCCGCACGGCGAATGCCGCCTACCTCGCCTCACGGCTGCACGAGCGCGGATACACGGTGCGCGTACCCCGTCTCCCGGGTCACGGAACGAACGGTGCCGACTTCAGCCAGTCGGGATGGCGTGACTGGTTGCGCAGGAGCGTCGACGAGTACCTCGAGCTTGCCGCGCTGCACTCCCGCGTCTCCGTGGTCGGAATGTCCATGGGGGGCGTCCTGACCTTGATTCTGGCGAGCCGCTTCCCCGTGTCGTCGATCGTGCTCTGCGCTCCCGCTATCCAGGTGCGGAATCGATGGATCTGGCTCATTCCTCTCGTCGGGCGGCTGAAGCCGCGCGGGGTCAAGCCCTTCTACGAAGCGGAAAGCTCAGACCCCGATGAGCGGAACCTGGAAGATGAGTACCACCGGTACACATGGTATCGTCAAATTGCCGAGTTCCGCCGTCTTCAGAGGATCGCGCGAAGGCGGCTGCGCTTCGTTACCGCCCCCACTCTCACACTCGTCTCGAAGGCTGACGACACCGTGCCTGCCGCCGCCGCCTCCTATATCCGCGAAGGGATAGCCGCCGCGGAACAGGAAACGGTGACACTCGCCAACAGCGGCCACGTGATCATCAACGACGTCGAACGAGAAGCCGTGGCGGACGCTACCCTCTCCTGGATCATGACCCATTCAGAGTAATTGAGAGCGAATCTACCAGCGCTGATGCACCTGAGGCGCAATATACTTCTCGTAAACCTCCCGGACAGCCTGCATTGTCTCGGCTGAGAGCGCGGGTATCTCGGCTCCCGCCAGGTTATCGCGCATCTGCTCCGGCCGGGATGCACCGGGAATGACGCAGCCGACCTCATCGGACATTAGGATCCAGCGAAGGGCGTACTGGGCCATGGTGTAGTCCGACGGCAAGCGCCGTCTCAACTCCTCCACGGCCTGGAGTCCGGTCTCGTAGTCGACTCCGCCAAAGGTCTCGCCACGGTCGAAGGCGGAACCGTCCCGGTTGAAGTTGCGGTGGTCGCCCGGATCGAAGGTGCTCTCCCGCGTGAGCTTCCCCGATAGGAGTCCACTGGCCAAGGGAACCCGAACAATGAGACCAATGTCACGCCGCTTCGCCTCGGGAAAGAACAGCTCCGAGGGACGATGTCGGAACATGTTGAATATGATCTGCACCGTCGTCACGTTCGGATACTCGATTGCCTTGAGCCCCTCTTCGACCTTCTCGACGGAGACGCCGAGGTTGGCGATCTTCCCCTCAGCCTTTAGGCGTTCAAACAGCTCAAATATCTCCGGACGATAGTAGACCTCCGTGGGTGGACAGTGGAGTTGGATCAAGTCGAGCCGGTCGAGTCCGGTATTTCGGAGGTTGCCCTCGACGAAGCCACGCAGGGCCTTCGGCGTGTATGACTCCGAAACGTGCGGCTGCAGCTTCCGTCCACACTTCGTTGCCACGTAGACGCGCTCGCTCCGGGAGCGAAGCACCCGACCGACTGCAGCTTCGCTGCGGCCGCCGCTGTAGACGTCGGCGGTGTCAATGAAGTTGACGCCCGTGTCGATCGCCTCGTTGAGGATGTGCTCTGCGACCGCGTCATCGAACTTCTCGCGCCAACCGCCTCCTACCTGCCACGTGCCTAGCGACACCTCGGATACATCAAAGCCAGTTTTGCCCAAACGTCGGTACTGCACAGCCTTCTCCTCATTTGATATGTACGTTCAGCATATCCGTTCGGCGCCATCCTCGACAATTGCACGGCCCGGTTGTGATGCGTCGCGCCTCCGTGTACACTTGCCCCGAAATGTTTGCCTTTCTAATCAAGAAGTCCTTTTTCGACATGTGGGACAACTTCATTGGCAGTGTCCTCGTCAACTTCGGGTTCGTCATCCTCATGGCAATCCCCTTTGCCCTTCCTTTTAGCCTTGCAGGCCGCCTACCGGGTCTAACGCTGGCAATACTGGCAGTCGGGGTTGTGCTGCTCTTCATTTATGCGGGAGCGGCGTCGCTGGCGGCACGCGATATCGCGAACTACGAAGGGATTGAATGGAAGCAGCTCTGGGGCTATGTACGGGAAAGCTGGCTAACGAGCGCGATCTTCGGCGTCATCAACGTCCTCATGGTATTCCTGTTATCGGTCGCCTTCCCGGTGTACACCTCAATGGGCAACCTCTTCGGCGTAGCTGCGGCCGCCGTCCTGTTTTGGGCCTACATCATCTGGGTCCTTGCGGCGCAGTTTTTCTTTCCGGTGCGGGCCCAACTCGACACGAGTTTCGGCAAAATCGTGAAGAAGTGTTTCATCCTCTTGTTCGACAACACCGCGTACGCAGTCGGTAGCCTCATTGTCACCGTCTTTCTCGCGCTTGTCTCCGTCGTGACCGCGTTCCTGATTCCGGGCATCATGGGCATTCTAGTCTGGCAACAGGGAGGCCTGAAGCTCCGACTGTACAAGTACGACTACTTCGAGGAGCACCCCGACGCAAGCCGAAAGAGCATTCCCTGGGACGCCCTGCTCGTTGAGGATCGTGAGCGGGTCGGCAAGCGGAGCCTGAAAGGAATGGTGTTTCCCTGGAAAGAGTGATTTCCAGTCCGTCGGAAGGGGCTGCGGATCGGCCGATCACCATTGTCTACGAGGATCACCATCTTATTGGCGTCAACAAGCGTTGCGGCGACCTCGTTGAATGGGACAAGTCCGGCGACGAACCACTGCCCGCCGCCATCGAACGGTATCTCTCTGAGAGCCCTCCACCGGCGGGGGTCTTCGTCGGCGTGATCCACCGGCTGGACCGTCCCACGAGCGGCTGCATTGTCTACGCGAAGACGCAGGCCGCGCAGCGACAGATGAACGCCCTGTTCCGCGGAACTGCGGTCGAGAAGGTCTACTGGGCAGTCGTCGACGCTCCGCCGCCACAGTCGGAAGGCACTCTCGAGCACTACCTCTACCATGACACGGAACTCAACAAATCATTTGCCGTGGACGAAGAAACCGCCGGTGCCAAGCTCGCTCGGCTCGCCTACCGGCAGACAGGTAGCAGTGACAGGTACTTCTTCCTGGAGATCGATCTCCTCACCGGCCGTCACCACCAAATCCGGGCACAACTGGCGGAGGTGGGTTGTCACATTAAGGGCGATCTCAAATACGGTGCGCGGCGCTCCAATCCCACGGGCGGCATTCACCTTCACGCCCGGTCCATGCGGTTCCTCCACCCCATCCGCGCGCACGCCGTCACCATGGTAGCACGGCCACCAAGGGATGTTATCTGGGACCTCGTTCTCGAAGGAGCACCCGAAGCTCCCGATAACGGCTCTCAAAGCGGTCCCTGAGCTCCCGGACCAAAGTGCGATCCATGAATCGGTAGATGTCGGGAATGTCGAGAACCATAATGCGCCAGGACTCCGTAATGTCCGCGAAGCGCTGCTCTACGTAGTCGCGGTGTCGATCCTCCATGCACACAACGTAGTCGGCCCAGTGCAGGTGCTCCTCGTTGACCACTACGCGAGCGTTCTCGCTGATACCGGCTGAGCGAACCTCGAAGCGATCGTCGTGACGATAGACGCGCTCCGCGGTGAGACTTCTCATACGATTCACCGTACAGATGAACAGGAGGCGCGTTCGCCTTCTTTCACCCAGCGCTTGTGCCCGTGATGTCATGTCGTGACGCCCCCTGCGGCCGCACGGATGCGAGAGCGGCGCCGTTGTCCCGACCGGGCCAGTGTGAAGATCACGATGGCGATCCAAATCAGACCGAAGCTGATCAGATGGGTCGTGGTGAAGGGCTCGCCGAAGACCAACACACCAATGGCGAGAGTCATGGTCGGCGCAATGTACTGGAGGAAACCGACGAAGCTGAGCATGATCCTGCGTGCGCCCTCCGCGAAAAGAAACAAGGGAAGGGCGGTAACTAAGCCGGCTCCGACCAGGAACACCGCCACCACGGGCTCCGCCATATGACCGGCAGCACCCGGTGCCAATATGAGGTAGATAAGCGCCGCCGGCGCGAGTGTTGCGGTTTCTACCGCAAGAGCCGCCAAGGCGGGTACGGAGGTTCGTTTCTTTACCAATCCGTAAATGCCGAATGTGAAGGTCAATACGA
>CAYPTH010000011.1:0-43169 GCA_964413635.1 uncultured Spirochaetaceae bacterium
CGCCCGTCGCGTCGGGCCCCCGATACACGCCGAGCAGATCAATGTCCGAGCTGTAGTTGAGCTCGCGGGCGCCGAGTTTTCCGAAGGCCAAGATGCACAGGCGCTCCCGGGCGGAAGCACTCACCTCCAAGCGGTCGAGGATGGCCGCCGTTGCTTGCCGGACAATCTCGCTTGCCAGGGATGACAGCTCCGCCATGACCTCGCGTATGGAAACGTTGAGGCAGATGTCCCGCGTTCCAATGCGCAGGATCTCCTGCTTGCGAAAACGGCGCAGCACATTCAGCCACTCGCTTCGTTCGTGGTGTTCACCCCGGAGGTGTTCCAGGCTGTGGCGGTAATCCTCGCCGGTCCGCCGGCTCCAGACGCTCTCCGGGGAGGTGGCCCAGGCAAAGAACTCGGGATTGCGAATGAGGGTATTGGAGAGGAACTGACTGCCGGCAAAGATGGCCAGAAGTATCTCTAAGCGCTTGGGCTGGGAGACCAGCTCCGTGAAGTGCTCCGTTGCGTTCCCGGCGGCGTGGACGAACTGTTCCCAATTGTTGAGTGCCATACCGGGATCCGGCGACTCAACAAGGAAATCCCAGGCGAGGATGGCGACCTCCGCGAAGCGGTATCTTCGCTCGCCGCTGCCGGCGAGCGACTTGAGGTTTCGGTAGGCGCGCTCCGTGTCGCGGAACCCGGCCGGCGACAGGATGGCGTCGAAGCGCTCGGGCTCCATGTGCTCGGTGACAACCACATCTGCAACGTTTCCGGCTACGTCGCCGGGAAGCGCTTCCTTGCCGAGTTGCTCCTCTACGAAGGCACGAACCTCCGCGGTGCGGGTCTCGAATTCCACACGTAGCTCCTCAGCGGGTGAGAGCCTGCCTCTGCCGGTGTAGCCGGCGCGACGGGCAAGATGCATGAACTCGAGGGAGTCTTCCTCCGGAAGGAAGAGGTCCTGGGCGTTTCCTCGAAGCATGCGGAGGCCGTTGATGAGCTGCCGCAAGAAACGATACGCGCCAACCAGCCGCTCCGCCTCATCCTGTTCTAACTCCCCGACCGTTACGAGTGCCGAGAGAGCTTCATGGATTCGCGGCGTTCGCAGCGCGGCGTTGCTGCGGCCTAAGGTTACCTGGAGGATCTGAACGCTGTACTCGAGATCGACCAATCCGCCGGGAGAGAACTTTGCGTTGAGGCGCCCAAACTCTCCCTTTTCCTTGAGCTGCACCGCCCGCAAGCGCTGCAGTTCCGGCAGGTCGATGCTATCCGCCCCGTAGATGAGCTCGTCGCGCACCCGCTCTACTCGGTGCCCAAAGTCGGCGTCGCCGGCAATCCACCGCATGCGAACCAGAGCAAGTTTTTCCAAACTCGAGGCCTCGTTCCGGTAGTACTTGAGATAGCTCGCCATGCTCACCGCCAAGGGCCCGGAGTTGCCGTGCGGGCGGAGTCGCAAATCAAGCTGGAAGATTCCCTCGCGACGCGCCTGAATGATCTTGGAGGTGGTTTGAAACAGCTCCTCGAAGAACTCACGATTGGACCTGGAGTCGGCTCCATCGGTTTGGCCGTTGTCGCTGTACAGGAAGAGCAGCTCAATGTCGGAGGCGTAGCCGAGGGCCTCGCCACCCATCTTCCCGAGACCCATGACGGTATAGGTTGCTTCAATGCCGGCTACGGTTCGCGGCACGCCGTAGCGCGGCGTGATCTCCTCCCAGGCAATTCCGACGGCGGCGTTTACCACCGCCTCGGCGAGGGCGGTGAGACGGCGGCTGAGAAAGAAGAAGTCCGTGTCTCGTGCCAGAATGTGATCGACGTCAATGAGATAGGCGTGATGGTCCTTGAACTCGTTGAGTACCCGGCGACGCTCGGAGGTCGTGGTCACCTGGCCGAGGGCGCGGTGCAGGGCGGGGTTGATCTCACCCGGCTTCAGGCTCAAGCTGCTGCCACGGCGATCGGGGGAGAGCATTGGCACCAGCTGTTCGTAGTGAAGGCGGACGAAGTCCTCCCACAGAAAGTCACTTGCGCCGAGGAGCCGAGCCAGATCCTGGAGGACGTTGGGACTGGAGAGGAGTTGATTCATCTGTCCCGCCTCCGAAAGGGCCCGGAAATCCTGAATAAGCAGCTCGAAGCGTTGCAGTGCCCGATAGGGGTCGGGCGCTTGGTCCAGGAAGTAGGTGAACTGCTTGGTGAACGCCGCCGACAGCCGCAGCTGGTTGAGGGTTTTTTCATCCGTCACGGGATGGCCGGAGAGCTCGGTTATCTCGAAGGTGTCTTCCACCCAGCCTTTCGTTGTCCGAATGTCCACGCTTTCAATGGACACGCCGTGGAGGTGCAGCGCGCTCGACAAGGCGTAGAGGAAGAGGGGCGTATCCTTGGAGTAGACGGTGAGGCGCGTCGTTCCGTGGTCCGTCTGGTCGATCTCCATCCGAGCCGGCTCGAAGGTGCTCGATGTGACGTCGCCGAGCTCGGCGAGAGCTGACGCTGCGGCGTCGCTTACCCGGCGTTTCGCCTCCTCGAAGGCCTCGTCGGTACCGGCGGCGAGTATACCGAGCGTCTCTTTCAGGCGACGGGGGAAGGTTCGGCGCCATTGTTCAACGGACCCGCGTACCGTCCCGACGAAGTGATCCACGATCCAGCGATCGGGCCGTTTGGGGCCGGATGAAAGACGGGCTCCATGTGGAACGCGACGTCGCCGGTTCACTGCCTGTTGCTCCGTATTTCGCTCAGCATCCTGAGGCCGAAGCGTCGTATATACATCTCCGGAAATCACCTCGAAGCCCGTTGCCGCGAGGGTTCCTGCAATTATGGAGAACTCCCCGGGATAGTCGAAGCCAAAGACCGTGACCGAGAAGGTATTGCCGTCCCTCTCTCGCATGACCACTTCGCATGGATGCTCCGTCGACAACTCGGTGAGATGACGGAGATGCTCCGCTTGTTCGTCCCTGGAGAAGGTCTCGAAGTACCGCCGCGGCAGACTCTCCCGCAGTCCGCGCAAGGTCTCCTCATCGCAGCTCGGACACAGCTCCTTGAGCTCCTCTACCGTCAGCTCCTCATCCCTGTTGCTACTCATAGGCCCATTGTACGCCGGAGCTATCGATCTCTAAACCGTACGGCGAAAAAAAAGCCGGCGAGGAGCGAACTCCCCGCCGGCTCGTGATGAGCTCGGCACTGCCGAGGCTGTGTCTGTTCCAATCCCTATCCGATTGCCGCGTTCCCCGTTTCCCCGCTTCGAATGCGGATGCACTGTTCCAGGGGGAGCACGAAGATCTTCCCGTCGCCGATCTCTCCGGTGCGTGCGCCCCGGATAATCGCGTCGATCGTTGTCTGAACGAAGGCATCGTTCACGGCAATCTCGATTCGCGTCTTCTTGAGAAGGTTTACCTCAATATCGACGCCGCGATAGCTTTCGTGGTAGCCCTTCTGTTGCCCGGCTCCCAGGGAATTGGTTACCGACATCTTGAATACTTCCGCCTTGTACAGCTCCTCTTTGACATCGTTGAGCTTGTACGGCTGTATGTACGCAATTATCACCTTCATGCCGTCTCCTCCTTACATGCTGCTGAAGATCTGGAAGCCGCTGTAGGACTCGGTTCCATGCTCGCCGATGTCGAGGCCCATGAGCTCTTCGCGCTCCGATACGCGGAGAAGCTTTGCAGCCTTCAGGACGCCGAAGAGGACAAGGCCGGTGACGACGACCCATGCGAAGACCGCCAGCACGCCGAGTGCCTGGATGCCGAGCTGCGCCGCTCCGCCGCCGTAGAAGAGCCCGACGATACCGGGGTCGTTGCCGCCGTTGGCAAACAGGCCAACCGCCAAGGTGCCCCAGGCACCGCACACTCCGTGTACCGAGATGGCACCGACGGGATCATCGATGTGGAGTACCTTGTCAAAGAACTCGACCGACATGACCACCAAGATTCCAGCAATGAGGCCGATGACGACCGACCCGAAGGGACTGACGACCCAGGTTCCCGCGGTAATCCCAACCAGACCGGCAAGTGCACCGTTCAAGGACATGCTGGGGTCCGGTTTCCCGAACCAAATCCACGAGGTGAACATGGCGCCAATGGCCCCCGTCGCCGCTGCAAGGGTTGTGGTGGTTGCAACGTGGGCGATCGAGAGGTCCGTACCGGATAGCGTGCTGCCTCCGTTGAAGCCGTACCACCCGAACCAGAGAATGAAGACACCAAGTGCGGCCAGGGGCATGCTGTGACCCTGGATTGCCTTCACACTGGTCTTACCGTTGACCTTCACGTATTTCCCCTTTCTCGGGCCAAGCAGGATGGCGCCGATCATGGCCGCCCAGGCGCCGACTGAGTGGACCACCGTGCTTCCGGCGAAGTCGTGGAAGCCGAGCTCCGCGAGCCATCCGCCGCCCCATACCCAGTGACCCGAGATCGGGTAGATGAGACCCGAGATGAAGACACTGTAGACCAGATAGCCGGAAAACTTCGTTCGTTCGGCCATGGCCCCTGAGACGATGGTTGCCGCGGTAGCCGCGAAGACCACCTGGAACATCCAATCCCGGAAGATTGCCGACATATCGGCCACGCCGTATGCGGCCATTGACTCCTCCGTGTAGGAGAGGAAGAATCCGTTCCCGCCAATGAAGCCGCCCAAGCTCGGCGCACCGTACATGAGCGCCCATCCGATTGCCCAGTAGGCAACCGCCCCGGCGGAGAAGTCCATGAGGTTTTTCATCAGGATGTTGGCGGAGTTCTTGGCCCGGGTGAGGCCGGACTCTACCATGGCGAAACCCGCCTGCATGAAAAACACCAACGCCGCCGCCATGATGAGCCAGAT
Source organism: uncultured Spirochaetaceae bacterium (assembly GCA_964413635.1). Lineage (GTDB taxonomy): Bacteria > Spirochaetota > Spirochaetia > DSM-27196 > PWMO01 > CAYFQV01. The sequence goes on from CAYPTH010000011.1 coordinate 4,780, forward strand.
CATGTCGAAGGCCTGACTAAAGAGAGCAATTGCCTCGTCGGTAGTCTCTTGGGCAACGGCCAGTCCCGCTGCGATACCGAAGAGAACCAGAGACAGGATCATGCGCTTGTTCATGAATACACCTCCAATACCAGCGCAAGGTTCGTGTTACGAAGCTTAGTTGTTGCAAGAGGGGTGCCAAGCGCGGCTCAAGTTATTCCGGAATCCTCTAAGTTGCGCAGAGACAGGAGATTAGAGAGCAGGGCGCAGACCGCTTCGACTCCCCATGACTTGGCGCCGGGGGCGGTGCAGCGGAGCATTACCGTCATAGTGCTACATTTTTGTAGGTGTATGCCCTTGTTATTACGGAAATGTAGGAATGCGGTCGGTTGTCTACGGTCGGGTAGGGTGCGGTGGCGCTTTGTGCGGCTTAGTCGCTGCGGCTGCCGCGGAAGTGCTTGGGATTGATACCGTGCTTCTGGATGCGCAGGCCCATGATGCGCTCCGTTATGTCGAGAAGTCGCGCCGCCTTGGCCATGTTGCCCTTTGTCGACTTCAACGCGTCCATGAGCAGCTCTCGCTCGAGATTGTCCATGGACTCCTGGAGAGACCCGGTGGGCTCCGTGTCGGTAGACTCCGCGGATTGCAGACTCGGGGGAAGGTGGTGACTGTGGATGACCTCGTCAACGCTGAGCAGGACCGCCCGCTCAACGCAGTTCTCCAGCTCCCTGACGTTGCCGGGCCAGTGGTAATTGGTCAGAAGGTCGATGGCCGGGGTAGAGATCCGGCGGATGGTGGTGTGGTTTTTTTCGGCGTAGCGCTCAATGAAGTGATCCGCCAGGAGAAGAATATCGCTCTTGCGGTCCCGCAGGGGCGGAATGTGAATTGGAAACACATTCAGGCGATAGTAGAGATCCTCCCGGAACTGATTCGCCTCCATCAGCTCTTCTAGATTGCGGTTGGTAGCGGTGATGATCCGAACGTTGACACGGATGGTCTGATTCCCGCCGACGCGCTCGAACTCTTTCTCTTGCAATACCCGAAGCAGTTTCACCTGGATCGTCGGCGAGAGGTCACCGATCTCATCCAGGAAGATCGTGCCCCCGTCGGCTAGCTCGAAGCGCCCCTTCCGCATGCTTGTCGCGCCGGTAAAGGAGCCCTTCTCATGGCCGAAGAGCTCGCTCTCAATGACACTTTCGGGCAAAGCCGAGCAATTTACTTTCACAAAAGGCTTTGAAGCGCGGTGACTGTTGTAGTGGATCGCCTGTGCGACAAGTTCTTTGCCGGTCCCGCTTTCGCCGCGAATCAAGACCGTCGCCTCGCTCCGGGAAACCTGCGCAATCATGTCGAAGACTTCCTGCATGGCCTTCGAGTTCCCAATGATGTTGGAGGGGCGGAACTTCGCGCGGAGTTGCTCCTGGAGGCGGGTATTCTCCTCCTCGAGTTGCCGCTTCTCCTCCATGATGTTCTGCCGAATCTTCACCGCCTGGGCGATGAGAGAAGAGATCACCGAGATCAGACGGGCATCATCATCGAGCGTCTCTTGCCGGGCGTAGGGGCGGTCGACGCTGAAGGCTCCAAAGGTCTCGTTGCCCATCTTCACCGGTACACAGATGAAGGACAGCTCTTTCTGATGCTGGCCCTTCCGCGCCCCCGTGCGGTTGAGGAATGCAGGCTCGTCAGCAACCCGGGGAATGATGCGCATTTGACCCGTTTGGACGACCTGTCCGGTCACACCTTCGCCGAGGCGGTAGCGACCACGCTCCCGCTGACTCGTCGACAAACCGTAGGCCGCCTCAATCGAGATCTCGCCGGATGGACGGTCGAGGAGGGTGATTGTGCCACGGACCATTCCAAGCCGGTCGCACACGGCCTTCAGAACCGGGTGTATTACCCGGTTCAAGTCCATGCTCTGATCGAGTATCTGGCTGATTTCGAAGAGGAGGGAGAGTTCCTCGTACTTGCTGTTGTGTTTGGGCGCGAGCTGCGCGTCAGTATCCGTCATCACTATTTCCTACATTTCTGTGGGAATAATCGCAATGGCGAGGAGAAAAGGCAATGCTACTAAGCCGCGCATTTAGTTTTTCGAGGGCCTTGTGGCGGGGCCTTCCAAGTCGGCTGCCGTAACAATGCCGTTCTTCCAGGAAAACGCCACCGCCTGAGCGCGGTTTCCGAGGCCGAGTTTCTCCATGATGCTCCGGACGTGAAAGGCAACCGTGTTCGTACTAATGCCGAGCGTGTCGGCGATCTGCTGGTTCGTACTGCCCCGTGCGACAACCTTCAGTACTTGCAGCTCCCGCTCGGTAATACCCGGCAGAAGATCATTGTGCGCCCGTCCCTTCACCGCGGCCGACTCGAGTATGCGAACTCCCATAGCGCGGGCGCTTGTCCGTGCGCTCCGCCGGAGCTCCGCGGCGCGTTCCGAGCCCACTCCCTCCGAACGGACGAGGTGTTCGGCAAAATCGAATTGAATGAGGGCGTGGGCGGGCTTGTTTCCCAGTCGTTCGACCCACTGCAAGGCAGTTTCGAAGTAATGATTAGCGTCTTCGTGGAAGCCCGCTGCAGAGGCACTTACGGCTAAGCGGTGGTTGAAGTACTCCTCGCTCATAAGCCAGTAGCCTTCCAAGCTCCGGAGGCGCCGGAGGCTTTCGGCGCCTCGGAGTCGATCGTCCGTGACAAAGGCACGATACCCGTCCGCAGCGGCGTGACGCATGGCGAAGTACGGGTTTTCCAGCGTTTCGGACTCCATGGAAAGCAGTGTATCCGCCTCGCGCGCCCACTCTGCCGTGCCGAGATAGCGGTCGGCCACCGTGAGAAGGCCGACGAGCATGATCCTGGCGGTTTCCGGCCACGGACTTGTCGGTGAGCTGCGACGCCGAAGCTCTTCAACGGACCGTGCCAGGTTCGTCTCGTCCCGGAGCAAGAGGGCAATGGTCCCACGATCTCGAAGGTGCATATCCTTGTATGCCCGGAGGCTAATTCCTTCTTCGGCACGGGCTATTGCGTTGTCGAAGTCGCCTCTGCGGAAGGCGTAGTCGGTCGCCCTGACGAGGGCGGGCCAGCGATACCTGCGCTCCCGGAACCGGTAGGCAAGCACCAGTGCGCGATTCAGGGCCTCCTCGGCGGAGGCAAAGTCTCCCCTGGCTCTGGACAGGTACTCATTCGCATACTCCCGCCATACGCTGAGTGTTGGTTCCATCTCGGCGTAATTGCTACAGGTACCGACGAGCTGTTCACCCGTGCTCAGATCACGGAGTTTCGCCGCACTCACTGCGGCAATTGCCGAGGCGCGGCAGGCTACCGGCGGATCCTTCTTGGCGCGTGGATCTGAGAGCACCTCAGAGCAAACTTCAATTGCGCGTCGATAGGCGCCGGCATCGTCGTGGAGTGCCAGGGCGTAGCGCACACTGACCCACGGCCATCCCGGATGGGTCGTCGGTACCATGGCACGGGCTCGCTCGAGGAAGCCCGCCAGGTTTTCGCGATAGCCGAAGTGGTAGTAGGGGTAGGTAACGAGGGCGACAACACCATCCACGTTGCCACTTGCGGCGAAGTACTCAAAGGCTTCGACCATTCGCGCCTTTGCCGCGCTCCGCTTGTTGGTTTCGAAGAGCGCTCGACTCAACTCCTGCAGCGTATGTCCCATCGCCTCAGGTGAGACCATTTTGCCGCGGTTTTCCACGTAGCGCTCATAGTGCTCGACAGCCTCGTTCCAGTTCTGTTGCTGGATGGCCAGATGACCTGCTCGTTGGGAGTACTCCGCACATCGACGGAGCGCATCGGGAGTCATGGCCTGGCAGTAGAGGCGTGCCAGAGTACCGACCGGCCCGGCCTCACCATAGAAGCTCTCAATCTGTTGTGCCATTTCGAGCGCCATCTGACTTCGCTGCATCGGCGACATCAGTCCGGCAATGGCATCTCGGAGGATCGGATGACGCAGACGTGCCTGCAACTCACGATCGGGTGCGGTCGTTTCCACAAGGAAGCCACTTCGGGTTGTCTCCTCGAAGAAGGTGTCTAGATGCTCGAGCGCCTCATCCGGGACGGCAATGTGAATCTCTGCCGCGGATACGGAAGTCCCAAGCAGGGCAATGCGCATGAGTGTCTCTTGTGAGCGGCTAGAGAGCGCGCCAAAGCGCGGCGCAACGGCTTGGGCGAGGAGCTTCGTGAGTTCCGGCAAGGTGCGAAAGGACGTCTCTTCGCGCATCGCAAGGCTATTCTGGATTGCCCGGGCAATTTGCAGGGTGTACAGCGGATTTCCCCCAGTCGCCGCCACAACGTCTTCGACTATCCCTTGCTGAATCTCGCGAGCTGCCTGCGTCTCTAATAACTGTCGCACCTCGCGCTCTCCGAGACCTGACAGCTCGAGATGCATGACCGAGGCGTTACGGTCGAGGCGGGCAATGACACTCATGAGCTCATCGGAGGGCTGCACCTCGTGATCACGGTAGGTGCCCACCACCATGAGAGGGGCATCCCGGTGATGGTTCGAGAGCTCCTCCATCATGGGGAAGACACGGTCCGGGCACGCATGTACCGCGTCAATACAGAGCAAGACGGGCTGGATTGCGGCGGCACAGCCGAGAGTCTGGGCAATGGACTCTGTCCCGACTTGGGTCTTTGTGCCGTTCTCGCGAAGGTCTTTGATAGTCGCACGCGCCTGCTCCGGCAAGGCATCGAGGAGCTGGTCCCCGTAGTGCCCGTCAAGCACCCGCAGCAGTTGTTCTCCGAGCGCACCGCTAGTGTTGCTCGACGCCGTGTCGACGGTAAACACTGCCATGGATTCTTGAGCGGCTTGTGCTGCAATGTGGTCGAGGAGGGACGTTTTCCCGCTGCCCGCTTCGCCGTGGATGAAGGCAAAGCTTAGATTTCCCGTTCTGGCACGCTCCCACGCACCGCTCAGCTCGCTGATCTCGCGGTCTCGCCCAATGAGGACAGGTTGTTTCATGATTTCTCCCAGTTCAACTCAGTATGATGACTCACATTTTGGGGATGTTGCAGGTATAGTATATAGCAGATTGTTGAGCTTGTTAAGGTAAATGTTAGGTATAAGGCTTCATTGCAAGCTTTCGGGATCGAAGCGACGGGCGGGGATCGACGTCGGAAAGGAGATTTCCTCCACAGTCAGTTCGGTCTCACTGTCTTCGACGATCGTTTCCATTCGTGCACGCTCGGTGTAGGCGATGCCCTGCGTCGTCGCGTGTTCCAACAGCCGATACTCTTTCGTCAAACGGTTCTGCCGAAAAAACTCGATCCACACAATCAGATCGCTTGCCTCATCCATACGCAGCACAAAGCTGTCATAGAGCGCTTCCGGGGCGGAAACGTGCCCTCGAATCACCACGGTCTCAAAGTCGTCCACTCGTTCTCGCCCCAAGAGCTCCGCCTCGTAGTCGGAGCCGGGGAATCCGGATAGCTCTTCAACGGTGAAGTCGGAGCTGAAGAGCTTCTCGTGTGACCCTGTGCCCTTTACCCGGCGTACATTCCTCGATGTAGCCAACCACTGCTCGGTTCCGCCCGAAGGGCTAGTGTGCAGGAGAAAGCGCATGTTGCTCAAGAACGGCGGATCGACCACCTGAGCGAAGACCTGCCGTTCCCCGGGTGCGTGGTTTGCATACGAGATGTCCACCGTGCGGCTCTGACGCCGGCTTTCCTGCCGGACCTTCAAAGCGGTGATAACCTCAGCGTATTCGGTATTGCCGAACATGTGCGCCCGGGACAGGAGGTCGGCGGGATCCGGATTAACGGCGCTTTGGGCCGTGAGGGCGGTGGCCGTCAGTGCAAGAAGAATGATGGGCAGGGCCAGGTGCTTCATGCTCTTAACCATACAACGTAATCATCGACCGGCAAAGGGAATCGACCCTCATCCGGCGCGCCTAATCGAGCATTCCCTCGTAGATGATCTTCTCTTCACCGTCCAAGCTGACAATCTGACTCGGCTCAAAGGTCTGAAGAGCGTGTGGAACCTCGGCAATGTAGACAATCTCGGGATTCTCCTCTCGGATTTCCTCCGGGGATAGGGTGGATGTCTCTTCGAGGATAACTCCGCGGACCTGGGACAGCAGTTCTCGGTGCATTGGGTCGAGAGATCGGGTCACGAGGATTTCATTTCCATCTCGTTGAAGCCGTAGGGCCGCTTCCTCAGAGCTCTCCGCCAGGACAACGCGGCCGGAGCAGCTCTTCCCGAAGCCCTTGTGTCCTCGGTTCAGAATGCTGCCGAGGAAGTGGACCTTGATGGTGTTCATGGGAATAGGGCTGTTCAGAGGAATGCCGGCCGCCGTGACCACTTTGTCCAGGCGCTTGGCGTAGCCGGAACGAAGGGCCTTTCGCAGGGCGTTTTGGATCATGAGATCGGAGTCTTGCACGTGTTCCGTGAGAATCGGAAAGATGCCCCAGTGCAGCAGCAGTTGGCGATACGCCTGTTCCGAGGTCGTTGCCGCAATGATGCTTTGCGGCGGTCGAAACTTGCTGATCAGCCTCGGTGTATTTCCACGGAGAGTGGGTGCGACAATCGCGGCGGCGCCGGTCTCCCGGGCGACCAGGTAGGCGGACTTGGCAACGGCGTGGCCAATATCCTCCGAATCGCCGAAGAGGTCGAAGTACTTTTCGCAGTGTCGGCGATACTCATCCGACGTCTCCACCGCCATGGCGATCTTATGCATGGTCTCTACCGCGCCAAGGGGGTACTTTCCGGTGGCCGTCTCGCCGGAGAGCATGACGGCGTCCGTACCGTCGAAGATGGCGTTGGCCACGTCCGTGAGCTCGGCGCGCGTGGGCTTGGGGTTGTGTATCATGGAGTCGAGCATCTGCGTGGCGGTTATAACCGGCTTGTTCTGAACGTTGCACTTCTCGATGATACGCTTCTGCGCCAGCGGAATGTCTTCCGTGCTCAACTGCACGCCGAGGTCGCCTCGGGCAACCATGACCCCGCTGGACACGCGAATGATCTCATCTATGTTTTCCAAGCCCTCCAAGTCCTCGATCTTGGCAATGACCCGAATGAGTGAGTCACGACTCGCAATGAGGTCCTGAATCTCGGTAACATTTCCCGCGTTTCGAATGAAGGAGGCGGCAATGTAGTCCATGCCGTTCTCCATGGCAAAGACAATGTCCGCTTTGTCCTTCTCCGTCATTGAGGGCAGCGAGACGCGGACCCCGGGAATGTTGACGTTCTTTCGGCTGCCTATCACGCCGCCGCTGCGGACAAGGCAATGTACGTTGTGCCCTTCCACGCGCTCTACTTCCAGGTCGATAAGACCGTCAGCCACGAATATGTGCTTTCCCGGCCCAACCTCATGGGGGAGCTGCTTGTAGGTGATGCCAATTCGGTCACGGGTGCCGTCTACCTCATCCGTAGTGATGGTAATCCGGTCGTCCCGGGCGATCTCGATTTTTGCGTCGTCGGCGATCGGGCCCGTGCGTATCTCGGGACCCTTCGTGTCCATCATCAGTGCGACGGGTATGTCCGCGCGCGTGCCGGCTTCCCGGATTCGCGCTATCCGTTCTCTATGCTCCTCGTGGTTTCCATGGGAAAAGTTGAAGCGGGCGACGTTCATTCCCGCCCGCAGCAAGCCCACCATGCTCTCGACGCTGTCAACGGCGGGCCCGAGAGTACAGATAATCTTGGTCTTTCTGAGTTGCGGCACGGGGAGCCTCCTTCGGGTCAGCGCAAAGCCTATCAGGAACCGAGCGCTTTGTCCTCCGCAGGGCGCCGGCGGGACGCCCGCGGGCGCGGCGCGGCGCTTCCCGCTATTTCTCTGCGGAAATCTCCCCGGAACGCTTCAAGCCGACCTTCGCCAGAATCGGCCCAATCACCTCGAAGACGATCGACGTCGCGGTGACGGTGGTGATCACGATATTGCCTATCTCCGCCCCTGCCGGGCCGAGGGCGGTGAATTCTTGTTTGACGCTCAGGGCAAGGCCGATTGCCACGCCGGCTTGGGATAGGATCCCGAGGCCGAGGTACTTGCGGATGTTTGCATCGGCCCGGCCGATGGTGGCGCCCAGCCAGCTCCCCGAAACGAGCCCCACCGAACGCCCGAGCATGTAGACGAGTCCGATCACCCCCAGCGTCGGTAGTGCGGCAATGTGGAGATTCGCACCTGCCAGGACGAAAAAGAGCACGAAGAGCAGGGGGAGCATTTCCGCAGTGCGGTCTCGGATCTTTCGAATAACCGGGGCGGGCTGGGTGTTCACCGCGACGGCGCCGACGACCATGTTTGTCAGGATAATGGAGCTCCCGGTGAGTTGGCTCAAACCCGCCGTTGTCAGGACCGTCGCAAAGGTGAGAATCATGACGTCTCGAGGATTCTCGAGGTGCCGGGTGATCAAGCAATACACGGTTGCGACCGCCGCTCCGACGCCGAAGCTCAGGAGGATTTCGAGCAGCGGCTCGCCGATGAGGTGCCACGCTCCCGCCGCCTCTGCTCCCAGCTGAGCGGAGAGGATGCTCGCCGCCACGGCGGAGGCGAAGCCAAAGATAATGATGGCGAGGCCATCATCGAAGCCGACAACCGCGTAGAGTGTGCGAGTCAGCGGGCCCCTCGCCTTGTACTCCTGAATGACCGCCACGGTCCCGGCCGGAGCGCTTGCCGGCGCCAACGCGCCGAAGATCAGCGCCAGGGGAAGGTTTCCCGTGAGCAGGTAGATGACTCCGGTAACGACAAGGAAGGCGGCGAAGGACTCGGTAAGGATGATTGCGGCGAGGCCCTTGCCCTGCTTGCGCACGGAATCCAAGCGGAGCTCCAGTCCAATGCTGATGGCCACGAAGGAGAGGGCAATGTCGGTGACGAAGCTGAGGTTCTCCTGGAGCCCCGTGCTTATCATGCCCAGGAAGGAAGGGCCGAGGGCCAGGCCCACCAGCATGAACCCAATGATGGAGGGAAGCCTCGCGTAGCGGACCAGCTTGCCGGCGAAGAGTGCGACGAAGACTCCTGAGCCAACGGTAAGCAGTGCCGGAAGCGACGCGAGAAACGGCGGGTTATTGAGTGCATCTTCCATGATGTGACGCCCCTAGAGCTCGATCGAGCCGGTGAAGTACTGCAAGTCTTGCACTGCGACCATGACGCCTGGTGTCTCCAAGATCCTGTCCTCAATGAGGCTGATCTTGCGAATCACGTCATTCGTGTGTGACTTGCGAACAACTGCGCGTATATGCTTCACCGTCGTGTTGTGGCTCTCGGTCCAGAGTGCGGCGAAGAGGGGAAGCTCGTGGAGGTAGGCACTGGCATCCTGGACCTCGTCGACGAAGAGGGAGCTCTCCGTGGTTTCCGAGAATACCTGGAGAATGTCCTCGAAGACGTCGTCGCGCTGAATGAAGACGTGGACCATGCTTGCCGGGCCCGCCGGTGTCTCCTCAGATCGAAATGCGATGCTTCGGAGCGTTGTCTGGTAGAGCTCTTCGGCGCGTGTGGTATCGAGAAGCTTGTTGACGGACTCCTTGGATCGCACAACCTTGGAAATTGCTGAAAGCAGGCCGACGTGGCGGGATCGCTGCGTCTTGGGCCCAACAATGAAGAAGAATAGCTGAGAGGGATTGCCGTCCATGGCCTGGAAGTCGACGGGCTTTTGGCTGCTTACAACGCCCACCACGAAGTCGTCGATCTCGTCCATGCTGCAGTGGGGAATTGCAACGCCGCCCTCGAAACCGGTGCTTCCCTGAGACTCCCGCTCGCGCAGAAGCTCGAGGACCCGCTCCTCCGGGACATCTCTGAGAATCGGGCTCTTCGCGGCCAGCCGCGCGATCTCCACCAGAAGGTCGTCCTTTGACCTCACGTCTACATTTGCCGCGACGCAGTTTTGGTCGAGCACGTCTTTCAGCTCCATGCCGATGCTCCTTTGCCGGCCCTCGCCTCGAGGGCCAGGATTGATTCTATGAACTCAGTTGGGGTGTCGGCGGCGGCCAGGCGTTCAACAGCGTCGGGGACGCGCACCAGCCGTGTTGCCAACTGCAGGAGCCGCAGATGTGGTACATCCGCCTCCGCGCAGAGGAGAAAGAACAGGCGTACCGGCGAGCGCGCATCTCCGAAGGGTGCTCCGTCCGGGCAGGTTCCTGCCACGATCCCGGGTGCCCCTGACGGGTTGGATTCCGTCTTGCGAGCGTGAGGAATCGCGACGCCCTCGGTGATCTCGGTGGATGCAATGCGCTCCCGGTCGACGACGCGCTCGACAAACTCATCCGCGGTGTCGAGGATTGCCGCGTTCACGAGTGGCTCGGTCAAGCGTTTCACGATCTCGGTCGTCTTTCCCGGCGCCATGCCGATGACGACGAACTCCTCGCGGATGATGCGGGAGAGCGGCACGTTCGGCCGATCGTCGTGGTGCAGAAGGGCCAGCGGCTCATCTCGCCGAACGGCGGCTTCCTGCTCGTCGAGCCATGCGTCGATCCGGTGTCGACGGAAGCGCCATTGGCCGCCGACCTTCGCCGAGGGGATTTCGCCGCGGCGCGCCATTCGCAATACGGTTTTCTCGGCGACGCGAAGATACGCGGCTGCTTCCGGCAGCGTAAAGAGCTCTTTTGTCCCGTTTTGACCTGTTTTGTCCATCTAAGGTCAATACGTATCGCGCTGTGGGAGAACTGTCAAGCGGTATTTGCGCTGGGTCTGGGGCCGGGGTCACGCGTCACGACGTCGACTGAGAGTCGTTGCCGTTTTCTTCTTCGTCTTCCTCGTCGTTTTGCAGAAGGGAACGGAACTCTTCCTGGGAGACCACGTCCTCTTCGAGGTCGGAGTGCGAGCTCTCGTGCAGGATGGACCGGATGTCTTCGAGGTCTTGCTGATGTGTGCTTCGGCAGGCGCGGAGCTTGTGCGCAACGTGTGAAAGCTCGGCAGAGAAGGGTAGCTTCTCGTCGAGAGATTTGTTCAAGAGGTCGAGAAAGAGCGTCTCAGCCCTCATGAGGGCTCGCAGATACTCGGTTCGGCGGATGAGGAGTCGGTTTTCGCGGAGCTGCGAGAGCACGCGGCTCAGCGTCGAGTCAATGTAGAAGATGTCCTCAATGAGCTTCTCACGGAAGAGATCGCCGTCTATGGTCAGTTGAATGCCGCTGTCGAGCGTCTTGATCATCGTCTGGATAAAGAAGATGTTATCGTCGTAGTTCACCCGGGTAGTCATCTCTCTCAATGTATCGGTAGTGCGCGAGGCCGTCTTGACAGGCGAGCCGTCTTTCAGTACGGTACTCGAACCTCTTTACCATCGGGTAAATACTAGTCTGCGATGGTCGTAAGTCCATAAGGAGGAACTACATGAGGACGTATGAGGCGGTGTGCGTGTTCCGCCACGACGGGGAGACTTTCTCCCGAGGCAGGGATCACGTACGGGAAGAGCTAAAGGGGCTTGGAGCATCCATTGTCAAAGAAGACGACATGGGTGAGCGCTCCCTTGCCTATCCAATCAAGAAACAGAATCGAGCCCACTATTTCATTTTTGTGGTCGAGATGGATCCGGAGAAAGCGCATCAGACCGAGCAACAGCTGCGCCATAATGATGATATCCTTCGCTTTCTGATGGTCGCTCAGGAACAATAGGGGGCACGAGGATGGCGGACATCAATCACGTCGTACTGGTTGGCCGGCTCACGCGTGACGCCGAATTGCGCTACGCCCAGAGTGGTCTTCCCATTTGCAAGTTTGCGATCGCCGTCAATCGTCGCCGAAAGCAAGGGGACGATTGGGTGGACGAGGCGAACTTCTTCGACGTCACCGTCATGGGCCGCCAGGGCGAGGCAATCCACCGCTATCTCACCAAGGGGAAGCAGGTGGGCGTTCAAGGTGAGCTCAGGCAGGATCGCTGGGAACAGGACGGGCAGAAGCGCAGCCGCGTTGAGGTCCACGCGATCAACGTCCAACTCCTCGGGGGATCTGGTGGATCGGGCGGATCCGGCGGATCCGGCGGCGCCGGCGCGGGGAGTGCCGGTGGCGGCCAGGATCGATCGCAGTACTCCGGCAGCTCGCAGGCTCCCGCCGGTGAGGCCGGCGACACCGGCGAAGAATTTGAAGACGATATTCCCTTTTAGGGCCCGCAACTCGGGAGGATAGATATGGCTGAAGATCAAGAACGAAGCGAAAATACGACAGAGTCGACTTCACAAGAGGCAGGCGGAGAGCGAAGCAGCGGTGGCCAGCGAAGTCCCGCTGCGAGCGGCCCCTCCGCGCCGCGGCCGACGGCCGGCAGCGCACCGCGCGGTCCGCGCCCCTCGGGCGATCGAGGTGGTGATCGCGGTGGCGATCGAGGCGGCGACCGCGGTGGTGATCGCGGTGGCGATCGAGGCGGCGACCGCGGACGACGACGCCGACCCTATTTCCGCAAGAAGATCGATAAGATCAAGGTTCACAACCTGACGGTGAGCTACCGCCATCCGGAGGTCCTGCGACGTTTCACGACGGATAGCGGCAAGATCCTTCCGCGGCGGATTACCGGGACCTCGGCAAAGAACCAGCGAAAGCTGGTACGCGAAATCAAGCGCGCCCGGTATCTCGGCCTGCTCCCCATGGGCTAAGGCGAATGTGGGGGCCGGGGAGTCGAGAGGAGTGGCTTGAGACGGTCGGGTTGTCCGTCGCGGCGGGAGCACTCTACGCCAGCGGCTTTTTTGCGTTGCTTTTTCTCGTCCCCATTGCGGCTCTCGCGAAACGGCGTGGATTCACGGCGCTCGTATGGGCCGTGGGGATCGCCGTAGTCGCAATCATCATTGTGGATGCGGTGCGGCTTTCGCGTTTGACCGGAGGACTCGGTTCACCATGGCTGTTGGCTTGGAACTGGACCTTGCCTGTTGGGCTCCTCGTGGGTGTTACCATTATCGAGGCACCGATACGGGGGCTATCTCGGAGGCTGTACCGGCTTCTGGCCGGATGGGTCGGAGCTCTTGCGGTAACGGGCCCCTTGTACCTCAAGGTCTCCTCGGACGGCTCGCTCAACGCCTTTCTGGAGCGGCAGTTCGCCGCCCTCGGGGTGTCGTCGGACGCCGCGTTTCTGGCGGAGATGGCGCAGCGGGTCTTGGCCAACACCTACGGGGTTGGGCTTCTGGCGATGCTTCTGGTGAACTGGTACCTCGGCGTATGGCTGGCGCACCGGTTTTCGACCGGCGTGCCGGAGCCGCCGCGGGTCAACGGTTTCGTCGTACCCCATCAGGGAATCTGGGTCTTGATCGGGTCGGGTGCGGGCGTCCTGCTGTCCCTGGTGACCGAGCTCGCCTTCGTCGAGCCGCTTGCGTGGAATCTGGCCCTGGTCGCGTTGCTGTTCTACGCACTCGAAGGTATTGGAGTGGGGCGCTATCTTCTGCGGCGATATCAGGTTTCGCAAGGCCTGCGAATGCTCATAGCCGTGGGAGTAATTGTCCTGTTGTTTATACCGGGGGTGAACTTGATTGTGCTCTTGGGCTTGCCGGGACTGGGAGTCTCGGAGCTCTGGATTGACTATAACCGTTTCGAAAGGAGACGTTGAAACCAATGAAAGTGATTCTGAATAAAGACGTTCCGACCCTCGGGGAAGAGGGCGATGTCAAAGACGTTGCACCCGGCTATGCGCGCAACTACCTCATGCCGAACGGCTTGGTCATGCCCTACAATCCGCAGAGCTTAGCGCAGCTCGAGAGTCGCCGGGCCGCCATCGAGGCTCGGAAGGCGCAGAAGCTCAAGGATGCCCAGGGCACCCGGGAACGGCTCGAGAACCAGGAAATCGAGATCACGATGACGGCCGGCGAACGTGGCCGACTCTTCGGCTCGGTAACGTCGGCAAACGTTGTGGAGCACCTCGAAAAGCTTGGGGTGTCCGTCGACCGAAAACGGGTCGATGTGCCCGGTGGCACAATCAAAGAGCTCGGTACGTTTCCCATTCGCGTCCGGCTCTATGGCGATGAGGAAGCGACCGTGAAGGTTCGCGTGGAGCCGGATGAGAAGAGCGCGCCGCAGATGACCGCGGAAGAGCGCGCTGCGGACAAGGCGACGGAAGCGGTGGCTGAGCAGGAAGCCGAGACGTCGGTCTCCGAAGAGGCTCCAAGCGAGGGTGAGACGGCAACCGCTAGCGCAGAGGAAGACCAAGCCTCCACGGAAGAGGACTAGCTCGAGCACGAGCAGAACGTATCCGAGCGTATGGCGATCGCGGCTCCGTTGAAGGACAGCGTACCTCCTCACAATATAGAGGCTGAGGTCGCGACGCTCGGTTCTATTCTGCTCAACAATGCCTCCCTCGGTCGCGTCGTTGCATTCATACGTTCGCGGGACTTCTACCGCAACGCCCATCGCGAAGTATTCGACGCAATTGTGCAACTCTCCGAGCGCGGTGAAGAAATTGATCTCATTACCCTGACACAGGAACTGCGCAATCTCGGAAAGCTCGAGGCGGTGGGCGGGGCGGGGTACGTCTCTTCTCTCACCTCGGCGGTACCAACGAGCGCAAACGTAGAATACTACGCGCGCATTGTGCGCGAAATGAGTGTTCGGCGCCATCTCATCCAGATTTCCCACGAGATGATTTCGACCGCCCACGACGACAGTCACTCCAGCCGGGAGATACTCGAGGAGGCGGAGAAGCGAATCTTCGAGGTTGCCGGGGATCAGCACTCGGCGGACTTCCGGCAGGCCAAAGAGATTGTCGAGGAAACCGTCGAGGCGATCGAGCGGCTCTACCGGAATAAGGAGAGCTACACCGGGGTCCCCTCCGGCTTCAGCGAGCTCGACAATATGTTGAGTGGCTTCCAGAACTCGGAGTTCATCATCATTGGTGCACGTCCCTCGGTCGGAAAGACCGCCCTCGCACTCACGATGGCCGGCAACATCGCCATCCATCATCAGATTCCGGTGGGGTTCTTTACGCTCGAGATGTCGAGCATGCAGATCATGCAGCGCCTTATCGCAGGGGAGGCGCGTATCAGCTCTCAGGCGATTCGAGCGGGGATGCTACGCCCGTCGGACTTTCGCAGTATCGCCGACGCCGCCGGACTCATCTACGATGCGCCCCTGTGGATCACGGATACGCCAAACATGGCGCTACTGGATCTGCGAGCCCAAGCCCGGCGGATGGTCGCCCACCATGGCGTCAAAATTGTCTTCGTGGACTATCTGACACTCATCTCATCCGAGAATTCCGCACTTCCCCGGCACGAGCAAATGGCGGAGGTTTCCCGTTCTCTGAAAGCGCTCGCCCGGGAGCTCGATGTTCCCGTTGTGGCGCTCTCCCAGCTGACCCGAGACTCCGAAGGGCGGCGCCCGACGCTTGCCAACATACGCGAATCGGGATCAATCGAGCAGGACGCCGATGTGGTAATCTTTCTCCACCGGGAACGCGGCTTCGAGCGTACGGGAGAGGAACACCCGAGCGTTGTCGAGACCGAGCTCATTGTGGCCAAGCAGCGAAACGGTCCGGTGGGGACCGTACACATTGCCTTCCTGCCGAAGTACACACGCTTCGACGAGTTGGCGCATCAACCTGCCTGACATCGTGATATGATAGAGATCGATCGTGCGGAGGTAGTATGGGCTTACGTGAAGAGTATGACTTCGAGTACCTGGTGAACGAGGCGGAGCATCTGGTCATTCACGAGTTGGAAACGCAGCTCGAGCTCGCCGAGAATGCGGATGTGTGCCGCACCCAAGACTGTGTGTTGGACATGGCCGCATTCGCACTCAATCAAGTACCGCCCCTCTACCGCGCCACCTTGCTCGGCCGGATCTACGCCCAGGAGCTCGACCAGAAGTATCACGATCAAGTGACGGAAGCGGTGCGAACCGCGATTGCCCGGGTGCGCGACAACCCGCCCTCCACGGTGTAACCGTTCTAACGGAGGGGCAGGTCGATCTTCCTGTCTTGCAAGTCGCGGCGATCGCGGCGAGAGCTGGGAACGTAGCGTAGGTAGCTCTCGTCAAAGCGCGACGGGGCGGCGTAGCGGCCGTCGGCGGTAAGCAAGGCCCAATCTCCACCCCGGAAGAGATAGAGGTCTCCTAAGTGATTCCCCTCTTCAACGTTCCAGAAACTAATGCTGCCGTCGGAGTTGGCGGAAACCAATGTGTTCTCTACTACCGTAATGCGGCGCGCCCGGTGTTGCGCCGTCTCGACAACGCTCTGGTTGCGCCGGCGAATGCGATACGGTGTGGGCTGGTCGACAATCGCAAAAGCGGACTCGGAGCGCTCGTCGTAGATCACGTGCCCTGTGAGGTGCTCTCCCGGAGCGGTGAGCACCGCGTCCGAAGCCATGAAATTGCGGCCGAAGCGTCGGCGCAGGACCGTCTCGGTATCTCCGCCTCTGTTGCGGAGTCCTAAGGTGTAGAGATCACTATCTCCGTCGTAGGCCATGTCGAAGATCAGCCGCTCGTCTGTTCGTATTGGGACGGTTTCTCCCGTTTCCGGATCAATGCGGAGCAGGGCCGAGGAAAAGTCGTCGGTCCTGCTTTTTCCTACCAGAATACCCACGCGTGGTGTCAGAATGACGTGCTCCATTCCCAGGGCGTTGTAGGAGAAGACTGTTTCCAAGTTGTCACGCGAGAGGTCGTAGAACGAACCGCCGGTCGAGAGGACCACAATACCGTCTTGATGAGCAGACAGCCGGCGAACCGGCGCTTCCGTTTCCGTGAAGACATCCACTCGATTGAGGATGGGATCGTAGCTCCAGATGTCTGCCGTCGGGTTCTCCAGCCGCCACATTAAGACGTCGCGACCTCCCGCCGGCTCGAGAAGAACTGCCTCGCCCGTCGGGTTCTCGGTCACTCTGTAGCGGAGGTAGCGCGGCCGTTCAAGAGGTCTGGTGAATATGTCCGAGGAGAAGCGAACGATGCGTTCCTCCGTCGCGGCCACGAGACTCTGGAAGCCCGAGGCGACATCTGAGACCTTCTCTACGACATCCCGTGCAAAGATATTGCGAAGGCGGCCACCGGGTCGAAAGTAGTGGATCGTCCCGTCGAGGGAGGCCGAGTACATGGCGCCTCCATAGCCGGCAAAGGTCGTTGCCTCTGAGCCCATGCGCACGGCCGCAGTGAACTGCCGTCGGACCCTGTTCCCGTCGGCGGTGAAGCGCAAAAGCGTTTCTTCACCGTCTTCCCTCCGCCGAACCACAATTTGATTGGAATCTCCATCTCGCTCGATTCCGCTTATGTTCTCCAGCGCGTAGGAATCCTCTATGCCGCCGTCGAGGATATCCACGACTAGCAGGCCGTCCGGCCCCGCTCCGAGGGCGTAGCGTCGATTCGTCAGGAGTGTGAGGTGCTCGAGACCCGCAACGGTCTCTGCAGATTGAATTTCTCTACCCGAGGAAAGGTCAAAGTAGCGGATGCGACCAGTGGCACCAGTGTACGTCATGATGTTGCCTTCACTCTGGGAGACGGTCGCATACGTCACAATGCCAAACCCCCGGTCCACGAAAGGACGCTCCCTTCCGGTTTCCGCGTCCAAGATCGTGATGCTGTCAAAAGTGGGTTTGGATGTCACGATGAAGGTTCCTTGCGGCGAAAACCTCATCACCAAGGGCAACTCTTCCAAGCTGCGTCGAAAGAGCGGATCGCCGGTCTCCCAGTCCCAGACACTCATGAAGACGCGACTCGCCCCATCGTACTCGAGGACGGCGGCGCGCGATTCTTCCGGATGGAGTTCCAGACGGACGAGAGAGAGCATGGAGATTTGCCAAGACGCTCGAATATCCCTGCTTTCCCGGTCCCACACCTTTAGCTTGCCATCTTCGCCGACGGAAATGAGATGCTCACCATCCTGGGTGATCTCCATGTCCCGTACGGCGCCGGCGTGCGACGTATTCACCAACACGTCCGCCATCCCGGTCCCACTGAGAAGGAGCGCGAACGCCAATACTAGTACACCTCGTTTCATTGCCCCTGCTCCCACAATCACTACTGCTGCGCCAAGAAGAGAATATCATTGAAGAACGCAAAAACGATCAGACTGAAAATCAAGAAGATTCCCACGGCCTGGTAACGGTACACTACTTTCGGGTTCAGACTGGTCCGAAAAATGCCTTCGATAGAGTAGAGGAGAATCTGCCCACCGTCGAGAACGGGAATCGGCAAGAGGTTCATAAAGAAGACCGCTACGCTCAAGAGACTCAGGAAGTTGAAGAGTGCGCGGAACCCACTGGCAATACCTCCGGCAAAACCTTGCGTAGCGACCTCTCCGACGTAGTAGGTGATCCGAAGTGGTCCGGCTACTGCCTGTGTGACGTCCACGCCTCGGAACAGGAGCCCAACGCCCTTCACGGTGAGGGCGAAGGTCTGCCAGGTTTCGGAGGCGCCGCGGCCAATTGCTTGAAGGGGGTTCAGATCCGGGGTGGATACCGTCATCGTCTGGAACGCAAGGCCGAGCCGGGAGGTTCCGTCGTCGCTGCGCTCCGGTTCCACGGTGATCTGCCGCCGCATTCCGTCGCGCTCAACGGTGAGATCGATCGGCCCGTCGGTCGAGCTCAATACCTGAAAGAGCGCCATGGAGTGCGGAATTTCCGTGCCGTTTGCCGAGACAATGTGGTCACCCTGTTGCACGCCCGCTGCCGCGGCGGGCGAGTCGGGCTGTACCGAAGCGACCCTCGTGTCGACCCAGGGATAGACCCCAATCTGCCCCGCACCGGTGTCGGTGTCGAGCTCCGGGGTCATCTGGAGCTGCAGTCTGCGGCCGTCTCTCTCGACGACGACGCTGAGAGTTTCCTGGGGAGCTCGGGCCACGCGTTCCCGAATGCCTTGGAAGCTCGTAATCTCGCGACCATCTATCTGAACGATTTCGTCCCCCGTTTCGAGGCCGGCGCGTTCCGCGGCGGCGGGCGAACCCGCGCCACCGGCCGCTGCGTATTCCGACGCGAGGATGACGCGGTTATCGAAAGTCTGGGTATCGAAGCCAATGCCCCAGAGGATGGACAGGACCACGATTGCAAAAATGATGTTCACCGCCGGTCCGGCGAAAGCCACAAAGACGCGCTGCCAAGGTCGCGCCGCAAAAAAGGATCCCTCCTCTCTCGGCACCTCCTTGCTGCCTTCCTGCCACGCGCGTTGCAGGGCGTCTTCGCCTTTCATGCGGCAGAAGCCACCGAGGGGGAACACCGATATGCGGTAGTCCGTGCCCTTGTACTTGATACCGACGAGCCGTCGGCCCCAACCGAGGGAGAATTCCTCGACCTCAATTCCTACGAGCTTTGCAGCCAGGAGGTGGCCGGCTTCGTGGACAAAGACGACAATACCGAGGCCAACGAGGCCAATGAGGATATTTACAAGCAACATACATTTCTTCCTATAGAAAGAGTAACTCGTACACGTGAAAGAATACGGGTGCAGCGAAGATAGGGGAATCGACCGAGTCCAGGAAACCACCCCGGCCGGGAATCACGTGACCGGAGTCCTTCACGTCGGCGGCACGCTTGAAGGCCGACTCAAGGAGATCTCCGAGGATCGTTGCCACACCGACGGCGAGGCCGAGGACGATCAAGCGCCCCGGCAAGAACGCGATGCCCGAGCCGGGGATAATGGACGTCATGACCAATACGAAGGGCGAAACGAGGAGCCCGACAATGAAACCGACCAGGCTCTTGTTTGGGCTTACCGGGACGATCCCGCGCCGATATCCGAAGGCAAGCCCCGCCGCGTAGGCGGAAGCGTCGTTGAAGAATACCGCAGCCACGAAAACCAACAGAAGCACCGTCGCATTCGGCAGAGCGCTCAGACGAATTACATAGGCCATGAAGAGGCCGGGGTAGAGAAAGACGATGAGGTGCGTTCCCGCGCTGGTGACGCTGCGTTCCAGTGTGTCCGGCTTACGAAAGGCTTGAGCGGCGGCAATCAACATGGTCACCGCAAGAATAGCAAAGAACGCCGCCGACCACTCGAGCCACCCCAACACAGACGCGAGCGCCACCGCAGGCAGCACGATTCCCAAGGCAAAAGTCACGACGTACGGCGTTTTGTAGGCCAGCTTTGACGCCTTGATGATTCGACCCATCTCCAAGGCGGTGAAGCCCGAGATAACGATCAGCGCAAGGTTGAATCCCAGGTGATGGTATTGCGGCAGCAACACGATCAACCCGAAGAGGAGGGGAATGCCGATCACGAAGAGGAGAAGCCGTGTTTGCAGGTTCGTCATCTATCGCCGCCGAAGTTCCGCCGTCGCCTCTGGAAATCGCGAACCGCGTTGAGGAGATCTTCCTCGTCCCAATCGGGCCACAGCTTCCGGCTGAAGAAGAGCTCTGAGTACGCGCACTCCCACAAGAGGAAGTTGCTCAGTCTGAGCTCACCACCGGTTCGGACAATGAGGTCCGGGTCGGGAATATCGGGACGGTCGAGGTAGTCGTGAAGGGCGTCTGTGGTCAGATTCCCATTCCCGCCCGCGTCGTGCCACTTTTTCACCGCTCGGACAATCTCATCTCGTCCGCCGTAGTTGACGGCGACGTTCACCGTGATTCCGTCAAATTGGACGGTATCCTCTTCGACACGACGTATCTCTTTGCGAATGGCGCCGGGAAGCCCCGCAATGTCGCCACTGTGGACCAGACGAATGCGGTTCTCCCGGTAAAAGTCGTACTCATTGCGAAGCGCCGTTCCGAGGAGGTTCATGAGGAACTTCACCTCGTCCGGCGTCCTCCGCCAGTTCTCAGTGGAAAAGGTGTACAGCGAGAGGTACTCAATCCCCACGCGCTCCGCCGCGAGCACAATGCGTTTTGCCGTGTCGAACCCGGCGCGGTGACCGTCGGTACGAGCCAAATTCCGCTTGAGGGCCCAACGACCGTTGCCGTCCATGATAATGCCCAAGTGCACTGGCACGGCTATGTGTGTGTCGGCGGTGGCGTGGGTACTCATTGGGAGTGTTCCAGAAGCCTAGTGTTCCAGAATCTCCTTCTCCTTTTCTTCGAGGAGGTTGTTTACCTCTTCCACGTACTTGTCCGTCAGCTTCTGGATGGAATCCTCGAGTCGCTTTTCGTCGTCTTCGGAGATGTCACTACTCTTCTGCGACTTCTTCACTTCGTCATTCGCGTCGCGTCGGATGTTTCGGATAGCCACGCGGGCCTGCTCGGCGGCGTTTTTGGCTACCTTTACGAACTCCTTGCGCCGCTCTTCCGTCAGAGGCGGAATATTGATCCGAATTACCTTGCCATCATTCATGGGATTGAGTGAGAGCTCGGATTTCTGAATGGCCTTCTCAATTTCTGAAATGACCGACTTGTCCCAGGGTTGTATTACGACCAGTCGCGCCTCCGGAATGGAGATGGTGGCGACCTGGTTCAGCGGGGTTGGATTACCGTAGTAGTCCACCTTGATCTTCTCGAACACCGCCGATGACGCACGACCGGTTCGGATGGTCTGGAACTCTTCCTCGAGAGCCCGAATAGACTTCTTCATCCGTTGTTCGGTTTGTTTTTCGATATCGCTCACGGATTACCTCCACAGCACATCGCTCGTAGCGATTATTCGCTATCCTCGCCCACGCGGAAATAGACGAAGTCCTTTACCTCAACCTTGGTTCCCTCTTCCTTGCCGAGATCAGAGGCAACATCTGAGACCGACCGTTTGTCGTCTTTGACAAAGGGCTGATTGAGCAGGGTGATCTCGGCGAGGTGCTTCTTCAGCTTACCCTTCACAATGCCGGGAATGACCTTCTCCGGCTTTCCGAGGCCTTCGGCCTGCTTGGTGAAGATCTCTTCCTGCTCCTTCATGTACGAGTCTTCAACCGTCTCCTCGGAGAGGTAGTTCGGGTTGAAGGCCGCAATGTGAAGCGCAATGTCAAAGCAGAAGTCTTTGATGGCCTGGCTCGAGGTCTTGGAGGCATCATCGACGGCAATCTTGGCAAGGACGCCGATGTTCCCGGAGTCGCCGTGCACGTAGTCGACAATGATTTCATTGTCGTCGGCCTTCATGACCTGATAGCGCCGGGCGGACATGTTTTCTTTGATGGTACTGATGGCGTCCTTGATCCGGGTTTGCACCTCCTCGCTTTCGAGGTCGGCTTCGCTCTCGGTAAGCTCACCGATGAGCGACTTGCCCAGCTCCACGAATTGCGCGTTTCTGGCGACGAAGTCGGTCTCACACGCGAGCTCGAGGATGCCTGCCTTCTTGCCGTTGACAGTCGTGAAGACCCGGCCCTCATTTGTTGCGCGACCCGCTCGCTTCTGCGCCGCAGCCAGACCGAGCTCTTTGAGAATGCGCTCCGCCTTTGCGAAGTCGCCCTCAGCATCGGTGAGCGCTTTCTTGCAATCCATCATGCCGGCGCCGGTTTTGTCGCGCAGTTTCTTTACGTCGGCAGCTTTTATTTCCACGTTGTCAGCTCCTTAATCTTCTTCGTACGACTCTTCGTACATTGTCTTCTCGTCAATGCCGGCTTCCTCTGCAACGCTCTCTTCGAGAGTTCGGGTATCGTCCTCTTCCTTGACCTCTTCCGGTTCGTATTCAGAGTAGTCCTCAGCGGTATAGCCGGGTTCGCGCTCTTCCTCCGAAGACTCGTCGACCTGAGAGGCGACGGGAACCGTTTCAGCTTCGGTCTTCTTATCTGCGCCCTCGGTGGGGGTCTCTTCAGCGGCTTGCTCCGCGGGCTGCTCGGGGGCCGGTTCAGCCGGCTGCTCAGCGGGTTCGCTCTCCGGCTCCGGTGCGGCGGCCTCTTCTTCCTCATCTTCGAGACTCTCAATGACCCGAAGACCGATCTCATTGTCCGCCTCGATCACGGCGTCCGCAATGATCTGCGTGAACAGGTTTATCGCCCGAATTGCGTCATCGTTACCGGGAATCGGATAGTCAATGTGTTCCGGGTTCGAGTTGGTGTCCACGACCGCCACAATGGGAATGTTCATGCGTCGCGCCTCGGCAATCGCAATGGTCTCCTTCCGCGTGTCGATGACAAAGACAACTCCCGGCAGCTCTTTCATCTCTTTAATGCCACCGAGGTTCTTCTCCAGCCGGGTGCGCTCCTTGTTCAGTCGGGCAACTTCCTTCTTGGTGAGGCTCTCGAAGGTGCCGTCGACTTCCATCTTTTCCAGCTTCTTCAAGCGGAACAGGGAACGTTTGATGGTGGAGAAGTTCGTAAGCATGCCACCGAGCCACCGGTTGTTCACATAGAACATACCGCAGCGCTGCGCTTCTCGCTCGATTGCCTGCTGAGCTTGCTTCTTGGTGCCTACGAATAGAATGGACTTGTTCTGCAGGACCGCCTCGCGCACCGCATCGTAGGCGTCTTTGATGCATCCGATGGTCTTCTGCAGGTCGATGATGTGAATCCCGTTACGCTCGGCGAAGATGAACTTCTTCATCCTGGGATCCCACCGCTTGGTCTGGTGCCCAAAGTGCACACCTGACTCAAGTAGGTTTTTCATTGTTACAACAGCCAAAGCTGCCCTCCTCGTTCCATCGGTCATGTGCCGATGGATCCTTCTCTTCGTTCTCAGTTGCGCGATCCGCAACCGGAGTCTTGCTCCACTAGGGAAGCAGGTATTTGTTTCGTCGTAAGATAGAATACAGAAGCCGGATTGGCAACCCTACCACCGTGGCGTACTCGCCGTGGATCGCGGTTATGAGAGCCGCGGCACGGTTCTGGATGCGATATCCTCCGGCCACCCCATGCCACTCCTCGCTGTCGAGATACCAGTCAATCTCCGCCTCGTCCAAGAGCGCGAAGAGCACCTTGGTAATACCCGTCGCCACGTCGATGTGGTCTGTATCGCGATCGTACAGCGCAATCGCCGAGACGACGGCGTGCGTGCGGCCGGACAGCGTCTGGAGCATTCGCCGCGCATCCTCGCGGTCCACCGGCTTTCCCAGCACATGGTCGTCGAGAAAAACCACCGTGTCCGCCGCAAGAATCAGGCGGTGGCCCACCTCGTGCCGTACCGCTTCCGCCTTCTGCCGGGCCAGTCGGCGCGCCAGGTCAATTGGGTTTTCACCGGGATTGGGGCTTTCATCAATCTCAGGCGCATGGACTGCGTAACCCACACCAATCTGATCCAGGAGCTCCCGGCGGCGGGGTGACCCGGATGCAAGACAGATCTCTTCCATGAGAGGCATCCTTCCCGCCGGCGGCTGCTCTGTCAATCGGAAGTCTCAACGGCGGCGAGAAGGCTAGAAAGAGAGGAAAACGTACTGAAACGCGCCGCCGTGCGCAGTATCTTTTGGCCGGGAGAACGAGCATGAAGAGATTTCTGTACATTGCAACCCTCGCCGTCGCCGCCTGGAGCTTCACCACCGGCTGTGCCTTCCTCTTCGGGGACGGTGGTCTCGGGGGCTCACCGCAACTGCCGGATGAGGATGCGGTGGATTTGGTGGCGGCGGAGGTTGCTCCGACCACGGGTGGCAGTGCGGTGACGCCATATGAGGCGCTAAGCACTACCGGCTCCTTGTCAATCCAAGACGAGATGTTCCAAACGCAACAAACGCGGGACGGCCAAGCGACCATCACCTACGACAACGGCCGTGTACGGGGAGTTCGAGAGTACTCCTACACGCTCACCTACCAGGATTCCAACGGCGAAGAGACAAGCTCCGGTGAAGCTACCCAGATCGCCGTCGCGGGAAGCGTCTCGGGTGACTCCGAGCGCTTGCATGGAACTGGCGAGTTCGAGTCCACCGTCGACTTGACGCTTACCGACATCACCGACGGTGACAGTAGCGCGACCGTCAATGGCGTCGTACGGAGGACCGGGTCTGGCAGTTTTCGACGGAGCGAGACTGAAACGGTTGTCACATACGCCTCCGACGTTACCGTTCGATATCGTGAGATTGTCGCTGATGGCGCGGTAGCGAGAGAAAACGAATTCCCCGAATCCGGCAGCATGGAGGTTGAGGCCGAGTACAGCATCACCGGTGATAGCGGCGAGCGTAATTGGTCCGGGACTGTGACGGTAACCTTCGATGGCACGCGCGAAGCGACTGCTCGGGTAAACGGGAGTAGCTATACCATCGACCTCGAAAACGGCACCCTTGTGGAGTAGGCGGCGGCCCTGCGAGCGGCGGCGGGTCGAGTTGACACCTCCCGTCTTTCGAGATACCGTTCTTGCCTGACATTGGACGCGTAGCTCAGTTGGATAGAGCGTCGGCCTCCGGAGCCGAAGGTCGTGGGTTCGAATCCCGCCGCGTTCACTTTCCCGACCAGGAGATTCATGTCTGAAGTCCACTATCGTCGCGCCCACGCTGCGGACCTATCCATACTGTCGCAGATGAACTTCGAGATGGCTCAACTCGACGGGATTGACGGTGACGCGACGACGGTTGAAGAGCTCACGTACCGCATGTCCGCGCTCCTCGAGACCGACTACTCCGGCGTTGTGATCTACCAGGACGATGTCCCGGTGGGCTACGCACTCTACACCGTGACGCCGAAGCACACCTTCGTCCGACATTTCTTTATACGCAAGGCGTATCGAGGTCAGGGAATTGGTGCGAAGGTCTTCCAGGACCTCTTGGAAAACGAGTGGAAGGATGCCGCCTCGATCCAGATCGAGGTAGGCAGTGACAATAAGGGGGTTCGCTCATTCTGGGAGTCTCGAGGGTTCCGAAAGACCGCGCTGCGCTTGGCGCTCGAAACCGCAAACAAGTCGGGAGTGCGGAAGTCCTGTGGGGCCGTTGTATACCGGCGGCGCCTTCGAGCAATACAATATCTTCTTGTGAAACATACCAACGGAGATCACTGGAGCTTTCCAAAAGGGCACATGGATCCCGGGGAGAGCGAAGAGGAAACGGCGCGGCGGGAGGTGCAGGAAGAGACGGGCTTGAGTGTACAATTCAGACCCGGGTTCTACGAGCGCATCTACTACCTTACTCCCAAGTCGAGGAAGAAAGAGCTTGTGTGTTTTCTGGCTCGGGCGCGTGCGTGGCACCGCGTCCGTATACCCGCGGATGAGATTGCAGACTATCGTTGGCTTCCCTACGAACAGGCCCGAAAGACCCTGACCTTTGAGAATACGCGAATCATTCTCGACAAGGCGGATGCCTTCCTTCGCGGAAAGACGGTAGTGCCCTACTGAGGAGCGTGGTATGGGACGGGATGGTATCGAGTACTACAAGATCTCGAATATGTTTCGGGGCGCGCAGCAGTGCGACGTGCCGCGAGGGACAAAGAGGATACGGATCTCGAACGTGGCGGCGAAGTCGCTCCTCGACTTGTCGTCGTGGGAGTACAGCGAGCTGCCGGAGGAGATCGATGTGTTGTGCACGTTGGGGCTCGTCGACATTCGATTGCCGCGAGACATCCGGGTCGAGTTGCAAGGCACCGGTCTCTTCGGAGCCTTCGGAGGGAATGCCCGCCACACCCATCCCATTCCAGGAACCCCCGTGGTGGTGCGCGGACTGGTCGGCTTCGGCGCGGTTGAAGTCCGCGTTCCGCTCGTGGAGTAGGGTATCAGTATGGAGTGGTCGGTATGCGTTGTGAGTGACACCGGTCTCGTTCGGCGGCGCAACGAAGACATGGCGGCGGTTGATCACAAGCTCTACAGAGACGAACGTGATGCATTCACGAGCTCCTTTCGAGAACCGCCGACAAACGTGGTGGCAGCCGTTGCCGACGGTGTCGGCGGAAGTGCAGCCGGCGACGTAGCGAGTAAGATTAGCTTGGAGCGGTTTATTGGGGGAGTGCAGTCCCTCTCCGCGGGGCTTCCGGATGACAGGCTCCGTAAGGAGCTCAATGCCCTTGTGTCCGGTCTTCACGACGAGGTAATTCGTCAAGGCACGCTTCACTCCGAACGCAGTGGGATGGCAACCACCCTGTCTGCCTTTGTGTGGTATGGGGGCGTTGTCTACATGGCTCATGCCGGGGACAGTCGTCTCTACCTCCATCGTGGTGGGACCCTGTCTCAGCTCACGCGAGACCACACCCTGCGAGAGTTCACCGGCGACGTGAACATCCCCGGCAACATTTTGGTCAACTGCATTGGAGTGGAAAAGGACTTCTTTGTAGATGTAGCCTGCCTCGAGAGTGTGGGAAATGGCGGTGACATCTTGTTGGCCTGCACCGACGGTTTGACCGACACCGTGTCCGAGCGCGAGATTTCGGATACGCTATCTCTTGCAAGGAACATGGAGGCCGCCGGTAATGAGTTGTTGTCGCGAGCGAAGACCGCCGGAGCGCAGGACAACGTGACCTTTGTGCTCATTCGCGTGTCGTGATCCATCAGCATGTCGAGTTTGGATGTAACACAAGAGCGATACCATCGCCTCGAGCTCATCGCATTTCTGGGGGCGCTCTGTCTCTTCTTTTCCACCATTGAGTATCTATTTCCGAAGCCCTTTCCGTTCTTTCGACTCGGCTTGGCGAATCTGCCCATTCTGATCTCCTTGGAGCTCTTCACACCGGGCTACGTCTTGCTGTTGGTACTGCTCAAGGTGCTCGGTCAAGGGCTCATCAATGGGACTCTGGCGAGCTACGTCTTTCTCTTCTCCCTGGCGGGTAGCTTTGCGAGTGCCTTTGTCATGCTTGCCGCATACCGATTCATGCGGGGCAAGGTGACCCTTGTTGGGGTAAGCGTGTATGGCGCCATTGCAAGCAATGCGGTGCAGATCTTTCTTTCGGTAACGTTTATTTTTGGACAGACCGCGTGGATTATCGCGCCCCCCTTCATTGGCTTGGGCGTGGCAAGCGGCTTTGCCGTCGGCTTCTTTGCGCAGCGCTTCTCTGATCGTTCGCAATGGTTGTCCGCAATACGTGAGCGCTATGGCACGCAAGAGACCCAAGAAGCAGAACAAACTCCTTAGGAACCACTTGAACGCCCGGCATCTCTTCATTGCCGGGGGTCTGCTGATTCCGGCTTACCTCTTCCAGGACGCCATACTCATTCGCGTGGCCCAGGTTCTGCTATTCGCGACACTTGCCAGTATCGCGGGCAAGCGCATCAAGTGGCTGTACTTTGTCATCATGGTGAGCTCGATAACCTTCTTCAATCTGCTCACTCCCATGGGAAGAATTCTGCTGCAGCTCGGTCCATTGCCAATCACGCAAACAGCCCTCCACCAAGGGCTCATGAAAGGCTTCACCATCGTTGGTTTGGTCTTCATCTCCCTCTTCTCCATCCGCCCAGACCTGAAGCTCCCGGGACGGCTCGGCGGGCTGGTCGGTCGCGTCTTCTTCTACTTCGAGCAAATCATGGAAGGGAAGGGCCGTATCGAGGCGAAGCGGCTCATTCCGTCCATCGACGAGGTGCTCACCGGTCTCTTTCGTCCGGACGGCAGCGGGGAGCCGGAACGGCCCATGTTCTCACCGACCACCACGAGTGCCTGGGGGGTGGCCTTTGTCATCGGTCTCCTCGGGGTAAATTGGGGCCTTCTCTTTGTGTAGAAGGCGGCGTGGCGTGGCGTGGCGGGCCGGCCCGTGGCGCGTCATTGCACCTTCTTGCGCCAGGCATACAGGGATGCGATACTTTTTTCGCAAGCACACTGCGAGAACGAGGACGGGAAATGTACGCTCACGTGAAAGAGGAGCTTCAACAGCGCATTGATGATGTTCGTGACCAGGGTCTCTACAAGCAGGAGCGCATTATCGAGGGCCCACAAGGGTCCCACATAGATGTTGCACAGTCGGGAGAGGTCATTAATTTCTGTGCGAACAACTATCTCGGGCTGGCGTCGCATCCGGAGATTGTTCAGGCGGCCCATGAGGGCTTGGATCGCTGGGGATACGGCATGTCTTCGGTGCGCTTCATCTGCGGGACGCAGACGGTCCACCGCCGGCTCGAACAACGGCTCAGCGAGTTTCTCGGCATGGAAGACACCATCCTCTATGCTGCCTGCTTCGATGCCAACGGCGGTCTCTTCGAGACACTCCTCGGGAAAGAGGACGCGGTAATCAGCGACGCCCTCAATCACGCCAGCATTATCGACGGCATCCGTCTTTCCAAGGCGCAGCGTTACGTGTACGAGAACTCCGACATGGAGAGCTTGGAAGAGCAGTTGAAAGCGGCCTCCGGCGCCCGGCACCGTCTCATTGCCACCGACGGCGTCTTCTCCATGGACGGAACCATCGCGAAGCTCGACGAGATCTGCAATCTGGCGGAGAAATACAATGCAATGGTCATGTTCGACGACTGCCACGCCGTGGGCTTTCTCGGCGAGCACGGCCGCGGCACGCACGAGTATCGTGGGGTCATGGACCGCGTCGACATTGTCACCGGGACTCTGGGGAAGGCGCTCGGAGGCGCCAGCGGCGGCTACACCAGCGCCCGCAAGGAGATCGTGGAGCTGCTTCGTCAGCGCTCGCGACCCTACCTGTTCTCCAACACGCTGGCGCCGCCGATTGCCGCGGCGAGCATACGCGCAATCGACCTTCTCCAAGAGTCCGGGGAGCTTCGGGAGCGGTTATTGCAGAACACCATGTACTTCCGGGACAAGCTGAAGGCGGCCGGGTTCGATATTCCCGACGGGGAGCACCCGATTGTGCCCATCATGCTTGGAGATGCTCGCCTTGCGCACCAAATGGCGGATAAGCTTCTCGAACGTGGGGTGTATGTAATCGGCTTTTCCTTTCCGGTGGTTCCCCGCGGAACCGCTCGCATCCGCACGCAGGTTTCCGCCGCCCACTCCAGGGAGGACCTGGATTACGCCGCCGAACAGTTTGCGGAGGTGTACGAGGAAGTCGCCGGTTGAGTGCGGGAGTGGGCGGCAGTGCCGGCACCGATGAGCGGAATAATAGGAGAGTATCATGAGCAGGTTTGTGAATACGGGAATTCAGCAGGTCGGTATCGGCGTGCCGGACATGGAATCCGCCTTTCGGTGGTACGCACGCTACTTTGGAATGGACATCCCCGTATTCCAAGACGCCGCTGAAGCGCCCCTTATGACCCAGTACACCGGCAATCAAGTGCAGACCCGTGCGGCAACGCTCGCAATGAACATTCAAGGGGGTGGCGGATTCGAAATCTGGCAGTTCACCAGCCGAAATACCGTGCCGCCGTCCTTTCAGCCGCAGCTCGGAGACGTGGGTATCTACGCGGTACGGATTAAGACTCGGAACGTCTTCAAGGCCGCGAGCCGGCTCTCCCAAGAGGGACTAACCGTGATTAACGGTCCAACGCAAACGCCGGCCCGCGGGCAGCATCTCGTCGTTTCGGACAATCACGGCCTGGTATTCGACATTGTGGAGAGTCAGAGCTGGTTCGTCTCATCCTCCGCGGTGACGGGGGGCGTTGAGGGCGCCCTGATCGGCGTGTCGGACATGGACCGCTCCGTCGCCTTCTATCGGGATGTGCTCGGCTACGACACGGTAATCGCCGACAGTGAAGGGGTTTTTCAAGATCTGACCGGGCTCGCAGGCGGAAACAAACCCCTTCGCCGGGTGCTATTGGGGCACTCGGGAACCCCGCGAGGCGCCTTTGCCCGGCTCATTGGCAGCTCTCATCTCGAGCTGGTTCAATCGCTGGATCGCGCGCCGGAAAAACTCTTTGACGGGCGGTACTGGGGCGACCTGGGCTTCATTCACCTCTGCTTTGACGTACGCGGCATGGACGCTCTCAAGGAGCACTGTGAGGCCGCGGGACACCCATTCACCGTGGACAGCGGAGCGACCTTCGATATGGGAGAGGCCGGTGGTCGATTCAGCTACGTCGAGGATCCGGACGGCACGCTGATCGAATTCGTGGAGACCCACAAGCTGCCCCTCGTCAAGGCCTTGGGCTGGAGTCTGGATCTGTCAAAGCGTGATCCGGAGAAGCCGCTGCCCAACTTCATGCTGAAGCTTCTGGCTCTCGGTCGCGTGAAGAACCCGTAGGCTCGGCGCCGGCGCCGGCGAAGGCCGCCGGCAGCGAAGGCGGGCGCCGCTGTCTACTGCCCGTAGACGCGGCGGATCTTCTGGGCATCGTCCTCCTCGATCGACAGATCGAGATTCAATCCCTGTCGCATTTCTCCAAAGACGCGTGCCGTATTCTCAATGTCGGCTTCCGTGTGGTCGGCGGTCGGAATCATGCGGTACATCATGAGGCCGTGGGGAATGACGGGGTAGGTTATGGCGGTCACGAAGACACCACGCTCGCGGAGGAAACCGACTGTGCGCATTCCCACCGTCGCCACGCTCTCGCTGCGAACCGGTACGAATACCGAGCAGATCGGGGAGTCGCCCGGGCCAATGAAATAGCCGTGATCCGAGAGGCGCTGCTTTAGGGCCTTTGCGTTGTCCCACATTCGTCTGCGTCGATCGTCGGCGTCCCAGACCAGGTCGAGGGTCTTGTCGAGAGCTTGGACGTAAACCATCGGCAAACTCTTGGCAAAGACCTGGGTGCGAGCGTTGTACGCAATCCAGTCTACCACTTCCCTGTTCGCCGCCGAGAAGCCCCCAATGGCGCCGAAGGACTTCGCGAATGTCCCGAAGTAGATGTCCACGCCGTCCTGGACACCCTTGTAATCCGCGGTGCCGCGGCCGTGCTCGCCCATTACGCCCCAGCCGTGAGCGTCGTCGACGAAGAGGCGAGCACCATAGGTCTGCTTCAGAGCTACAATCTCGTCCATCTTGGCCACGTCGCCGGTCATGCCGAAGACGCCTTCGGTGACAATCAGAATACCGCCCTTGCGGTTTTCGTTTATACGCTTCAGGACCTTCTCGAGGTCCTCCATGTTGTTGTGCTTGAAGACGCGGACCTGACCGGGCGCCTGGAAGGAGCCGTCGACTATGCAGGCGTGCGCCAATTTGTCCATGACGATGACATCGTCCGGGCCAACGAGAGAGGCGATCGTCCCGACAACGCCGAGGTACCCGTAGTTGAAGAGGAAGGCCGCCTCCTTCTGTGACGCTTCGGCGAGCCGCTTCTCCAGGGCGAGGTGATAGGGGCTGTTTCCCGTCATCATGCGCGACCCCATGGGCGCGCTGATTCCAAACTCGTCAATGGCGTCATGGGCCGCCTTGTTCACATCCGGGTGGTTGGCAAGACCAAGGTAGTTGTTTACCGACCACATAATGGTATCGCTTCCCTGAAACTCCATAATGCGGTCGGGTTTTGGGGGCAGTATCGGGCGGGTAAAGTAGTGGTCGTCCGCTGCCCGTTGGGGGCCAAAGTAGCCCTGGTCGGTCTTGCACTTGTCAAAGAGATCGACGGTCATCTTCATTTCCATTCCACTACTCCTCAAACAGATTGCGTACGGTATCTTCGAGCTCTTCGGGTGAGAGTCGATTGCCCTGTACTACGGCGTCGGCCGCTGGGATCGTGCATGTGT
Organism: uncultured Spirochaetaceae bacterium; assembly: GCA_964413635.1. Taxonomy (GTDB): domain Bacteria; phylum Spirochaetota; class Spirochaetia; order DSM-27196; family PWMO01; genus CAYFQV01. Next base: position 36,828 of record CAYPTH010000011.1, read on the forward strand.
GTTCGGCATGGAAGCGGTCGGTTCCGCCCCCGGTGATGTTTATCATGGTGAGGGTGGCTTTGCCGACCGTCCCCTCCCGCCGGGCGCGACGCAGACTGGCGAGGGCCACGGCGGCAGGGTGGGCAATATCAATGCCCTCGGTATTGGCAAAGAGGGAACGTGCCGCCTGCGCCTCGCGTCGGGTAATGGCGTGACTGCGGCCCCTGCTGTCGACGAGGGCGTCGAATAGCCCTCCCCGAACTGAGTACGGGGGCTTGCGGTTTGCCAGTACATCCGCGTAGAGGGCGCGGATTTGGCGTCGCGCACGCCCTTCACTCAGGGAGACCAGTGTTGGGAGGCGACGTTCCCAAGAGCGGTGAATCGGTACGAAGGGCTTGTTCTGAGAGACAACCAGCCGCATGGGGCGATTGCCGAAACGCCCATCATCCAAGAGGCGTAAGCTCGCCTCCCAGGCTGCGATAGCGCCGGTGCCGCTTCCGATCGCCTGCACATAGACTTCGGGAAGCTCGCCGATCTCGTGTGCCGCTGAGAGCACCGTCGTCCCCATTCCGTCGCGCCGCGCAACATTCGCCGCACCTCCCTCCGGAATGAAGCCCGGAAGCTGTGCAACTTGCCCGGCCACCGCAATTGCGTCGTAGTAGTCGGAGCGTCCACCGACGGCGAGTATCCGTACACTCTCGGGGCGCTCCCCGGCGTGCCACAGGGCCGGCAGGTTTCGCTCGGGAACGACTAAGAGGAGTGGCTTCTCATTTTCGGTGAATACCCGGGCGAAGGCACGAGCGGTGTTTCCTGCAGAGGCAACGACGAGAATCGATGGGTTGTCGGCGGGTAAGCGCCCGCCAACGGAGTAGGCTTCGCACTCCTTGAATGTCCCGCTTTTCATGAAGACGTTCCGTTCCGGCCAGTAGCCACTAAACGTCACGTAGAGGCGATCCATATCGAGGGCGCGACCAAGTGCCTCGCTCCGGTAGGTGACAGGCGCGGAGGAACCGGCAAGACGTCGTCGAATCGGCAGCCAATCCGCGAACCGGTACAATCCCTCTTCCGCCGGTCCGGGCGTGATCTGTTCGCTCCGATAGCGCGTGCGCAAGAACGCAGCCTCGTCGGACGCGCCATTCTTGAGAACCATTCCTTGTTCAGGGGTGAATGTGTCCTGCAGCACGGTGCCCGTAGCCAGGCACTCGAGATCGTAGTGAAGCCGGAATTCGGTCCCCTCCGGAGCGACGGAGGATCGCGTAGTTGGCGAGGTCGTCATGGAGCCCCCTCGTATCGAGATTCACTTGTCATCTCGGTCTATACCACATAGGGTATGGAGCGCAGAGTCCCTCGCGCGAAAGTGTAGGAATATACGCTCGCATCGAGGCAAAAAATCCGGTTTGGTCCAAAAAGGTCAGTGAATATTTGAAGCGGATATTCAGTTTCTGTGAGAGGCGTGTGAATGGTCCAGAAGCGACGTGCCTTATTGGTAGCAATTGGGATGAAGCATTTCGCGGAGTCCGGCTATCGCGACGTGAGCGTGTCGGACATCATGTTAGAGGCCGGCTTGAGCGTCGGCAGCTTCTACAATTACTTCTCGAGCAAAGAGGAGTTTTACGGACGAGTCCTCGACGTAATTGAGTCGGAGGGAATTCGAAAGATCGACCGGGTCGTCATGAGACTGCGATCACCCATCAATAAGCTCAAGGCGGTGTATCGCTTTACCACCCTCGGTCTCAAGCAGAACCGAATACTGCGCGGAGTCCTCCGCCGAGACCAACGCTACGTGTACCCCGGACTCGCCGAGCGGGAGCGCCGGACGGGTACCCTTCGCAACCACGTGGAAGAGCTCTTGAGGGAGATCATCCGAGAGGGAACCGCCAAAAACGTGTTCCGTACCGGCCTCTACCGTGATCCCGCCCGGCTGATCATTGCGATCTTCGACACAATCGTGTACCAGATCGATCGGGACGACATCGACTCGCTTCTTTCGGACATGTTGGTCTTCCTGCAACGCGGTTTGCGCCGGACGCTTCGCTTGCGGCGACGTGATGAGCGCTACGACCGCAGGGTTTTGGATGTGGACAATGAGCTCTAGCTATTCGCCCTTGCCGAGATCATTGTAGATCTCGAGGATCTGCTCTCGGTACTCCTCGGGCGCGCGCACGTGTCCCCACCCCATTTGCACCTGGAATATCCCGTCATAGGCGGAATCATGAAAGCTCTCGAGAACGTGGGGGATGCCGAGGTCGTTCAAGTGGGCGTCTAAGAGTCGCGCTTCAATGTCGTTACTTAGCTCAACGATCGTTGTGTATTCTGCCATTGCTCCTTCAGTGTACGCATTGCGACGGGAGCGTCGCAACGCCTGTCGCCGCCAGTGTATTGGAAAGTAGACATGTTCCTCTGTTGACAACGGCCAAGTAGCTGAATTAGGTTATAGAATCATAACGAGAAGTGGAGGGAGCCGATGGCATGGATAACCTGGCTCGCCCTTCCTCTCGCCGGTGTAATTCTAGGTTGGATAATCCGATGGCTATATGCCAAGTTCCAGCTTTCTTCGTCCGAACAGAAGGCGGAACGCGTACGAAAAGATGCAATACGGGAAGCTGAAGCAAAGCGAAAAGAACTCCTGCTCGAAACAAAAGATGAGCTACTCCAGGAACGAGAAGAGCAGGAGAAGGAACTCAGAGAACGACGGAACGAACTGCAGCGCTATGAGAAGCGTCTCAACCAGAAGGAAGAAAACCTAGATCAAAAAACCGCTGAGGTCCATCGACAAGAGGCGGCGTTTGAAGACCGTGAGAGGAAAATAGCTGACCGAGAAGGTCAGTTAAGCGAGCAAGAGAATAAATGGCGGGAAGAGCTCGAACGTATTTCCGGGCTCACCCAAGAGGATGCGAAGCAACTCATCATTCAATCCCTTGAGGATGATGCAAGACACGACGCCCAAGGTCTGATCAACAAGGTCGAGCAAGAGGCGGCCGCTGCCGCGGATAAGCAGGCTCGGGAGATTCTCGTCTCTACGATCCAGCGTATGGCCTCCGAGGTAAATGCGGAGGTGACCGTCGCGTCCGTGAGCTTGCCCGGCGACGAGATGAAGGGGCGTATCATCGGACGCGAGGGACGCAATATTCGCACCCTCGAAACTCTCACCGGAGTTGACGTCATTATCGACGATACGCCGGAAGCGGTGGTGGTCTCCTGCTTCGACCCGGTGCGGAAGGAGATTGCTCGACGATCTCTGGAGCGCCTCATTGCCGACGGACGTATCCATCCGACGCGCATTGAAGAAGTCGTCCAAAAGGTCACCAACGAAATCAGCCAGTCCATCTACGAGGAGGGCGAAAAGGTCCTCTTCGAGCTGGGGATCCATCACATGCAGCCCGAGGGCATTCGCGGTATTGGAAGACTTCAGTTCCGCACAAGCTACGGGCAGAACGTGCTGGCTCACAGCAAAGAGGTCGCGGTTTTCGCCGGCATGATTGCCGCGGAAATGGGCGCCGACCGAGATATCGCCAAGCGTGGCGGGCTGCTGCACGACGTCGGGAAGGGCATTGAGAGCGATGGCGACAGCAACCACGTCGAGCTCGGCGTCGAGCTCGCGAAGCGCAATGGGGAGGATCCGAAGATCATCAACGCCATTGCGGCGCATCACGGGGACGTCCCCCACAGTTGCGTGGAATCGGTGATCGTGCAGATTGCGGACGCCCTCTCGGCGTCCCGGCCGGGTGCACGAAGGGAGACCCTGGATAACTACATCAAGCGCCTGGAAAACCTCGAGAAGATCGCCGAGGAGTTCGAAGGCGTAGATAAGGCCTATGCCATTCAGGCGGGCCGCGAGCTTCGGATCATGGTGGATCATGAGCAGGTGTCCGATGTGCAGGCACAGGACATCGCGAAACAGATTGCGCGACGGATCGAGGAGCAACTCCGCTATCCCGGCCGCATTAAGGTGACCATGATCCGAGAAACCAGAATAATCGAGTATGCCCGATAAGCCCTATCGGATCCTCATGCTCGGCGACGTCATTGGACGGTCCGGCCTTCGGGCCGTCGTGACGGCGCTCAGCCGTCTCAAAAAAGAGCAGCACGCCGACTTCGTCATTGTAAACGGAGAAAACTCCGCCGACGGTTTCGGAATCAACTCTGAGATTGCCGGTGAGCTCTTTTCCGCCGGCGTTGACGTCATTACGACCGGTAACCACATCTGGCAGCAGAAAGAGGTGTACCCATACCTCGATCGAGAAGAGCGCATCCTACGGCCCGCCAACTACCCCGGTGGGAATCCGGGTCACGGAAGCTGTGTCGTTGCCGCCAAGGGCACCCGGGTCGGTGTGGTGAACCTGCAGGGGCGTGTGCGTCTGGCGCCCATCGATTGTCCCTTCCGAAAGGGGAAAGAGATCGCCCGCAAGCTCGCCAATGATGCGGACTTCATCTTCATTGATTTCCATGCGGAAGCCACCGACGAGAAAGAGGCCCTCGCGTGGCACCTCCTGTCCGACGCAATTGCGGTTGTCGGCACCCATACTCACGTCCAAACCGCGGACGAGCGGATTCTCGGCGGGCGCCTCGCCTACATTACGGACGTCGGGGCCTGCGGTCCGAGTGACTCCGTCATCGGGTTTGATCCCACCATAAGCATGGACCGCGTCAGGACGCAGCTTCCCATCCGGAACGAGGTTTCAAACAACACCGCCGTGATCCACGGAGTTCTTGTCGAGGTGGATCGCGACGAGAAGAAGGCGCTTTCAATACGCCGAATTCAGGAGGAGTCGCTGGTGTGAAGCGGATCCCGCTTCTCGACCTCCTGGTTTCCCGTTACCCCGACTACAGCCGTGAACGAATTCTCGCCTACATTCTTGCGGGGGAGGTGTCGGTAGACGGTGAGCGCGTCCGCGAGGCGCGCCGGAGCGTGGCGGTGGATGCGGATATTGCCTTCTCCGCCGATAGCTACGTCTCTCGCGGCGGTTTGAAGCTCGAGCACGCCCTCACAGCGTGGTCTCTGCCTATCGGCGACCGCGTCTTCATTGACGCCGGTGCGAGCACCGGTGGCTTCACGGATTGCCTCCTGCAGCACGGCGCCCAGGCTGTTCACGCCGTGGACGTCGGTTACAACCAAATTGCGTACTCCTTGCGTCAAAACGAGCGGGTCTTCGTCCACGAGCGCACCAACGTCATGCACCTCGTGCCGGCCGAGATCGATCCGCCCGCCCACGCATCGGTGGGCGATCTCTCCTTTCGCAGCGCCGTCGGGGCGGCGAAGCACCTGCTCGGCATGAGCACCGAGCACTGGATGATCGCCCTCGTGAAACCGCAGTTCGAGGTTGCATCCCCCGCCCCCGGCTTCGACGGGGTAGTGCGTGACCCCGAGCTTCTCCGGCAGACCGTGGAGGAGGTGGCGGCACGGCTGATTCGAGAAGGGATCGAGATCCGCGGTGCGGTCACTTCGCCAATACGGGGCCGCCGGGGAAACACGGAGTTCCTCTTTTTCTTGACGGCGAGCACCCACCAAGCGCTGCCCTTTTGGCCGAGTCCCCTCGGCGTGGACCAGATCGGAACCACCCTATTCGCCTAAAGGCGTATGGACCTTTTGGCAAATATGAATATCCTTGTCGGTGGAGGTACCGTGATGAAACGAATGACCATGCTTCTTGTCCTGCTGGTTTTCGCAAGTGCCGGGGTGTGGGGACAGTCCGTCGGCGGCGGTGTTTCGGTGTTCCTGCCGGAATCCTTGTACTGGAACGGGAACGGGAGCGTGAGTGTGGAAACCTCACTCTCGACCTCATTTGGGTTCGGGGAGATTCTGAGCTTCCCCATTGGCGTGAGTTATAATCAAATCTATGGGCTCAAGCCCAGCAGTGCCGAGTTGGGTATCAATTCGCGCCCCTGGTTCTATGCCGATAACATCATGCCGTTCCTCATGCTCCAGGCGAGACTCGGAATAGACCGATTCTACGTCGAGGCCTTCGGCGGGGGCGCCCTCAGCTGGAACCCGGTGATTCATCCTCTGACCAAGAATATCGAGGCGGACTTGGCAGGCCAATTGTCCGGTGACGGCGCGGAGAACATCTCCTTCACCACCCTGAGCGTCGATAACGCCCTCGGCTACGGATGGCTGGCCGGCGGCGGCCTGGGCATCAATATCCAGGGAGTGGATGTCGATCTCAACGCCACCTACAAGAGCATGGTCCATGGGCTCGCGCTCACCGGTGAGTACTACCGGATTCAAACGGGGGAGGGGCCCCTCGAGTTCGGTTCCTCATCCGACCTCACGGGATTTTCCGTGCTCTTGCGGGGAATCACAATCGGGGTAAACGGGTCAATTGACATGTAGGTAGGGCCCAAGGCTCAGCCCCCGGCTTAGCC